>CBCTIZ010000002.1:0-165745 GCA_965147105.1 uncultured Collinsella sp. | reverse complement strand
GGAACGGTCCACCGCGACCTCGACCGCGGTCAAAGTAACCAGGTCGAGACGCGGATCGGAAACCTCAAAGAGCAGAATATAACCGAGCTTCTCGCGAAGCTGCTCGCCCAGACGGCGGGTTGCCTGAGTTTGCTTCATAGCGCTACCCCCTACTCGGTACGGGCAACCTGGTCGATGCGGTAACCCTCGATCTGGTCGCCGGGTTTGATGTCTTGGAAGTTCTCCAGGCCAATGCCGCCCTCGGAACCGCTCTTGAGGCTCTTGGCCTCGTCCTTGTAGTGGCGCATCGAGGCGATCTTGCCGTTGAAGACCACGATACCGTCGCGCACCAGGCGCACGGAATCGGTCGCGGCGATCTCGCCCTCTTCGACGCGGACACCGGCGGCGATACCGACTTTGGGCACCTTGAAGGTGTCCAGGACAGTCGCGGTACCCGTGGCGACCTCGACCTCTGTGGGCTTGAGCATGCCGATACGGGCGGCGTCGAGCTCCTCGAGGCACTTATAGATGACGTCGTAGCAACGGATCTCGACGCCCTCGCGCTCGGCAGCGGAGCGGGCCTTACCGTCGGGACGGACGCCAAAGCCGATGATGATGGCGTTGGAGGCGTCGGCCAGGACGACGTCGGTCTCGTTGATGGCGCCAACGGCGGAGTGGATCGTGTTGATGCGAACCTCGGACTGATCCATCTTGTCGAGCGAGTCCTGAAGGGCCTCGATGGAACCCTGGACGTCGGCCTTGATGATCAGGTTGAGCTCCTTGACCTCGGCGTCGGCGATGGTCTCGAAGAGGTTCTCGAGCGTGACGTGCTTGACGCGGCTCTGCTCCTCGATACGGGCCTTGAGCGAACGCTCGTCGGCAAGGGCGCGAGCCTCGCGCTCGTCCTCGAAGACGCGGAACTCGTCACCGGCGTTGGGAACGGACTGCAGGCCCAAAATCTCGACGGCGTCGGAGGGACCGGCCTCGGTGACGGCGCGACCCTTGGGGTCGAGCATGGCGCGGACGCGGCCGTAGGTAAGGCCGGCGACCAGCGTATCGCCCACGTGCAGGGTACCGCGGGTCACGAGCACGGTAGCGACCGAGCCGCGGCCCTTGTCGAGCTTGGCCTCGAGGACGTTGCCGGAGGCAAAGGTGTCCGGGTTGGCCTTGAGCTCGAGCACGTCGGCCTGGAGCAGCACAGTCTCCAGAAGGTCGTCGATACCGATCTTCTGCTTGGCCGAGATGTTGACGAACATGTTCTGTCCGCCCCACTCCTCGGGGATGACGCCGTACTCGGTGAGCTCCTGACGCACACGGTCGGGGTTGGCGCCCGGCTTATCGATCTTGTTGACGGCGACGACGATGGGTACGCCGGCGGCCTTGGCGTGGTTGATCGACTCGACGGTCTGGGGCATGACGCCGTCGTCGGCAGCCACGATCAGAATGACGATGTCGGTCACCTTGGCACCACGGGCACGCATAGCCGTAAAGGTGGCGTGACCCGGGGTATCGATGAAGGTGATCTTGCGGTCGTTGATCATGACCTGCGAAGCGCCGATGGCCTGCGTAATGCCGCCCGCCTCGCCGGCAGCAACGCCGGTGTGACGGATGGCGTCGAGCAGCGACGTCTTACCGTGGTCGACGTGGCCCATGACGGTAACGACCGGGGCGCGCGGCTTAAGGTCGGCGGGATCGTCGTAGAACGAGAAGGTGTTCTCCTCCTCGGGGGTGATGATCTTGATCTGACGACCCAGGTCGTCGGCGACGAGCTCGACGAGGTCGTCGGACATGGACTGCGTCATGGTGAGCGGCGTACCCAGCAGGAACAGGCGCTTGATGATGTCGTTGGCCGGAACGTCGAGCGCCTCGGCAAGCTCCTGGACGGTAACGCCCTGGGAGACCTTGATGGCGTCGAGGTCCTCGGGGTTCACGCCCTGGGCCAGCGCCTCCTCTATCTTGCGCTCCTCCTGAGCCTTGGCAGCCTCGCGCTCGCGCTTCTCCTTGCGCTTCTTGCGGCGACCGGTGGACTCGCGAGAGGCCTCCTCGACGGCAGCACGAGCCTCCTCGAGCACCTTCTCGCGGCTGTACTCCTCGGCCTCGCGAGCCATGCGGCTGTAGTGGTCCTCTTCGTTGTTGTGACCGCCCTTGCGCTTCTTGCCCTTGCCCTGCTTGTCGGGGTTGGGGAAGTCCATGCCGGCAGCGACGTTGTTGCTGGCGTTGGTGCGATGGCTGTGCGGACGGCTCTCGGAGGCGTTGCGCTCGGAGTTGTTGTCGGAGGCGTTGCGATCGTTGCGACGGCCACCGCGGCGGTCGTTGTTGCCGCCACGACGGTTACCGCGCTCGGCGGCGCGCTCGGCCTTGGCCTTGTCCTCGGCGTCCTTCTTCTCCTTGAGCACGGTCTCCTGTGCGGCGATCTGGTCGAGCAGCGAACGGAAGCGCGAACCGGAGTCGGAAGCGGGAACGGCGCGGCGCTGGGCCTCGCGGGCAGCCTCCTCCTTCTCGCGGGCAAGGCGCTCCTGCTCGGCCTTCTTCTTGGCCTCTGCCTCGGCGCGGGCAGCTTCCTCGGCAGCCTGGGCTGCGGCAAACTGGCGGCGCTCCTCCTCGCGGGCCTTCTCGGCGGCGATGCGCTCGCGCTCGGCCTCGGCGGCGCGTGCGGCCTCCTCGGCGGCAGCTGCCTGCTCCTCGGCCTGCTTGGCGGCCTCGACTTCCTGGGCGCGGGCCTCGATCACCGAGGCGAGCTGCTTGCGGACCATGGCGACATAGGCGTCCTCCAAGGTGGAGGAAGCGGACTTAGCGGGAATCTTCATATCGGCGAGATGACCCATCAGTTCCTTGGAGGTCATGCCGAACTCTTTGGCCAGGGTGGACACACGGACTTTTGCCATATGACTTCACCTACCCTTTCTGGCACCTTGGGTGCCTAGAGACTGAACGAGCGTGGGAGACGCGCCGGGACCCGCCCGGCGCGACCGCGCGCTAGATCAGGTCCTCCGCATCATCGAAGGCGTCGGTGTCGTGGACACCGCAGAAACGGGAGCCAGGACGAGCCTGGTTGCGGCACTGGATGCCGTCCTCAGACACGTACTCGCAGCGGCGGACGTCCTCGTCCTCCTCGTCACCGATCAGGTCGGCGGCGGGCTCCTCGTGAACGGGAACGTTCTTGAGGATGTCGGCGGCAAGCGTCTCGGACTTGATGTCGATGTGCCAGCCGGTCAGGCGCGCGGCGAGGCGGGCGTTCTGGCCCTCCTTGCCGATGGCGAGGGACAGCTGGTCGTCGGGCACGATGACGCCGGCGTAGGCCTTCTCCTCGTCGATGAGGACGCGGGTGACCTTGGCGGGCGACAGGGCGTTGGCGACGTAGACGGCAGGATCGGCATCCCACAGGATGACGTCGACGCGCTCGCCGCGGAGCTCGCCCACGACAGCGCGAACACGGCTGCCCTTGGGGCCGACGCAGGCGCCCACGGGATCCAGACGGTCGTCGAGCGAGTGGACGGCGACCTTGGAGCGCTGGCCGGGCTCGCGGGCGATCGACTTGATCTGGACGGTGCCCTCATAGATCTCGGGCACCTCCTGCTCAAACAGACGACGCATGAGCTCGGGGTGGGTACGGGAGATGACAATCGGCGGACGGCTGTGCTCGCCGCGAACCGGCTGCAGGTTGGAGTTGGGGTCGCGAACGTCGATGATCACGGCCTTGATGTGCTGGTTGTGCAGGTAGCGCTCGCCCATCGGACGCTCGTTGCGCTCGTTCTCGTAACGACGCTGATCGAAGTGCGGCAGCTCGGCCTCGACGCCCTCACGGATCTTGACGATCGTGAAGTCGGGCGTGGACTGCAGCACGGTACCGCTGATGAGGTCACCGATGCGGCCGGAGAACTCCTCGTAGATCTGCTCGCGGGCGGAGTTACGCACGATGGCGTTGATCTCGGCCTTGGCGTGCTGGGCAGCGATGCGGCTCGTGTTCTTGGGGGTGACGTCGATCTCCTCGAACTCGGTGAAGTTGCCCTCCTCGTCCATGGAATCGTCGATCGGCTCCAGGCGGTAGACGTAGATCTTGCCGGTGGTGCGGTCGATGGTCACCTTGGCGCCCCACTCAAGATGCAGGATCTCGGCATAGCTCTTGGCGAGCGACTGCTCCAGGCGGTCGATCAGGTAGAGCTGGTCGATGTGCTTCTCCTGGCAAAGCTCCATCAGGGCGGACATCATGTCGGATGCTGCCATCTTACTTTCCTTCCTTCGCGGGCTTGAAGTCGTAGGTGGGCTTCAACTTGCACTTTTTAACATCAGAGAAATCGAGGGTAACGGACTCGCCGTCCTCGAGCTCGAGGGTCACGTTCGTCTCGGTGGCGGCGGCAATCTTGCCGGCGTACTTGCGACGGCCCTCGGTGGCGGTGGAGGTGAGCTCGCAGTTCTCGCCCACAAAGCGGGCAAAGTCACTCGGGCGGCGCAGCGGGCGCGCCATACCCGGGCTCGACACCTCGAGCGTATAGCTCGAAGAGATGGGGTCGAGCTCCTCAATCACATCGCCGACCCACTTGGTGTTGGCCGTGACGTCGTTGAGCGACAGGCTCTGACCCTCGGCACCCTCGATACGCACGCGCACGCAGGGGGCCTTGGTGGCACCCACGAGCTCGACGTCGACGATGTCGACATCGTGCTGGGGAGCGACGGCCTCGAGCGCGTCGATGATCGCCTGCTCGGTCTTGGTCTTGACCATTGCGGCACCTCCATCCATACAAAAAAGAAGCGGGGCCGAAACCCCACTTCTTTCAATTACAACTTCATTTGCAAGCAAACTATACCAATAGCTGCGGAAACGTGCAAGCACAGTACGAATCTGCAGGTCAGCGTGCGCACAGCTTCTCCACAAGAATAGGACAATTGGACTAAAGACTCCATGAGGCAAGCGTCCGAGGGTCCAAGAACGGGCCATGCGTCCCAATCCACAGGCCCGTTCGGACCCCAAGGGCATTCCTCCCCGAGCCCCTATCGATCAGACTTACGTTAAGGGGCATTCTGCAACAAGCCAGCCAGCAAGTCGCGCAACGACGAACCTTTCGAGATCCTTTACGGTAAGGAGGCACCCATGAAACGCCTAGGCACCCTCTGCATGACTGCGCTCGCCATCGCAACGTGCTCGTTGACCCTCGTGGGCTGTGGCAAAACGAACAGCAAAACCGGAACATGCGAACCGGATCTTGGCAGCACCAAAGCCATCGAGAAAACCGAACCCCCCGCGAGCTTCAACAAAATAGACGAGGACATCGTCGATCCCCAGAGCTTAGGTCCCGATTCCCAAGAACAGTTCCCCATCGACCTTGAGGCAGACGAGAACGTCCATGTTACCTGCGTGGGCAAGGACACCGATGGCTACGGCGACGCCGCGCTCGTCTTTACGGTGACCAACAACACCGGTGTCGACATGATGTTTGGCGATGTGGACTCCTATGCCTACGTCAACGGCGTGGTCCGCGATGTGCACATGCACCAGCAGGTCGCAGCGGGCGAGGAAACGCGCGCCATGCTCACCTTTGTGGGCACCTACGACGACCCGGACTTTGATGTGAACAACGACCTCAACGACATCTACCTCAACATATGGATGTTCGAAGAGGCAACGGGCAACGTTTACTTTAGGGACCTGGTACACATCCCATAGAAAACGTTGCGACGCAATGACTAAGCAGGGCATACAACACAAAACGAGGGACGACCCAACCGGATCGCCCCTCGTCTTTTATGCGTCAGTTAAGCGCGCAGTGCCTACTTGACCACCAGGTTGACCAGCTTGCCGGGCACGCAGATGGCCTTGACGACCGTCTTGCCCTCGAGCCACTTGGCGACGGCGGCCTCGGCGGCAGCCTGCATATCCTCATTGGAGGCATCGCGGGCAACGTCGACGCGGCCGCGGACCTTGCCGAGCACCTGGACCACGATCTGCACCGTGTCCTCAACGGACTCGGCCAGGTCGAACTCGGGCCAGGCGGCGGTGTAGGCGTTGCCCTCGCAGCCGAGTGCCTCGTGCCACAGCTCGTCGGCCCAGAACGGACAGATGGGGGCAAGGACGCTCACGATATCCTTAGCCACGCCGTAGCACAGCGCCTTGTCGCGGGCGGTACCCTCGGTGGCGTTGAGGTAGGCGCTCGCCGCGTTGACGAGCTCCATGACGGCCGAGATGGCGGTGTTGAACTGGCCGCGATCGAAGTCCTCGGTGCACTTGGCGATGGTGCGGTGACGCTCGCGATAGAGCTTCATCGCGACCTCGTCGAGCGCGGACTTGTCGAAGGCCACGTTGGCGTCGCCGGACTGGACGAGCTGCCAAACGATACGCCAGGCGCGCTTGATGAAGCGGTTAGCGCCCTCGACAGCCTTGGGATCCCAGTCGAAGTCCTTCTCGGGCGGGGCGATAAACAGGATCGCCAAACGCATGGTGTCGGCGCCGTAGGGCTCGATGACCGAGCTCGGGGGCACGACATTGCCCTTGGACTTGGACATGGTGTCGCCGTTCTCGTCCTTGACCATGCCCTGGCACAGCAGGTTGGTGAAGGGCTCGTCCACACTCAGCAGGCCCAGGTCGCGCAGTGCCTTGGTAAAGAAGCGGCTGTAGAGCAGGTGCAGAATGGCGTGCTCGATGCCGCCGATGTAGTTATCGACGGGCATCCAACGGTCGGCGGCCTCACGGGAGAAGGGCAGCTCGGTGTTGTGCGGATCGGTATAGCGCAGGTAGTACCAGCTGGAGCAGGTAAAGGTGTCCATGGTATCGGTCTCGCGCTTGGCCGGGCGACCGCAGACCGGGCAGGTGGTCTCGTAGAACTCCTTGCACTCGGCGAGGGTTTCACCGGCGCCCAGGTCCAGGTTCTCGGGCAGCGTCACCGGCAGCTGATCCTCGGGCACGGGCACGATGCCGCAGTGCTCGCAGTGGATGGCCGGGATGGGGTTGCCCCAATAGCGCTGGCGGCTGATGAGCCAGTCGCGCAGACGGAACTCGACCTTGCGACGACCACAGCCCATGGCCTCGAGGTCGGCCACGATGGCAGCCTCGCCCTCGGAGTGCTTACCGCCGCGCATGCCGGTGTACTTGCCGGACTGGACGAGCGTGCCCTCGGCAGCGTGAGCGCAATCCCAGTCGACGGTCTCGGCATGGAAGGTATCGATGGTCTCGCCGCTGGCCTCGACGGCAGCGCGATCGCCATCGTCCAGGATGATCGGTACGATCGGCAGGTCGTACTTGCGGGCGAACTCAAAGTCGCGCTGGTCGCCGCAGGGAACGGCCATGACGGCGCCGGTGCCGTAGTCGGCCACGACGTAGTCGGCAACCCACACGGGGACCTTCTCGCCGTTGACGGGGTTTACCACATAGCGGCCCGTGAAGGCACCGTGCTTCTCGAGGGTGCCCTGGGCACGCTCGACGGCAGAGATATGCTTGGAGTCCTCGACAATCTTGGTGACGGCCTCCTCGTACTCCGTACCCTCGACGAGCTCGTGCAGGCCGGCGTACTCGGGAGCCAGGACAAAGAAGGAAACGCCAAAGAGCGTATCGGCACGCGTGGTGAAGACGGTGATCTTGCCCTCGTCGCCCTCGATGGGCTCGCCATCCTGGTCGCAAAGGGTAAAGTCGACCTCGGCGCCCTCGGAGCGACCGATCCAGTTAGCCTGCATCTGCTTGACGCGCTCGGGCCAGCCGGGGAGCTTCTCCAGATCGTCGAGCAGCTCCTGAGAGTACTCGGTGATCTTGTAGTACCACTGCTCAAGGTCGCGCTTCTCGGGCTCGGTGCCGCAGCGCCAGCACTTGCCCTCGGTGACCTGCTCGTTGGCCAGAACGGTCTTGCAGGTGGGGCACCAGTTGACCGGGTTCTTCTTGCGGTAGACCAGGCCCTTTTCCCACATCTTCTCAAAGATCCACTGACCCCAACGGTAGTAGTCGGGGCTGCAGGTCTTGACCATGCGATCCAGATCGTAGGAGAAACCCATGCGCTTCATCGTGGCGAGCGCCTGGTCCATGTTCTTATACGTCCAGGCGGCAGCCTGCGTGTTGTGCTTAATAGCGGCGTTCTCGGCAGGCAGGCCAAAGGCGTCAAAGCCGATGGGATGCAGCACGTCGTAGCCGCGCATGCGGGCCTGACGGGCCATGGCATCGCCGATAGTATAGTTGCGCGCGTGGCCCATGTGCAGGTCGCCCGACGGATACGGGAACATCTCGAGCACATACTTCTTGGGCTTACTGTCATCGGTGTCGACGGCAAAGAGGTTGGAGTCCTCCCAGGCCTTCATCCACCTGGACTCAATGGCCTGCGCGTCGTAGGCAGGGATCTCGTCCTTATGATCTGTGCAATCGCACATATCAGCTCCTTTGTTAGCTGGGTTGGGACGGGGCGTTCTTACCTTTACTCGCTGCTGCGGACAGTCCTGCTCGCACGAAGAGCACATTAAGTGCTCTTCGGCTCGTGCGGAACTTGCAGCGAGCAAAGGTAAGAACGCCCCGTCACATCGTTAACTCGCATGATGATAGCAAATACAACAAGCGAGATGCCTGCGACTTGCGGGCATCTCGCTTTATCTAAATAACGTGGCTGAGAATCAACCTTTGTCTGAAACTCGTTCTAGCACGAACGGGTTTTCCAAGTTCCGCAGATTGCCGTGAAAGAGGAGTGACGCGTACTTTGGTACGCGAGCGACGGTTTGAACGGCAAGGTGCGGTGCTTGGGAAAGCCGCCTAGCGGTAGCTGACGCTCTGCTGGGAATCCTTGACGACAACGTCGTGGGCGCCGCCTTCGACGATGGAGGTGGAGCTTACCAGGGTCAGGCGTGCCTTTTCCTGGAGTTCGGGGATCGAGAGAGCGCCGCAGTTGCACATCGTGGACTTGACCTTGTAGAGCGTGCCGCCCACGCCGTCCTTGAGGGAACCTGCGTAGGGAACGTAGGAGTCGACGCCCTCGACGAAGCTGAGCTTCGCGGCGCCGCCCAGGTCGTAGCGCTGCCAGTTGCGGGCACGCGCAGAACCCTCGCCCCAGTACTCCTTCATGTACTGACCGTTCACGTTGACGCGCTCGGTCGGGCTCTCGTCGAAGCGAGCGAAGTAGCGGCCCAGCATCATAAAGTCGGCACCCATGGCAAGGGCGAGCGTCATGTGGTAGTCGTAGACGATACCGCCGTCGGAGCACACGGGCACGTAAACACCGGTCTCCTCGTAGTACTCGTCACGAGCGCGGCAGACATCGATCAGCGCGGTGGCCTGGCCACGGCCAATGCCCTTGGTCTCGCGGGTGATGCAGATGGAACCGCCGCCGATACCGACCTTGATGAAGTCGGCACCGCAGTCGGCAAGGAAGCGGAAGCCCTCGGCGTCGACGACGTTACCGGCGCCGACCTTGACGTCCTCGCCGTAGTTGGCGCGGATCCACTCGATGGTGCGCTTCTGCCACTCGCTGAAGCCCTCGGAGGAATCGATGCACAGAACATCGGCACCGGCCTCAATGAGCAGCGGCACGCGCTCGGCATAGTCGCGGGTGTTGATACCGGCGCCGACCATGTAGCGCTTGTCGTTATCGAGCAGCTCGTTGGGGTTGGTCTTGTGGCTGTCGTAGTCCTTGCGGAAGACAATACCCATGAGGTGATCATTGTCGTCGACGATGGGCAGGGCGTTGAGCTTGTTGTCCCAGATGACGTCGTTGGCAACCTTGAGGCTGATGTTCTTGTCGCCCACGATGAGCTGCTCACGCGGGGTCATGAACTCGGAGACCTTCGTCTGGTGGTCATCGCGACTGGGGCGATAGTCACGGCTGGTGACGATGCCCAGGAGCTTGCCCTTGGGAGTGCCGTCGTCGGTAACCGGCATGGTGGAGTGGCCGGTCTTCTCCTTGAGCTCAATGACCTGCTCCATGGTCATGTCGGGGGTCAGCGTGGAATCGGACTGAACGAAGCCGGCCTTGTGATCCTTGACGGCCTTGACCATAGCGGCCTCGGACTCGGCGCTCTGGGAACCGTAAATAAAGGACAGGCCACCCTCGGTAGCGAGCGCGACACCCATGTCGACGCCCGAGACGGACTGCATGATGGCGGAAACCATGGGGATGTTCAGGGTGATTGCCGGCTTCTCACCGCGCTTAAAGCGGGTTAGCGGCGTCTTGAGAGAGACGTTGTTGGGGATGCACTGCGAGGACGAGTAACCAGGGACCAGCAGATACTCCGAAAACGTGTGGGACTCACCGGGAAAGAACGTAGCCATGTTTCTCCTTTTTCCATGCGACCGGTCGGCTGCAGGCCTCGTAGGACCCAGCCCAACCTTGGGCGCCCAATACTGGGGAAGTATCTTAACGCACTTTGACTGCTACAATGCATGATTTAAGAAGAGCACACGAGGGTTTGACGCAGGCTTTGCGTTTGCCCAGCAAACACTTTAGCGGGAAGACGTGGAGCGTATGAAGTACAAGACGACGGCAAAGTTGGTCATTCAAGCGTGCGACAAGGATTTGCCGGGCGTGTTCGGCCACGGCTGCGTCTTGCTGCTGCAGGGTATTGCCCGCGAGCACTCGCTCAACCGTGCCGCAAAGAGCATGGGCATGGCATATTCCAAAGCCTGGCGCATTGTGAACGAGGCCGAAGGGCAGCTGGGATGCAAACTCATCGAGCGCGACGGCGCCCGCGGATCCACGCTCACCCCCGCCGGCGAGCGAGCCATAGCGGCCTACGAAGAGCTGCAGGCCGACATCAACAACGTCATCGCCACCAAAGCCAACGCCCTCATCGCCAGCATCAAAGAATAGCCAATTTGGGACGGGGCCTTTTTAGCTGGTCGGTCACCATAGATGATTATTCTGGGACGGGGATTAAAAAATCATTGTGTACCTAATGATTTTTTAATCCCCGTCCCAGAATAATCATCGAAGGGCGTTGTCTAGGGTGGCCGCTACAACCAGGGGGTTGTCGGTGCCGGCGAAGAGGCGGATAGTGTTCCCCTGTTTGCCGCTTGGGGCCGAAAGGCGCGTCGTTGCGCCGCCGGCAGGCGATGTGCGAAACTCCCCGGGCAAAGCATCGAACAGCTCGCCTGAGCTACGCTCGATAAGGTCAAACTCAACTGCCGGACCAAAGCCGTGCTCGAGGATTCCCGTTGCAACAGCATAGTCGGGATGCGAGCTCAGCCCGGGATAGCGCACGTTGCACACCATCTCGTTGGCGGCCAGATACTCGGCCAGCGCACGTGCGCGGTCGAAATGTGCCTGCATGCGGACATCGAGCGTGTCCAGCCCGCGCTCCAGCACACCGGCCTCGTCAGCAGTCAATTCAAGCTTGGCCAAGCCACAGCCCTCAAGCAGGGCATGCGCGCACTCAGCCGCGGCATCCACGCGATGGCGCTTGAGCTGCGAGCGCGCGGCCGATACGGCAACCAACTTGCGCGGCGCCTCACCGGCGAACACGCGGTCGAGTGCCTCGAGCGACAGCACGGCACCCAAACGCAAAGGATCGCAGCCAAAGATGGAAGCCACGGTGTTATCCACCACAAGCAGCGCACGTGCCTCGCGCGCCGCGCGGCCCAGAGCGCGCAGATCGGGCACACGCAGACCAAACCCGCCGATGGAGTTGACGAACCACCACAGGTGCGGCCCCTCGACCTCAAACGAAGCATCAAAGCCCTCGGACGCAGCGGCAAACGCCTCGGCGGACGGCGAGCCCACCAGCGCAACATCGCAGCAATCAAAGCCGCTCGCAAACGCATCGACAAAGTCGTCCGCAAAGGCCACCAGGCGGTCGCAGGGACGCACAATCCCCAGCTGCGACAGCCCTGCCGGCACATGCGGGGCCGCAAGCAACTGCGCCTCACGCGCGCCGGTCCTCAAAGCCCAAGCCTCTTCTAGCTGCTGTACGCCCACACGGCACCATCCCTTCATAAGCAAAAACCCACGATGCGGATGTTTCCCGCATCGTGGGCAACGGCTGCAGTATAGCGCCGATATGCGACGAAACGCCTAGATGTTGAGCGTGTGATAGTTCACGCTCGCACCCGGAGCGTCAACGGTCACGCCATAGGCCTCGGGATAGATGCGCGTCGAAAACACAAGCGCGCCATCGTTCACAAACACCTCGACCGACGAGACATCGCCAACAATGCGCACGTTGCGCACCTCGTCGACGGGCTCCCAGCGCACGGTGCGACCACAGCCGGCAGAAGCGCGACCCTCATCGGTAAATCGCATCTCAAAGCGCGAAGGCAGTTCGGCCTCAGCGGCCACAAACGCCAGCTTCAGCTCGCCATCAACGGTTGCGGCAAACGCGCCGTCGACACCGTCGGCAACAACGTCAAAGCAAGTATCGCCAGCAACCTCCAACGAGCCCTCCCCCACACGCACCGAGGCATAATGGAGCTCGATCTCGCGCACCGGCTGCTGCAGCACCACGCCGCCATCACCGGCCGTAAGCTCGCGCGGCACCGTCATGCAGTGCTGCCAGCCGCACGCCACGGTAGGCGCGTTGCCATAGGTCGGCTCATCGGGCATGCCCATCCAGCCGATCAGAATGTGGCGACCATCCTCGGACATGAACTCCTGCGGAGCATAGAAGTCAAAACCGGCGTCCCACAGGCGGAACTCGCCCAGCTCATAGGCACCGTCACCACCGGCAATGTCGCCCGTTACAGGCATGTAGCCAGCAGCGTATACGTTGCCGCGGTCCCAACGGCCGCCCTCGAGCCCCTGGGGAGAGAAAGACAGAAACCTTGCCGGTACACCGCCATCCGCCTCAAGCTCCAGATACCCCGGGCACTCCCACATAAAGCCAAAGCGCTCGGACGTAGAAACACGGCTCTCGAGCTCCCAGCTCAGCATATCGGGCGAGCCATACACCAGGATCTCGCCCACATCGCGCCCGGCACCCTCGCCGTGCATGGCGCAAAATCGACTATCTACATGCGGCCCATCCACGCGACGACGCGCGCCCAGCACCATGTGATAACGCCCGTCCGCGTCACGCCACACCTTGGGATCGCGCACATGGCAGGTCAAATCCTCGGGATAATCCTCGGAAGCCAGCACCACGCGCTTTTGGCTAAACGTCTGTCCATCGGCGCTCTCGACATAGACGGTATCGGCGCGGCGTCCGGTATTGACGTAGTCGTACGTCCCATCCGCATCGGATAGCTTCACGTTGCCCGTGTACAGTACGCGAATGCGACCGTCTTCGGCAAGCGCGGAGCCCGAATACACGCCGTGGCAATCGAACGGCTCGTCGGGCAGCAGCGGGGCGCCAACGTAGTCCCACGTCATAAGATCGCGACTCGTCACATGGCCCCAGGCCTTAACGCCGCCCTCGACATCAAACGGCGCATATTGAAAATAGGCATGGAACACGCCACCCGCCTGGCAAAGACCGTTGGGGTCGTTGAGCCAACCCGCCGGCGGCATAATATGGAAGCGTTGGCCATACGCGCCATGACCGCACTCAGAGGCGGCGGCGTCAACAGCGGCGACCAGCTTTGCAAGGTCGCGACCAAGTGCATTAGACATATCAAAGTCCTAACGGATCGAAAGTTACAAGGCACCAGAGATCGGCACCAGATACGGGAAACGCCCGCGAGCATACAACCCGCGGACATCCCCTCAATCAAAAGCTCTTAGGCCTGCTCGGAAGCCTTGGGCTCGTCCTTGTACAGGACAAACGAGACGGCAAAAGAAACCAGCGCGGCGACCGCAAACATGATCGCGTACTGCACGGGCTGGGCCAGGCACAGCAGAATACCGAAGATACCGGTAACGCCCGTGCCAGAGGCAGCCAGCGAAGTGAGCGCGCAGACCAAGGCACCGCAACCGCCGCCGATGCAGCCGGCGATGAAGGGCTTAAAGAAGCGCAGGTTCACACCAAAGATGGCAGGCTCGGTAATGCCCATGAAGGCGGACAGGGCCGAAGGAAGCGCCAGACCCTTGATCTTGGCATCGCGGGTCTTAAAGGCAACGGCGAGCGCGGCGCCACCCTGGGCGATATTGGCAGCGCTGGCGATGGGCAGCCAATAGGTCACGCCGTACTGGGCGAGCTGGCCCAGGTCGATGGCGGTGTACATCTGGTGGATACCGGTAACGACCGTGGGGGCATAGAACAGGCCGACGATAAAGGAACCGATGCCGAAGGGCAGGGTCAGCAGGGTCTGGATCAGACCGAGGATGGCGTTCTCGGCCCAGACAAAGACGGGGCCGACGGCAACGAGAGTCACGAGCACGGTCACGAACACCGAGACGAGCGGAGTCACAAAGAGATCGAACATCTCGGGAACGATCTTGTGCAGGCGCTTCTCGAGGAAGGCCAGAATGGCACAGGCGATGACGATGGGGATCACATGACCCTGATAGCCGACCCACTCAAAGCTGTACACGCCGGGGATGACGGTGACCATGGTCTGCACGCCCTCGGAGGCAACCGTGTAGGCGCTCTGCAGCGAGGAGTTGATAAACGCACCGCCGACGACGGCACCCAGGTACGGGTTGGCGCCAAAGGCCTTAGCGGCGGAGTAACCGATCAGGATCTGCAGAATGCCAAAAGACGTGCCCGAGACCAGGTCGGCAATCTTATAAATAAAGTTATTGGTGTCGAGCGCGATAAAGCCGTTGGAGGCCATAAAGTTGAGGGCGCTCATAATGCCCAGCAGCAGGCCCGAAGCCACGATGGCGGGGATGATGGGGACAAAGACGTCGCCGAGCACCTTAATGGCACGCATAAAGATGTTCTGCTGCTGCGCCGCTGCCTCCTTGACCTCGGCCTTGGTGGCAGCCTCGACGCCGCTGAGCGCAATGAACTCGTCGTAGACCTTGTTGACGGTGCCGGTGCCAAAAATAATCTGGAGCTGGCCCTGGGCCTCAAAGACGCCCTTGGCGCCGTCGATATTCTCGAGGGCCTCCTTGTCGACCTTGGCGTTATCGGCAATCACAAGGCGCAGACGCGTGGCGCAGTGCGCGGCCGAAACAACGTTGTCGGCGCCACCGATGTTGTCGAGCACCTCTTGGGCTGATATGCGGTAGTCCATGACTTCCCTTTCCTCCAACGGGCGCATGTGCACCCGGCCATCTTTGACACTTACACTGTAATCGTTTTCAGTTTCATATACCTGTAATCGTTTTCATATAGCGGTGAACGGTAGGAATAGGCCGGCGAATGGTAGTTTTGCGGCAAAAACAGGGGTCTCAGAGGCAAGCAGACGCGTTCAAAGCCTAGACATTCATAAGCTGATGACCGAGCTTGAGCGTCTTGAGACCGCTCTCCCCCTCCTCGCCATCGAGCGCGTCGAGCAGCATATTGGTCGCCTCGACGCCGCTGGTCAGGTAGCCGTAATGCACGGTGGGAATACCGCCCGTCAGCGCGCGCAAAAACGCGTTGTCGCCAAAACCGCTCACGCGGTGAATGCCCTCGCCCATGCCGCGAACCTCATCGATAGCACGCAGCGCGCCCGCCGCCATGGTGTCGGTCGCGCAGGCGATAAACGAAACATCGGGAGCGACGGAAAGCAGCTCGCGCGCAGCGCGATAGCCCGAGTCGAGCGTAAACGAGCCCAGGCGAATCAAGGCAGCATCGAGTGGGTTACCCGCGGCGCGCAAACCGGCCTCAAAACCGCGACGGCGGTCATAACCAGCCGCGCGGTCTTCTTCGGTAACTCCAATGTAGGCGATCTTGCCGTCCACGCGACCCGCAAGCGCACGGCCCAGCTCAAAAGCAGCCTCGTAATCGTCGTGATAGACGCAAGCCGTGCCCTCAACATTCTGGCCGATCAGCACGATGGGCACGCGGCACGACTCAATCGCCCGACGGTGCTCATCGGTAATCATAGTTGCCACCAGCACAATGCCATCGACCGGGTGGTTTTGGAATAAATCGAGGTACTCGAGCTCGCGATCGGGGGCGTTATCGGTATTGGCAAGCAGCATCTGGTAGCCACGGCGACCGAGCACCTGGCCAATACCGGCGGTAATGCGGCTCACGGATTCCGAGTTAATCTTAGGTACGATGACGCCGATGAGCTTGGTGGAACCGGTGCGCAGCGCGCGAGCCTGGCTGGATCGCACGTATCCGGTCAGCTCGATTGCCTGCTTAATGCGCTCGGCCTTGTCCGCCGAGATATATCCCCCGTTGAGGTAGCGCGAGACGGCGGCGCTCGAAACGCCAGCCAGCTCGGCCACATCTTTCATCTTTACCACGAGCACCCCTGTCGTTGAAATCGCTTTCACCATGATACCTGTTCGTTCCGGCGTTCTAACGAACGCCGGACTGCTCGACGCTGCGCGGGCATCTGCCGGGCGATCTGCCGCTCAAACCGTCGCTCGCGTACATGAAGTACGCGTCGCTCCTCTTTCGTGGCACCTCGCCACGGCAGCTGCCCGCTCGCTGACGTATGCTCGACCAGGAGCGCCCCTCTTTGTGCAATCTGCTCGCTAGGGTTCTACCCGTGATATTCGCCGTTGTATTGGATCAACGTCAGGTCCTCAACGCCATCGAGTGCGCGGATGGCGTCGGCATAGGGCATGTCAACGCCGTCCGAGAAGAGCTCGACGGCCATCTCGACTTTGTCGCCGCGCATCGTCTTAGACTTGACGGTGAACTTGGTGCGCCCAAACGCGCGCACGATATCGTCGCCGGTGGTCTGGCCCGTGTAGTGGATGACCATCATGTACACGCGCGCCTTGTCCTGGTGGCTCGCAAAGCCGGCGATCATCACCACGATCACCACTGCCGTAAGCCCCACGAGCGCATACATGCCGGCGCCTGCCGTAATGCCCGTGGTAATGGCCCAAAACAGATACAGCAGGTCGAGCGGGTCCTTGACCGCCGTACGGTAGCGGACGATGGACAGAGCACCGACCATACCGAGCGAGATGACCACGTTGGTCGAGATCGCGAGCGTGACCATGCAGGTGAGCACGCACATGCCCACGAGCGTCACGGCAAAGCTACGCGAATACACCACGCCGGTAAAAAAGCGCTTGTACACGTAATAGATCAGGATGCCCATGGCGAGCGCCACGAGCAGCGAAAGGCCAATCTTGGCAGGGTCGACCTGACCGAACGCCTCCAAGACGGAGTTCTTAAAAAAGTCCCTGGTGCTCATGGTCTAAATATCCCCTCGGTTCCCAAAATCCGATTCCCAGTAATTAAATCCGCGCAGGTAGGCGGTCTTGTCATAACACAGGCAGTACTTAGAGACCGCCGTGAGTTCGGCCGCGCCCGGCGGCACCATATCGCGCACCAGCTGCGGGCAAAACTCCGTAAACTTGACCTCCATCACCAGCTTACCGGGCTCCAGGACCGGCAACGCGGGCAGCGTCACGTCAAAGATATCGAAGCTTCCCACCGCGGCACGCACATTCATGTCAAACGTAATGCGCACGGTGCCCTCGTCCATCACCCACGGCTCGCGCTCGTAGTCCACAATGGTCCGTGGGCGCATCATGTTGCAGATGCACTCGATGTAGAACTCGCGACAGAGCGGATAAGGGCTCCTCAGCAAAAAGCCGTAGTCGCCAGCCAGAATCTGCTCAAACTCGCCATGTGTGAGCGGCGCGTCCTCCTTATAGATCCAGCTACCGTACTTCTTTTTGCGCTCGAGCTTAATCACCTTGTCGCAGCCGTTATAGATGCGTACGCGATACTTTTTGCGTATGAGAATGCCGGCGTCTTTTTCCTCGTAGGCCGAGTTGCAGTAGTCGTCAAAATACAGGCTGCGAATGGTGTAACCGCCCGCCCGCGCATGTTTGTCTAGCTTAAATACAGGCGCCATGCGACAGGCAAGCGCGGCGTGCTCGCCCTCGTTAATGAGATATTTGAGCTCGTGGCGGTAACGCTCCTGCGTGGCACGCACAGGCGGTGCCGCCAGGCGCTCAAGCAGCGCGCTAGCCCTCCTCATACGTATCCTCCACGACCTTACCGCCGTCTTGCACGTAAAAACACTTCATGCCGTAGTGCTTGCCGTCGTCGGTCACATAGTAGTCAAACGCATCTTGCGTATAGCCGTCGGAGTTGGTGGCACGCACGCGCACAAAATACTGGCCGGTATCGGGCGCATCGCAGGTCACCTCGGGAAGCAGCACGTCCTCGGCCTTAAAGACCACATCGCTTATGGCATAGTCGCGCGCAAGCTCTACAGTGTAGCGAATGTCGCGCGCCTCAAAGTCGTAGGACGCATCCCAGTTAATGCGCAGCTTACCGTTATCGATCTGCGGCACGCCGATGTAGAACGGCATGGGCTTTTTAAAACTCTCGCGAAAGCTCTTGTAGTTCTCCTCGATCTCGGAGGGAATCGCCGCGGCGATCTGCTCGTATTGGTCCTTGGTGACAGGCAGATTGTCGATATCGGGCGAAGCAAAGACCAGAGATTCAGTCACCTCGCGGTAGTGCTTGATCATCTTGGCCAGGCGAGTCTCGGTCAAATACGAGCGCAAGTCCTTGACGGCACGGTCGAGTTCGCTGCGGAACGACTTGCTGCGCAACGCGCGGTTAAACAGCACGTTGCCCCAGTAGTTGCTTGCACCGCGCTCCCAGCTCGCGTAGTCCGAAAACCCGGTAAGAGAAAGCTCCAGCTTACGCAGCATGCCGTCGTTATCCCAATCCAAAAAGTACCAGGTATTTGAGTTGAGAGGGCTGTACAGATAGCAGTTACGGTTCTGCGTATCGCAGTTGCCTCAGGATCTGAAACGCCAGCCAATAGACCAGATTCTCGGTATCAAAGTAGGTATCGAGCACATCATCGATCTTTTGCGACTCATCGTTGAGCGCATCGAGCATCTCGATGAGCTTGGTGTGGTCCGAATCGCCCTTAATCTCGAGCATGCCCTCAAAGTTTGCCTGGTTGTAGTCGGGATCGTCGGCGAGCTTAATGGTGTCCTCGTAGCGATGGAAATCAAAGCTGTTCACCTTGTACAGGTGCCCGCTCTTATCCAGGCCATGTGCCTTAAGCGCCGTCTTGTTGAGCTGCTCCACCTGCGTAAACAGGCCGTAGTCCTCAAAGGTGTCGTTGGACTTTTCGGTCTGGTCACACACCCACAGATGCACAAACTGCGTGCGCAGGCCCATCATCTGAGGAATCCCACGGATAAGGTCGTAGGCCATCTTGTTGCGAAAACGCATACCCTCGCCCATATGCTTGTTGAGCGCAATCGCGCGCTGTTGGCGCCAGGTACCCTTGCCCTTTTTGAGCTCCACCTTGTAATTCTTTTGCGAGTTCATGCTCGACGTCTGGCCGCGCACCTGCACGGTGGCATTGGGCGCTTCCTCGCCATAGCCAACCTCGCCGGCCACCGGGCCGTCTTCGTCGCCCGGCTGCAGCAGGCCCATAACCTGATAGCGCGTCACAGCCATGTCGGCATAGTCATACACCGAGTACGTATTGATCTCGGCCCAGCTGTGGTCGGTGTTCTCGGAGCTGTTACCGCGCGAGACCGTCAGGTACATGGTCACAATGCCCGAGTCGTCGTAGACCTCGTACAGCTCGTCCATATCGCGAAGGTGCTTGGACTGGTCGGAGGCCTCGGCCTTTTTAATCTTGTCCTGCTTTTTGACCTTTTTAGTCGAGGATTCGTCCTGAGACGAGCAGCCCGAAAGCAACAGCGCGCCGGCAGCCGCCTCGATCAGGCAGCGGCGAGACATCAACTTATCGATCATCAGAACCTCCCCAATGGTTGCGATACACGTGAACTACTGCGCGCTCAAACGCGCCATGTGGCTCACCCTTATGGCGACCTTCCTCATAGCGCTGTTCGGCACGGTCGAGCAAGCGGCCCAGCTGTGTAAAGCGACCCGTTTTGTCGGTCGCCACAATGGGCTGCTGGCTCAGGATACGATACGGCAAGTTGGCGGTATAGGTATCGAGCCGCAACAGTGCCACGATAAAAAACACCGCCGAACCCAACAAAAAGCCAAAGCCGTAAAACTGCTGCGGCAAAAGCAACGACACGGCAGTCGCCAGCCCGGCCACACCGGCAAACAGGCCCGAAGCCAGCACGGCTCCCTTGTAGTCGGTAAAGTACAGCAAGATAAGCATCACCGTATTGCCCACGGCATACAGGCCGTAGCCCACACACAGCGTGCGAAAATACCCGTGCATCAGGTTATTAAAGCCCAACGGTAGGGCCGACAGCACCGTGGTCTCGAGCGAAATGACCGCCGCCGTCACAAACAGCTGCTTGAGCGCGCAAAACCGCAGTTCTCGGTTTAGCGTGGCAAGCATTTCCTCCTCGGCCACCACAATGTCGCCCACCACGCCACCGTCGTTGAACAGGCTGTAGTAGTCGCGGTAGCGCGGATAAAAGTTGACCTCGACTGAGACCACAAAGTTGACGGACGTGACCAGGATCGTCAAAAACGCGATGAGCGCCGGCACATCATGGTAGGGCGCACCATAAAACAAGCCCTTGACCTGCACGCCAATGGGACCGGCCCAAATTATCACCAAGTGCGCAAAGAGGCCTAGGTTGGTAAACAAGCCCGTGAGCGCCAACGGAATAAACTGATCAAGCCACCGTAAAAAGAGCCAGGGGCTGCGTTCGCTCTGCGGAAAAAACCGGTACAGCAGTACCACGTCCCAGGCGAGCATGACGCCGTAGCCCAGAGCAATTGACGCCAAAAGGCCCTCGACCGGCGGCAGTCCCAGCGCCAGCGCGGCCAGGGCGCACAGGCACGCCACGCCAATGGCAGCCGCAAAGCTGCACAGGATGCCGCGGTAATCTTTGATGGCCGTGAGATAGCTCATGCCGTTCCAGTTGACGATCATAATGTTGAACAGCCACAGACACAGCAGCCCCTGCAGCAGCGTGGCGCCCGAGAACAGCAAAAAGACGCCGTAGAGCATCGTGCCCACAACGAGCATGATGGCATTAGACCCCCAAAACGAAGGCAGGATCTCATCCTCGCGCTCGGCAAAGAGCATATCGGCCAAAAAGCGCGTGACCGGCATAGAGAAAAAGCTCGTGAGCGTAAGCGACGCCAGCAGCGTATAGGTCACCATGCACACCAGCAAATCCTGGTTGGCGCGACCCACGCCCCACAGACCGCACAGCACCAAGATACCCACCTGGAGCAGCACGCCCAGCAGCATGGGGCCCGTGCACACAATGCCGGCGTAGCCATAGGCGCGCATCGTGGCAAACAGACCCTTGCGCCTAAACAGGCGTTTGAGCTCAAAACCGATTCCGGCCACCGGCTACTCCCCCTCTCTGGGCAGGTCAAACGCACGCGCAGTCTCGTCGTACAGCGCGCGATAGTTGGCGAGCATCTGCTCGTGCAAGAAGTACGTGGCAACGCGACGCTGGCCGCGCTCCCCCATCTCAATGCGACGAGCGCGGCTTCTGCACATGCGTTCCATGGCATCGGCCAAGCCCTTGCGATACATAGGCGGCGTCACAAAACCCGCCACGCCAAAGTCGTCACCCGGGGCGCCTTCGAGCAGCTCACGGCAGCAGCCTACCTCGGTCGTCACGCAGGGACGGCGCGCTGCAAGCGACTCCAGCACGCTGAGCGGCTGGCCCTCGGAGATGCTCGTCAAAATGGTAAAGTCGAGCTTTTCCATGTACTCGACCACGTTGACGCGGCCGGTAAAAATCAGGTCGCGCACGCCCAGGGTTTCGACCAGCGCGTGGCACTCGGCGCCGTACTCCTCGTCGTCCACGCCGCCCATGATGTGCAGACGCACCTTGGGCAGGCGCTCGTGCAGCTCAAAGAAGGCATAGATCATGGTCTTGACGTCCTTTATGGGCGCCAGGCGCACCACCGCGCCAATGTCCACCCAGCCGTCATCGGGCTTTAAGGGAATGCCCTTAAAGCGATCGAACTGGATGCCGTTGGGGATAACCAGGCATTTGTCCGCATCGCAGCCCATATCAATCTGCGTCTTGCGGGCATTATGGAACAAACTCGTCACGCGGAAGGCGCGGCGGTAGATCTCCTCCGAAAGCAGGTAGAAAAAGCGAATCCAGCGGTCCTTAAACGACGGCACCACCCAATCGGCGCGAATGATCTCTTCCTCGCGCTCGCGGGTATAGATGCCATGCTCGGTCAGCAGCACCGGCGCATGGTGAACGCTTGAGCCCAGGCAGGCGAGCAGGCCACCGTAGCCGGTCGAGATGGCATGGTACACATCGGCCACCGGCACCTCGCTTCCCAACAGGTAGAGCACGGGCAGCAACATGGAGCGCATGGTGTGGAATGCATCGGCAAAGGGCGTGTAGGGATACTCGGCCAGGCACACGTCGCGAAAGATATCCATAAACGTGCGGCTCTGCAAAAACGAGAGCGGATGCACGCGACGGCGGTGGAAGATATCGAACAGAACATCCCAATCCGGATTGGAGAGCGACACCAGACGGCGTAGCGCCTCGCGCTCACGGTCGTTAAAACTGGCTTCATGTTGCTCGCCCGAAAGCCGCAGGGCATCGTCCAGGAACACCTCGTGCACCTCGACCACGTTGCCGGGCAGCTCGTAGACAAACTTGCCACGGTCGGCAGCATGCGCGCCGATCACCCACAGCACAAACTCGTGCTCGGGCATGGCCGTAATGTAGCCATGCATCCAGGTAGATACGCCGCCGTGCACATAGGGGTAGCAACCCTCGAGTACCAAGCAGATTCTCATTTATCGCCACCCTCCTTGCGCTCGATCGTCACGGTCTTATCATTTGCCTTGAGCAGATACAGATTGCCCGTAAGGTGCGTCAGTTCGCCACCCGTCACCGCACCCGGCTCGCCATTATTGGCGCGGAACATGAGCCACGCCTCGTCGTGGAAATTGCCCAGGCTGAGCGTCCAGGCATCCGCACTGGTATCCACGTTCACCGTAACCGACGAAAAGCGCTGGATGGCACCGGAGCACTCCGACGCCGTCTGGTGCCGCAGGTCGGGCGCGGATTTGGTAAGCCACTCCAGGAAGTCGACCAGGCCGCCCTTGTAGACCTCCCAGCCCTCCTTGGCTCCGCGATCGGGGTCCAAAAGGTCGTCCGGGTGCATAAAGTGCGTGCTCACGTAGTGCATGTTGAGCTCGGACACGGCGGCCAGGCGCATATAGGAATCGTGGACCATGCCGCCCGAGACAATGCGCGGCTGCTCCACAATGCCGTCGCTCGCCACGCCAAACTCCTGCACGTACGGCAGGTCGGTACCGTCCTCAAAGTACGTACTGGCAATAGTCTTAATGCGCGGAACGTCGGTGCCGATGAGCTTGCGCGCTCGGGCCGAAAGGATATTCGACGGCGGCACGTAAACCGAGCCACGAGCGTTGGGCAGGACCTCGTCCTGAAACGCGATAAGTTCGTTGAGCGAAGCGACGAGCGTCTCTTTGTTCTTCCAGGTCTTGTAGTCGTACAGCGTGCCGTAGTCGGTGTCCCAGAGCGCGAGCGGCTGATGGTTGTAGCCATGAAAGCCCAGCTCGCCGCCCATCTGCAGAAGCATGCCGCCAAAGTAGCGGAACTGCGTGGTATCGGGTTGGCGCGCGGGCTCGGTCTGGTTGACCGCGTCCTCGTAGTTTTCGATCATCACGCCGGTATAGCGAATGCCGTATTTTTGCGCGAGCTTTTGCAGATCGGGCCACCAGACCTTGGCATAAAAGTCGGCGATGGAAAGCCCGTAGTCGCGCTTGATGTAGGTGCCATCGCCCGAGGGCACGGGGCTAGGAAAGTCGTCCAAATAGAACACGGCGCTGTTGATGACCGGATAGGCCGTGGCATCACCCAGCAAGCTTATGGCCGAAGCATAGAACCCACGCATGACCTTGTCGTAGATGCCAATGTTGCACACCACGGTGTGACCACTGCCGCAATCGTTAGACCAAATGAGCGGCGTGCCCGCATCACCGGTCTTTGCCCAGACGTGCGCCGTTTCGCGCAATGAAACCGAAATCGACGAATCAAAGGGGTCCGAGAGCTCGTAGCGCTCTCCCCCGCCCAGCATAAAGTCCTCACTCGGCACAATGCTTTCGGCTTTTGCATAGTCATATCCGGCCGATTCAATGCCAAGCTTGGAGGCAATCACTTGCAGATAGCTCGAGTTATCCGGCGGCATGGCGAGCATAAGTGAACCGCCGGCACTCACCCAACTCATAATGTCGGTCAGATGCGTACCCAGCCCGTCAAGCGAGGGCATAAGCACAATCACGCGATCAAACGACGTGAGCGATGGGATCGCGTCCGCACCGTCGGTGGCAATATCAACGTCGCGGTGCGCGATCTTCATGTCCAGCAAAATCTGGTCGAACTGGTCTTTAACGTCGTCGACGCCATCTTGGTCCGAGTCGGTAATGACCAGGCACGTGGGCTTTTGGCCAAAGATTGCCGAGCTTGCAGGCATAGCGTCGTTGGCGGCGAGCATGCCCAGCTTGTGCTGTCCAGCGCTGTACTGCACGCCGGCACGCTCCACCAGCAGCACGGCGGCCATGGCAATAAAGACCGCCCACACCACGAGGAGCCCCATCCAACGAAAGCGGCCTGCACGGTCGCGGATATGTTGCGCCACGTTCATCGGGCCTCCTCCCCGTCGCGCCAAAACGCCAACTTTTCGCGGTTGTCGGCGCTCAGATACACATGTTGCTTGTCAATCGCATCGATCACACGGTGAACCTCGTCACCGTCGCGGCGCATCACGGCCAGGCGCAGGCAAAGCATCCAAACCTCCTGCTCCTCGGGCACGTCGAGCACCAGCTGGTCGGTCACGGCCTGCGCCTCGTCGATCTGTCCGACATCGGCCAGCGCCGTCGCGTATCGAATGCGCAGCTCAAGGGTATCCTCACGCTCGCAGCGACGCGCAAGCAGGCGCGCGTACTGTTGGCGCTGAATCTGAGCAATGCGCCCCTCAGCCAAGCCCGAGCCCAAGTATTCACCAAGAAAATCACAGTATTCGTTGAGGTTTTGCGCGCTCGGGTCCGTCTTAAAGGCACGCTCCAGCTGCTGCAGTTTAAGGTCGGACTCCTTGGAGATCTGCGCCACCGCCGTCGCGGCATAGTGCGCCACCTCAACGTCGTCGTTAAGCTTAGCCGCCTGCAGCTGCGCCAGGTACGCGTCGGGCTCCTCGGTGAGCATGGAGAGCATTAGGCGGCGCCGGTATGCCGAGTCGTTGACGATAAGCGCCTCCTCGAGCGGGACCACGCCCGCATCGGCGTCACGGTCGTGCACCAGGATACTGCGATGCAGGTCATCGTTAAAGCGCAGCGACTCCAACGCAGACTCTTTCAGCCCCTCGCCAAACACCGCGCTGCGTACCGATAGCAGAACCACCAGCAACGGGCCCCACAGCGGCACCAGCACTATCACAGCCAGCATGTGTCCGCGCACCGGCAGCAGGCCCAGCTTCATAAGCGTCCACAGCATCAGGCAAACCAGCGCATGAATCAGCAGCAAGACGGCAGCAACGACAAGCGAGATCAAGCGGCACCCCCCTCACCGTCACCGGTGTAAGAGATGTGCTGCAGCAGCTCCACGATGTCCTCGCCGTCGACGGGTTCCACCGCAATCTGTTTTGCGCTCAGGCGCTCGCGGATAATGGGCAGATCGCACGCCTTTGCCTGGCGCATAAGCAGGTAGAGCACGTCGCCGTCGACCAAGCCCGCCGCGTCGCTCTCGCGGATTGCCGAACCAATTGCGCCCACCAGCTCGCCGACAGGCTCCATGCCCGGTACCACGCGCAGGAGCAAAAAACTCCCCATCTTGCTATCTGCCAGCGCCTGCTCCGCCGCGAGCTCTTGGCCAAAGGCAGCCTGCTTGAGCACGCAAGTGCCGTCAACGCAGCGTTTATCCTGCGCCACCGCCTCATAGTCAAAGGCACGGCCCAGCGCGCTTTCGACCAGTCCGCACAAGATGCGGAACAGGTTTTGATAATAGAGGGTCATTTGGTTTTCGGCCGCACTACGCACAAAGATCAACACAGCGGGTGCCCCGTCGCGCTCGATCGTGTATCCAAACATGGGAAGCTCCGGCGTCAGCTCGCGGTTCACCCACAGGTTCGAACGACCCCCGTCGCCCAAAAGAGGTGCAAGCTGCTCAAGCGTGAGCGAGCGTGCGGCATCTTCGGCAATCGCGGGACTTGCTGCCACCAGGCGTGCAAATGCCCCGCCCGAAACATGGTAGATCGCCACCGAATCGTTCTCGAGGATCTCGCCCAGAAGCTCGCAGCACTTGCGATAGATGTCGCGTGGGTTGAGTACGTCGAGCTCCTGCGTCACGGCAAAGATCTTGCCAAAGCTGTCGTGGCGACCCACGATCTGGCGCCTGTACGCGCACTTGTCCTCGATCGCGTCGTGGTAGAGCTGCGTAAGGAACGTATTGCGGTTGCGCACGAGCTCGTTTTGATCGCGCTCCGCCCTAATGGCTTCGCTGTTGCGCAGCTGCACATAGCCGCACACGGCACCCACCACAAAGTACGCAATAAACGGCAGCCAGTTGGACGGCTCGTAAAAGAGACCCTGGAAGGTATAGCCGTACTGGGTAAAGTAGCTCGCGGCCAAACCCACCGACGCCAGCAGCGCCGCAACCAGGCCAAAGTCCAAGCCATACAGCGTGCCGATCAGCACCACGTAGAGCAGGCGATAATCAAGCACGTTGAGCTGGGCCGATTGGGAGAACAGGTGCTCCAGCACCTCAAACAGGACCCAGGCAACGCCCGTCTCCAAGCATTTGATGGGCAGCGAGCGCATCTGGATGCGGTCGATGGCGGCACGCAGCGGGTTGATCTTTTTGATGCGTCCAGCGCCCCAGCGAGCTTGAATGGTCGAGAGATCGCGCAGCAAGTCATAGCGCTGAAACCAGCCATAGCGCACGCGAGCGACGTCGCTGGCGGGCAGGGCGTAGCCGGCAGAATCGCCATAGGCAACGGCAAGGCCGGGGAACAGCGCCTTGAGGGCGTCGCCCACCTCACCCGCCGTGTGATGGAAGGTATCGGCTACGTCGAGCGTCTCAAAGTTACCATCCCAGCTATCGAAGATACGGCGTACCAGCACCGCAAGCTCCTCGGCACACAGCAGGGGAAACGCCGCATCCTGCGCGCCCTGCAGAGCGACCGATCCGGTTGAGCACGCGTCGAACAGCGGCACCAAAAACGGGTCCTCCAGCGCGGCAGACGCGGAATACAGGAACGGCACGCGCAGGATCTTGGTTTGAACGCCCTCGCGAGCAGCGTAGTAGCGGCACAGGTCGTTGGCTGCGCGCGCGATAATGCCCTTGCCCGTTCGCCCCGCGGCGTCGGTGGCACCCTCGGCACCCGCGGGCCCCGCTACATACAGCAGTTGGACCCGGCGACCCGCGCACGCACGAAAGACCGAGCGCAACAGCTCGATATCGCCCACGTTATCGGTATGCGGGGTAAGGTAATTGGATAGGTAGACCATGCGGTCGAACTCGTAGGCCTGATCCAGGTGTTGCAGAAGGTCTTTCCACGAGGAATGGGGCGACGACTCGTCGCGGCGCGTGTCCTGCGCGGCTACGACCTGCACATGGTCCTCGGGGAACGCCTTGGCACAAAAGTCATCGTCAACATATGCGGTGTTGCCAACAACCAGCACCTCCATAGCGCACCCCTCCCCTAAAATCCACTTTAGTCATAGTCAAACATGCGTATTTTACGCTGTCAACGCAAGCTGGAACGCCTTTAAGGCTGTTTTAAGAACTTTTTTAGAAGGAGGAGGCGGCTTTGATTGGACTAGAAGGCAAAGCCTCGAGCGTCTGTTTCATGTTGGAGCCCCTCAAAAGAGAGTTATTGTCCTGGGCGATATAAACCCAACTATCCTGATATGAGCCAACGGGAGCAAGGAACGTAAGGAGCTCCAAGAAACCAATAACGTCCGTACCGTATTTTTTAGAAAACTTGCGCGCCAGATCATACTTTTTCTGCTGTGTTGCCCTACCTGAAAAATCGGACAAAGCATGCTCAAGGTTGCGTGACATATATGCAGCTTTAAAAGGAATCTTCCTTTTATTACAGGTCAGCTCATGCGTCCTAGATAACGTCTTAAGACACGAAGATTTACATTGATTTCTCTGGCGCAGCGAGGCGACGCTCGACGTTTCGATCCTATCTTCAAAATAGGAACAACGAGGCTCATCTGCATCAAAGACAACCAGCGAATCATCGATAAATGCACCATCGGTATCGGAAAGCAGCACAATGGCGTCTAAATCGGTGACACGTAGCTTGTCCTTAGCGAGAAATTCCTTTACAGCATCAACCAGCCGCTTCTTAATAGTCGAAGCGGGATTTCCCGCACCGAGAACATGTACCGATGTGATGTCGCCGCGCACAATCCCAAAACGAGGACCAGGATGTTCCCCGCTTGCAAACAAACTTGTAAGAGCACGGCCCAATGCGAGCTCATCAGTTTCACCTTCGACGATAAAGAGAACGAACTTGGTAGCACCCATTACTCGTCTCCATCCAAGCAGAGCGCGGCATCGATCGAGTACCTGTCCGTAGAATCGTACAAACGCTGTCCGCTATCGCCAAGGCTAATCGCGCGCAAGTACTGATCACGCATGTTATTGGTGGGCTTAACGCCCTTAAAGCGAACAAACCTATTATCAGGATCTGCAGTGGTCAGAAGAATCTCCGATGCCGGCAGCAATTCAAGAACACGTAGGTTGTGGGCAGTAAACAAGAGCTGGCCCTTGCCAAACGACTCAAGCACGGAAAGAAGCTGCCCCAAGAGGAATTCGAATACGCCCGAGTCGAGCTCATCAATTGCAAGGAATGCGTCGGAGTACGAATGGACTTCCATAAGGCACAGCGAGAAAGAAATGAGTTTTCTTACGCCCTCAGATTCACAGCGCAGTGGAATCTCGACCCCATTGCGGCAAGAAAGAAACTCGACTTGCTTAGCGGGTGAATCGCCCTTATCAAGAAGCTGAGAGCCGACAACTTTAACCTCGATGGAAAGGCCCGGTACAAGCGTACCGATCAATTCGCTCACACGCTTAATCGCAGACGAAACGGCTGGGAAATCATCATCCTTTATAACAGCGGGCTTAAAAAGATTGACAGAAAGATGGCCCTTCTGCCCAAACACGCGATTATCGATAATATCCATCGATAGCACGTTTAAGCTGCAAGTTGCATTTGCCAACGTCGTAAACACATTGACTCGGTAACGGAAATAAAACCCAAGCTCGGCGAGTAGACAATAAAGCGGAGTGAGAATCTCTTGATGGGCACTCTTGAAAGAAGCCGATTGCAGCTTGTACACAGCCTCATTAATCTGCAATTGCTCCGGAGGTTCCTCCTGCAAATAAAGATTGAAATCGCAGGCATAAAGCGAAATCAGATATTTGACAGTCTGTATGGAAAGCATGGGAGACATGTTGCCCCGCTGAAGAACACCCAACGAGACAAGCATTGACATCTTGAGCTGCTGATTCGCGTTCAAAAGATGGGACCAGCGATTTCTGGGCAGAACCGACACGGCAGACTCGGGAGCCTCTTGAACAAGCTCTATGAGAGTCCTCTTAGACCCCCATTTGTCTTTATCGACATTAAATTGTTTCACAGCCATTTTTTCGTGCGAAATCCAGACAGAGGCTGCTCTACGCGAAAAAGTGACGGTGTAGAACGTAAGAAATGATTCATCCGTGGTATCAATGTTAAACTCAATGTCAATTGAAAAAGAATCTTTGCCAGGATAAAAGTAGTCGAGGACTTTCTGCCTGTCATATGCGGCACCCGTCATCAGGGTTTTGACCAGATCAATCGCTTCAATTACAGAAGTCTTACCGGAGCCATTTTGACCATAAATGCCTACAACGTCCGCCCCGGGCACAAAGGCAGAGCCGGGCTTCGATTTCGTAAAGGCAATCTCGCCAAAGGCAATATTCTTAAAATCATGCAACGCGATCTGAACAATACGAACCATCAGCAGTCTCCTAGCGTGGAAGTTGCTGACAATCATACTAGATATCGATAGGTTTTTGCGAATTAGTTATAAATTATTCCGAAATCTGGAAATAATTAACCTCGAAAGCCTTGTCAATCGAATTGTTTTGACAGTCGATCGACCGCAACGATGGCTAAAACCAGAAGTATGCGGCAAAATCAGGACAGGTCGACCACGCCAAGTAGCGCCAACGCATCTACCTGCGGTTTCTTTGTGCGATAAAGGCGGTGTGCTCGGGGGTTCCGGAATTTGCCGCATACTTCCGGCAGGCGCTTCCGGAAGTGCGGGAAAACCGAGAACTGCCGACCAGACCCCGGTTTTGACCTTCAGCGACCTGCGGTTTTGTTGCAAAAAATCGGGTTATGCTCGGCTGTTTTCGATTTTTCCCCGCACTTCCGGAAAACGAGGCCCTGTATCGCGTGCTCTAGCGACAATGGCGGCATCTGCGACAACATCCAGTAGTCGCGGAAACCTCAAAGGGCCGTTGCCGAAAACCCGACAACGACCCTTCTTTGTCTCCGCCTCACGTAGAATCCACAGCGACTGCATCAGTGAGGGCATGTTACAGCAACATCAGCACCCAGGATTCTCGGAGATGCGCCCTCTATTCTGCAAACTGATACCTAACCTTGAGGCTATTCAACTGGTTATATGGCAGATAACCGTCTTTTTGTAAACGACCCACAACAATTCCTGGGGCAATCCGCATCTCATTGGCAAAAGACACCACGGAACTACGAGTCTTGTCTCCAACAGCGAGCTGAGTATACGTCTCGGGTGGAATCAAGGTATCGCGCGCGAAAGCATCCGCCGCGCGCTCCTCCTCTTCGGTAGTCCCATCGCTCCGTCCAATGTGCCCATTAATAATATGCGCCAATTCATGGAAAAGACTGAACCAGAACTTATCGGCATCGGCCCCGCGCAGCGTAAGCGCGAGAACAATCTTTGATCCGTCATAGAAAGTTGCACCATTGAGAAACGTGTGCTCAAGATGGGGCAAAAAGACGATCGCAATCCCACACTCAGCCAACATAGACACAAGGAGCGGCTGAAAAGCTGCAGGATCCATAGTCGTAAGCTCTCTGAGCTTGGGAATACACTCCTCAAGCTTGCCGACATTGATCTTGCCGGTCTTTATCTCTCGCGCATCTATCTTAGCCTTCTGAGCCCACGCCAAGAGTGCATATTCGGATTCAGCGGTTTCCTTCTGGCGACGATAGGCGATTCCCGGAGCAAGGCGATTTTCACTCAATAAGCTAAGCTTAACCACCTCGAAAAATTTTCTAAGCTCGACCACTTTAACAGCCACGGAGCGCGTCGGCTCGACCCATCCCAGTTTGGCCATTTGTGCATAAGGGAACTTCCTGGCTATCTGCTTATCCTCTTCGATAGAATTTTCGTCCTCGACCTGCAGCAACTTCTCACGATAACGCGCCTCAAGATTCATCCAAAATACCGAGGGAACGCCCAGCACCATCTCGAGCCTATGCGCGGTATTTGGAGTAAGTTCAACTTGTCCATTTATAAGCTGACTCATGAACTTCTCGGAGTAATCCATGCGCCTAGCAAACTCGCGCTGGCTCATACCGCGATACTCAAGCTGCTCCTTTATAGTGGCTCCCGGTGGTGTTGCGATATAAGTCTTGCTCCTTGCCATGCCTTCTCACCTCTTAAGCATTCTCCTGTTTACAAATCTCATGCTAGTGGTAGTCAACGATTTCTTGAATTTCCGCTATCTGAATCTCATCTCTAATGACTTCAAAAACCAATCGCAGGGGATGTACCAAGTCCATTGCAAATTGCCCTTTACGGTCACCAACAAGTGGATGACATCGCCCGATCCCAAACTGGACGAGCATCTCAACGGAATCGGCGGCATGAATCTCATCTACACGTTGTTGTATAAACCCCACAGTACGATTATCGAATTTTTTGGCAGCAACAAAAGCGTTTGTGCAGATCTTTTCGATTTGACGGTTCTTATAATTGACCTGCATAACCACCTCCTACCAAAGTTTTACCCCTGCGGTAAAACTACTATAGCAGCTAAGTAGGACAAGAACAATATCAGCAGGAAAAGGGGGCCAATCGCACCTGAATGACGCAGTGCATCTACCTGTGGTTCTTGTAAACGAAAAAACTGTTGCGCTCAGGGGTTCCAAAACTTGTCGCATGCCGGAAAAAACGCTTCCGGAAGTGCGGTGAAAAACTGAGATCTGTCGGCCAGACCGCAGTCTTGCACTTGTGCCCTGCGGATTTGTTGGTAAAAATCGGGTTGCGCTCGGAGGTTTCCGATTTTCCCGTACTTCCGAAAACGGCGATAAAAACCCACTGCCCCAAAGCGAAAACGCAACAAATACCCTTTGGAAAAAGTCCCTTAAACGCAAAAACCGCCTTTCGGCGGTTCCCACGGACCAAGCCGGACATGCTGTCGCAAGGCCTCATCACAGCTATTACTTTAAGGGAAAACCCGGGGCCATCAATCCAATGCCACGAAGCTTCCAGATCAGTCTTTGAGCCCCTCATGAATCAGTCATTAATCAAGGCGGCCATATCGGAACGCAAGTCACCGTCAAGACCGGTACCGTAACGCTTCCCTACTAACAGTTATCCAATTAATTGATTACTAGCCTAGGGATAGCACAAGCAAAACTAGTCGAAAGCGACACGCAAAAGCAATCAAATCTAATCAGCGACAGAAATATGGCTTTTAAATCTGAAAATTGACCCGGCGGGGATAATAAAAATTCGTTCGGAAAGCAATCGTTTCTCATCATCGTTCGCGCCGCCGCGGCTCAACAATTTTTCCTTAAGCTCTTTTGAAAAACGGCGGAAAGACGCAGGGCTCCTTCTAGCGGATACAGCTTCAGTCGAAGCTATCAAAACAAAGCGATTTTCACCTGATCTTAGAAGCTTCACCACAGTTTCCCACCAGCGTATATCCGTCTCTCCAAGCGACAAACCAAAAATAATTAGTATATTGGACCCAAGAATAAAATCTTCTGCTTTAAGGTCATCAACGGAACCGAATAGCTTCTGTATCTCGCCTTTTACAAAGGTGGACGCAATATCTTCGTTTTTGGAAAGAACGTCCGATCCAATCTGGGACACATCGTTAACTCCGCATATGGGTTCACGTCCGAGAGCACCGTGTGCTTGGACAAGTCGAGTGAGCCGGATGGAAGAAACACCCAAGCCATCCTCTGGGGCAGCACACCCGTTTGCTTCGACAACGCTAAATAAACGAGGAAGTAACGTAGTGTAGTTAAATGTGACAATCGAAACACTCAGCACAAAAACAGTTGAATAGTGACCAAGAATCCGCTGTCTTTCCAGAGGTTGCAACGCAGAGTACCAATATGACAAAGAGGCCATAACAGATTCAGAGTTAGCTTCGATGAATTCATCGGTTACCCTTTTATCTTCCGATGCGATGAAAGCGGCAAGATCGATATCTATTGCTTCTTTGCAATCAAGTGCGGATTCAACTGCGTCTTCCTCGTCAGCCTCAAGATTGGAAGTGTACTCACCTAATTTTTTCTCAAAATCGGCCCACTCCCGCGCTCCTTCTTTTTCGATACAACCAGCCAAACGGCCAACTGGGCCTTCATCCGAAGCATGGTTTCTGGAGAAGAAATCCATAAACCTAGTGGTACTTGTCTTCAACCCTGCCGACAAATCAAATCCATTGCCAACCATGACCGTCACGGATAGATTACTTGCCAAGCCAACCCCTAATAATTGAACCCTTATCTTCTTGGGAATTATAGCGCCCCGCATGGACAGACGAAGGGGGCTACCGAGCAGCAGCGACCGGCAACTATCAATTGGTTTAATTAATCGTCCATTTGTAGTCGAAATCGATTGGAGCTATTGCAGCAAAATTACCGAGAACTCAAGCGCTTTATCTTCCTGTAAATCTTAGCCTCATCAAGGGCAATCGGATCATTTGTAAACGCCTTTTGGGCTCTTGCCGCGTAGGAAAGAAAGTTCCCATAGCGAGAAAATGCAGAAGGGCCCGCATCACCCGAGGGGCATAACCTTCTTCCCTTAATACCAAGCGGTGAATAATGTTGATACAGAGCGGAGACGCGCTTTTTTGATGCGTGCCTTCCCTCCCCCTGATTAGAACGCCCAATCGCAGTGGCCGCCTCACGGAGACGCTTGTGGTACCTTCCAACCGTAGACTGTCGAAGTCTTACAACGCGCCCGTCAAAGTCAAACCCCAGGAAACTGACTTTCTGCGCCGGATGTACACCGGAGTACGGATAGACCTTACCCGCACGAACGCTTTCAAAATCAAGCTGAGCAACTCCGTCGCCATCAACCCGGAACACCTTGGTTTTCTCTGGTTGCAGTTTAACGGAATCGACATCGGCCATTAGATTGATGGCTTCTACAAGTGCATCAAAGCCAGACTTTGGAACGGCAACAATAAAGTCATCGCAATAACGAAGATACAAGCCGCCAACCCGTTCAACAGCAAGCCGGACTTTCATATCGATATCGGCCATATAAATGTTAGCGAGCACTCCGCTTGCGGCAAGACCCTGAGGAATTCCCAGCCCAATACCCGTTCGCTTCCACGGTCTGGTAATGACCTTACTTTTATTTGCAAGAAACTCAGACTTTGGCAAGATAACATCCAGCTTATTAAGTTCGCGAATAGACTTGAACCGAAGTTCGATAGCTACTTCGCTGATCATTTTCTCCCGAATAGGATCGATTGATGGCCATGGCAATTCATGTCGAGCAGCCAAATCAGCAATAGGCCAGCACGAATAGCGGAGGATATTTTTAATGACTTGATAGTGATCGTCAGGCAAGCGTCCACTGGGAAACAACGAACGCAACGACGTCATTATATGAGCATGATTTAAGTTGTCGAAGAAGCTCTCGAAATCACCCGTAAGCACAAAAGCCAAATCTTGCTCGCGTATATAATCGAAGGCCTTTTTAGCTGAAGAAATATTGCTAGTAGCAGTTACGGCGCCGTCTGATGAAAGCGAAGAGCGGTACGCTACGGCAACCTCATTAAACTCTTCGGCAATAGCCTTCTTGTTATATAAGTCCGACCACAGATAAGAGTAGTACTGGAAGACGCGGTGATCGAAATGCGAGGCATAAGAGATATTGCGAACTTTGTAGCTTCGCTTACCTCCTCGATACCGAACAGTAATGATCTCGTTGGAAATTAGAGGGTAGAACGCGTGATGGGAAATGTACTCTGGATCTAAAATCTTGGCCTGAACTTCGGCAAAAGAGACCCTATGATCGAAATGGGCATATGAACTTTTGGAACTATATCGAGGAATACGAGCGATGTCGAACTCGGCCAAAATACCCCCAAATAAATCAACCTGTCCGGATCAACAAGCGGCGGCTAACCCTCCCCGGACAGGCTAATCAAAGGCGCAGCAAGTGCAACCAACGCTTTCGCGGCCACCTAAAACAATGCTTGCCTATGCGATACTAGACGAAAGCGAGGAATTGGTACTTATGACCATCGAGGCTCTTATCCAGCAAGCCGCAGGCAACGCTGGCGTCAATGTTGCGAACGTCGGAATTTCGTCGTTTGCGATATTGACGGCAGTAGCGCACCCCATCGCCAACTCGCGATGGGCAGGCATCTTTATTCCCCATTCTTGCTTTGCTTAAACAGGTTATAAGAAATCGGCTCATGCAGTTAACAGTGCCTTGATGCACACCCAATTGTCTTGACGGCGATCGCTTCGAAAATGCTGGTGCGCCTCTGCAGATACAAACGCCTCCCCATCTAATGCATGCGCACGGTCCGCGAGACAATATCGCCGACAACACCGTGAAAATCCCGATGTGCATAATCCAGGAGTCTGGATGCACAGACGGGTGGATTGACATTGTTCAGTATGGCCGTTTCGCGCCCCTCGCCGACGGACACATCGCCAAGGACGAAGACATCTACGCACAGCGCAGCCAATGACCGACCCCTCCCCAACATTCCCCAGAAAGTTCGCTGATGTTGACTGGTGTTCCCGTAAAATAAACCGCAACAAAATATGTGCGGAGTGCTGGCCTGGAGCTGCCTTCGGACCTTATTGGCTGCTCACCGAGAGGCTCCGCTATGAAACGACCCCTTTACTACCTGCTCTGCGCGATCGCGTGCACGTCCATGGTCGGCGCGACGATGCCTATGGCAGCCATTGCGGAAGCCGTCCAGCCCCAGGCAACTGCCATGCAGCAGGCGCAAGCCGTATACAACACAAACTGACGTACCAATTGCAGACATGAGCAATTTCGACTCTGCCACCGTATTAGCAAAGAGACGGATTCTGATATTATGTCCATTATCTAGCTTGTTTTCTATATTAACGAAGCCCGTCACAGAGGCAAAATTCGGAAGTATGTGCCAAATTCAAAACATGCCAAGCACACCGGAATGCTACAACACTTCCACCGGCGGATTCTTTACGCAAAAACGGCGGTGTGCTCGAGGGTTCCGGAATTTGTCGCATACTTCAGACAAGCAATTCCGAAAGTGCGGGGAAATCCGAGAGCTGCCGACCATGCCCCTATTTTAAGCTCCGGTGACCTGCACTGATAATTGTCCTTGGGGGAAGCGGGCACTGCGGGGGCGCGTCAACGGCGCGCGATTTCCGCGTCGCAGCGCTACCCTGATGCCGAACGCCGGGACGATGACCCACTGACCTGCTGACGCCTCTTCGGCCGTCCTCAAATCCGACCTGTCTCGCCCCGGCTTCCGCGACCCGGAGTCCTGCCATGACCTAATAGGAGCATGAGCGCGGACAATCGGACAAGCCAACTTGATTGTAGCGCTCCCGTCAGTGCAATGTCTGGGAGGCTCGGGTGCGGAGCAGGCGGCAGACCGAGGGGAGCGAAAATGGAAGGCGAAACGGTCATCGCGGGCGTCGACACGCACAAGGACGTGCATGTCCTGTGCCTGCTCGACGGCCTCGGGAGGAAGATCTGGAGCGGGAGCTTCAGGGCCGACCCCGAGGGCTACGACAGGCTGGCGGAGGCGATAGGCGACCCGGGGAGCTGCGCGGTCGTCGGCGTCGAGGGCACGGCGTCGTACGGGGCCGGGCTGACGAGGAGGCTCGTGGAGCTCGGGTACAACGTGGTCGAGGTGCTCAGGCCCAAGAGGGACAAGGCGAGGCCCGGCGAGGGGAAGAGCGACCCGCTGGACGCCGAGCGCGCGGCGCGCAAGGCGGCGTCCGGGAGGGGCTGCTCCGTGCCGAAGTCGCAGGACGGCTGGGTCGAGGCGGTGCGCCAGCTCTACGTCGCGCGCAGGCTGGCCGTCGCGACGTCCACGTCCTGCGTGGCCTGCGCGAAGTCGATGCTCACGACGGCCCCGGGCGCCCTGAGGGAGCGGTTCAGGGGCCGCGAGCGGCCGAAGGACCTCATGCCGCTGCTCGCGCGCAGGAGAAAGGCCGGCGACGCGCTCGAGGAGAGCGTGCTGGCCTCGCTGCGGTCCGTCGCGGCGGTCTGGAAGGAGGCCCGCAGCCAGGTCGAGTCCTGCGACGAGCGCATCCGCGCGCTGCTGGAGGCGAACGCGCCCGCGCTGCTCGGCGTCGAGGGCTGCGGCACGACGACCGCCGCCGCCCTGGTCGTGGCCGCCGGCGACAACCCCGGCAGGCTGAAGGGCGAGGCGGCGTTCTCGATGCTGTGCAGCGTCTCCCCGATTCCCGCGTCGAGCGGGAAGACGGAGCGGCACAGGCTCAACCGCGGCGGCAACCGGCAGGCGAACTGGGCGCTCTACGAGATCGCGATCAAGCGCATGGCATACGACGAGAGGACGAAGAGGTACGTGGCGAGGCGAACCTCCGAGGGGAAGTCCCGGAGGGAGGCGATCCGCTGCCTGAAGCGCTACATAGCGCGGGAGGTGTACCGCGTGCTCATGGACCCGAACCCCGACGGCGCCGCGCCGGAAGGCCCCGAGCTCGCGAAGATGCGCAAGGCGATGCGGGTGACTCAGAAGCAGGCCGCCGAAGGGCTCGGCCTGTCCGCAGCCACACTCGGGCACCTGGAACATGGGAGACGGCGGTCGACGAAACTGGAGAGAAGGTATTACGAGCTCCTGTGCGAATTGAAGGGAGCGCTCCCGCAAACTGCCTCTTGACAACTTATAGGAGCGTCGGTTTTGTTGCCGAAAAATGGATTGTGCTCGGTGGTTTCTGATTTTTCCCGCACTTCCGGAAACGCGCTAAAACCAAGTGTCCGGAAGCGAAGAATACACCGAACGCCCCTTGGAAAACGGCCCTATAAACGCAAAAACCGCCTTTCGGCGGTTCCCACGGACCAAGCCGGACGTGCCGTCGCTAGGCCTCATCAAAGGTTACTTTACGGAAGAGTCAGGCTGTGGTCAATCATTTTTCAGGTTTGGGGACAAAGGTCGAGCTACATAGAAAAGCTGATCTGTGGCAGATAAAGCGGCCCCCATACCCCACCGGCAGCAACATTCTCAATGATGCCCTTTGCAAAGGAATACAGGTCTTGCATGCCGAAGCTAAGCGCCTCCCTATCAAATGCCTCATCGTCTAAATCAGACGGAGCACGATAGATACCGGACACGGAAATTTCGGAACGATAATAGTGGCCCTCATCACTGGGAATGAGCTCTATGACAAGGTTGAGCTGCCGAAATCTAACTCCATTTTCATCAGAGAAGGCACTCGTTATGTCATTTCTAACGTTAAACTCACCGTCTGACTTATTAATTCCCTCCTTCGGGGCCATTCCGCCATCAAATAAAAACCTATCGACTTTTTTAGACACGCATGTAATCGACGAAGACTCAATGCGCTGCTTCTTCAACGAGTCCATTTACATCTCCAATCGGAAGGAATTCTCATAAACCAAAGGATCAGAATCCCTATAAGCAGGGGCTTTTCCTCCTGGTATTACAGACAAAAGCGGCGAGCTAAGAGTTGCGGTCCTCTCATGGAGAGCCAAGCCCAGGTATTCGCGCGCCTCGGGAACATCGCGAATGAGCCTCATAAGGGTATTGGCAGTAACAGTCTGCTGAGACGCTCCGTTCTCCCATCGAGATGACGTTGGTTTTGAAACTCCTAAAAGTGACTCAAATTCATGCTGAGTTAAGCCTAGATTTGAGCGCAAATGCTTTATTTCCGAGGGAGATAGAAGCTCATGGGCCTTGGCGTATTGCGCGGCAAGCGCATGGGCGAGTTTAGTTGCATCCGCAGCGGTCATTTCATCATTGCCGCACTCACAAATATAATGCCCAATTCCTTCAACAGTAATTTTCTCGCCACGGTAAATTTCAGTCATTGGCGCCGTGGTAAATTGCATTTCCTTGCCACATTCCATGCAACGCATGACTCCTCCTTTAATGAATATATCCATCGATGTTCGCAGACAAGACGTTTAGATGTGCCTTGCCTTCAGAATCGATTGAAAACTTAACGTACCAATCCTCACATTCAAAATCCCGACAAACATAGACGTCTGCGTAAACATCGTGCAAAGGCCCATCCATATCGAGTGCGATGGATTTCCTAAAATCGCTGGGCTTTAGGTAATCAAATAGATCGGCGAGAAAACGATCAATATCCAAATAGCCATAGTGGTTGATCAGGTGCCTGCGCACCTTGCCGTTTACAACCATCTCTCCTGAGCAGGCCAAGGATTTGGCCTCGTCTAGAGAATATGTCGGCCGAAACTTGGTTCGGTTCATGAGCACCCCTTAGTTAGCATGATGCTAACTATATTCGCATAGTTGCCAATTGGCAACTACATTCAGCGCACCAACGTAAGCGATCGATCGGATGGCGCCTTAGGCCCGACAAATACAACCCTGACTGCATAATCGAAGAGCGCAAGCGTACAGGGCTAAACCCAGGGCGTAGCCTTACAGACTATTTCTAGAAGATGCCCGTGTCGAGTCTCGCGGCGCAAATCACAACGTCGTCGACGAACCGCCGCCCTCCCCCTCCCAAACATCCCCCAGAAAGTTCGCTGATGTTGACTGGGGTTCCCGTAAAATAAACCCCAACAAAATATGTGCGGAGTGCTGGCCTGGAGCTGCCTTCGGACCCTATTGGCTGCTCACCGAGAGGCTCCGCTATGAAACGACCCCTTTACTACCTGCTCTGCGCGATCGCGTGCACGTCCATGGTCAGCTCGACGATGCCCATGGCAGCCGTCGCGGAAGCCATCCAGCCTCAGGCAGCCGCAGTGCAGCAGGCGCAAGCCGATGCCGCGAGCAGCGACACAGGCAAGGCCGAAGACGGCACCAATACAAATGCGGCAGCAGATACCGTAGAGGACGGCACTGCAACATCCACCGGCACCAGCGCCGTCAACACGGATAGCGCTGACGCCACCACCGCCGCAACCGACACGGCCACCCCATCCCTCCTCGCCCAAACCAACCCCACGCCCGCCGCAATCTCCACCACGTCACAATCCACCTACGCCCACTCCGCCACCGCAACCCAAAACGGCGTCACCTTCACCGTCTCGTGGAACGACGCCCCCGCGGGCACCGCGACGACCTTCCACGTAGCCCAGGCCAACGGCTCGTCCCAGGCCAAGGCGCGCATGGACGTGCCCACCTATTGGGACGGCGGCAGCCAGGAAAGCGTTTGCGACCCGTCGCGCCCGGCATGGGCTAGCTACTACAGCCTGGGCACCGCGGGCCACGACTTTACCTTCGACTTCACAGCATCGGGCACATACCGCATCTACTTCTACTTTATGGACAACGACAGAAACGACCCCCAAAACGACAAGGGGATCTACTACCTGCGTACCACGGCGGAGGTGACCGTAAACGACGCCGCCCGCCCGAGCGTCACGCAGATCGTCAACGACGCCGTGGACCTGTGCAGGCAAAAGACAAACGGCTCGGAATACGACATGGCGCTGTGGCTCCACGACTGGACGCTCGACCAGCTGGAGTACGACCACAGCCTCAACTGGTGCTCGGCCGAAAGCGGCCTCACGCGCCACCAGGGCACCTGCGAGAGCTACCAGCGCATCTACTCCAAGCTCCTTAACGCAGCGGGCATCGCCAACGGCCGCATCACCGGCAACGGCCACACCTGGAACGCCGTAAAGATCGACGGCAAATGGTGCCAGATGGACCTAACCTGGGACGACACCAGCGACAACTGGTACGGAGACCTGGACCAGCGCCATCTCTACTTCGGCCTAACCGATGAGCTGATGGCCATCGTCCACAGCGACCACACGGCAAACTACCAGGCAGAAGGCTACGCCTACCGCTCAACCGACCTATCCAACAATTACTTTGTGCGGAATGGCAAGGCCGATGAATGGGCAGAGAAGTATGCCGACCGGATTCAGCAGCACTTGGATGCCAAGGAAGAGAGCTTTTCCATCAATGCTGACAACCAGTCCTTCCCGCCGAGCATCTCGGGGATTCAGAATGGGATTGTTGCTTATACGATGAATCAGAGAGAGTGGAAAGTCCAAGGCGCCAAGGTTGATCTAGCGGCGGCATCTAACGTCACGAAAGAATCGAGCAGCAAATGGAGCGCTAAGTACGACCTGAAAGCTAAATACAAAGCAACCGCATTAGAGAAAGTCATCGACGACGGCGACTACCTCCTGGCCTCGGCGATCGACCGCGGCATGGCCGTGTCGGCGTCGGCCTCCGGCTGCTCCCTGTCGGCCCGCGCCGGCTCCCTCTCCTTCGAGCGCGACGCGGCCACGGGCCTGTACAGGATCTACTCGGGCGGCATGCTGCTGACCGAGTCGGGCGGCCAGGCCGTCCTGGCCTCCCCCGACGGGTCGGCCTCGCAGCTGTGGCGCGTCTCGGCCAGCGGAGGCGGCTACGCGGTGACGTCCGCCTCGGGGCTGGCGCTCGACGACCGCGGCCGCGGCACGGACGAGGGCAACGAGGTTTGGCTCTACGAGCCCAACGGCACCCCCGCCCAGGAGTGGCTGACAATAGCGATTTGAGGCCCCATACAGCAATCGTACACAGCCTCAAATTGAATTAATTTCTGCCTTATCTGCTACACTGCTAATTGGAACTAATTCACCAGCACAACTCAACCACCTGCGCTTGTTCCACAACCCCACCCAACATCAAATCAAAAGGAGCTCATCCATGTCCCAGTACGATTACCTAGTCGTCGGCGCCGGCCTCTCGGGCGCCGTCTTCGCCAACGCCGCCAGGCGCGCAGGCAAGTCGGTCCTGGTCATCGACCGCCGCGACCACATCGCCGGCAACGTCTACACCGAGGACGTCGAGGGCATCCAGGTCCACCGCTACGGCGCCCACATCTTCCACACCTCCATGAGGGAGATCTGGGACTACGTCAACCGCTTCGCCGAGTTCAACAACTACGTCAACTCGCCGGTAGCCAACTTCCGCGGCAGCATGTACAACATGCCCTTCAACATGAACACCTTCGCCAAGATGTGGCCGGGCGTCGTCACGCCGGCAGACGCCCGCGCAAAGATCGCCGAGCAGGTGGCCGCCGAGAACATCGGCGAGCCGGCAAACCTCGAGGAGCAGGCGCTGTCGCTCGTGGGCCGCGACATCTTCGAGACGCTCGTGAAGGGCTACACCGAGAAGCAGTGGGGCCGCGACTGCCGCGACCTGCCCGCGAGCATCATCAAGCGCCTCCCCTGCCGCTTCACCTACGACAACAACTACTTCAACGACCGCTACCAGGGCATCCCCGTGGGCGGCTACACCAAGATGGTCGCCAACATGCTCGAGGGCGTCGAGGTGCGCTGCGGTGTGGAGTACAAGGAGCTGGCCGCCGCCGAGCCCGACATCGCCGCCAGGACGATCTACTGCGGCCCCATCGACGCGTTCTACGACTTCAAGCTGGGCACGCTCGAGTACCGCAGCCTGCGCTTCGAGACCGAGACGCTCGACGAGGCCGACCACCAGGGCGTGGCCGTGGTCAACTACACCGAGCGCGAGGTCCCCTACACGCGCGTCATCGAGCACAAGCACTTCGAGTTCGGCACGCAGGACAGGACCGTCATCACGCGCGAGTACCCGGCCGACTGGAAGCCCGGCGACGAGCCCTACTACCCCATCAACGACGCCAGGAACGAGGCCCTCTACAGGCAGTACGAGGAGCTGGCGGCACAGGAGGGCGACGTGGTCTTCGCCGGTCGCCTGGGCGGCTACAAGTACTACGACATGGACAAGGCCATCGCCGCCGCCTTCGAGCTCGTCCGCAAAGAGCTGGGCGTGGAGCCGACGGAGGCGTAGTAACCATCCTGAATAACTGCTGATTGCCAACAATACGGCACAGCATTTGATTTGAGGGGTGCGGAACAAAATCCGTGCCCCAATTTTATTAACAGGACCCCCTATCCGCAGTCTTGTTCCCGTAAAATAAACCCCAACAAAATATGTGCGGAGTGCTGGCCTGGAGCTGCCTTCGGACCCTATTGGCTGCTCACCGAGAGGCTCCGCTATGAAACGACCCCTTTACTACCTGCTCTGCGCGATCGCGTGCACGTCCATGGTCAGCGCGACGATGCCCATGGCAGCCATTGCAGAAGCCATGCAGCCTCTGGCAACAGCCGAGCAGCAGGCGCAAGCCGACGCCACGAGCAGCGACACAGGCAAGGCTGAAGACGGCACCAACGCTAATACGACAGCAGATACCCTAGAGGACAGCACCGTAACATCCACCGGCAACAACGACGTCAGCACGGAAACCGCTGACTGCATCCCCACCGCAACCGACGCCCCCACCCCATCCCTCCGGACCCAAACCAACGGTACGCCCGCGGCAATCTCCACCACGTCACAAACCGGCTACGCCCACTCCGCCACCGCAAGCCAAAACGGAGTCACCTTCACCGTCTCGTGGAACGACGCCCCCGCGGGCACCGCGACGGCCTTCCACGTAACCCAAGCCAACGGCTCGTCCCAGGCCAAGGCGCGCATGGACGTGCCCACCTATTGGGACGGCGGCAGCCAGGAAAGCGTCTGCGACCCGTCGCGCGCGGCATGTGGCAACTACTACAGCCTGGGCGCCACCGGCCACGACTTTACCTTCGACTTCACGGCATCGGGCACGTACCGCATCCACTTCTACTTTATGGACAACGACAGATACGACCCCCAAAACGACAAGGGGATCTACTACCTGCGCACCACGGCGGAGGTGACCGTAAACGACGCCGCCCGCCCAAGCGTCACGCAGATCGTCAACAACGCCGTGGCCCAGTGCAGGCAACAGACAAACGGCTCGGAATACGACATGGCGCTGTGGCTCCACGACTGGACGCTCGACCAGCTGGAGTACGACCACAGCCTCAACTGGTGCTCGGCCGAAAGCGGCCTCACGCGCCACCAGGGCACCTGCGAGAGCTACCAGCGCATCTACTCCAAGCTCCTTAACGCAGCGGGCATCGCCAACGGCCGCATCACCGGCAACGGCCACACCTGGAACGCCGTAAAGATCGACGGCAAATGGTGCCAGATGGACCTAACCTGGGACGACACCAGCGACAACTGGTACGGAGACTTGGACCAGCGCCATCTGTACTTTGGCCTGACCGACGAGCTCATGGCAATCGCCCACTCCGACCACAGGGCAAACTACCAAAAGGACGGCTACGCCTACCGCTCAACAGACCTGTCCAACAATTACTTTGTGCGAAACGGCAAGGCAGAGGAATGGGCGGAGAAGTATACCGATCGCATTCAGCAACACCTGGATGCCAAGGAAGAGAACTTTTCAATCGATGCCGACAACCAGTCCATCCCGCCCAGCATCTCGGGGATTCAGAATGGGATTGTTGCGTACGCGCTGAATCAAAGGGAGTGGAATGCTAACGACGTCAAGGTTGAACTAATCGCAACATCACGCGTCATCACGCAGACCAACAACAAGTGGTTAGCGAGATACGACTTCACAGCTAAGCATAACGCGCTGGCCCCCGTCCCCGAGCTCGCCGGCGCGTCCTGGACCCTGCTGTCCGCCGACGACCCCTCCCGCGCGGTCGACTGCTGGTCGGCCTCGGTCGAGCCCGGCGCGCGCGCGATGGCGTGGTCCAGGAACGGCGGGCTGAACCAGGCGCTCAGGTTCCACGACCTCGGGGGCGGCTCGGTCTCCATCGCCTTCGCGCACTCCGGCCTCGCGCTGACCGCGGACTCCGCGGAGGCCGGCTCGCGCGTGAGGCAGCAGGCGTGGAGCGGGGCGGCAGAGCAGAGGTGGGAGGCCGTCGCCCGCGGCGAGGGCTTCGTCCTGAGGCTCGCGGGGACGGGCAAGTACGCCGCCTTCCAGGGCGGCTCGCCGAGCGACGGGTCCGGCCTCGTGCTCGCCGACGGGGAGGAGGCCGCCTCGGTCCTCGTGGCGGCCAAAGTAATCGGTTAATTCAAGTGAGTTATCAATTAACAGCGGTCAACTGTACCTGTGATATAAAATGAATCCGTCAAAATCGAATCGATGACTTTATTAGTTTTGCACCAAGTATTTGCAAAACGAAAAAACAATTTCAACCCTGAATACCAACTCCATCCGAACACCTCCTCAGTAGTGTCGAGCAAGTTGGTGTAGCACCCGATCCGAAGCGAGTCAGCCCAGCTTCCTGGAACTTGGAATATGGTTGATATCCTATGCCGCCTCGATCCTGTCCGCAAGTTCGAGGTCCACCCTTACACCAACATTTCCGACGCGATCAGCCGGGGCTCATCGAGAGGGCGCGAGCAGAGAGGGGGTGACACCCCGCTGGCCTAGCCTAGAAGAAAAACGGAATAGACGGACCGACCGTCCGGCTGAGCCTGGGAAGAGGTGAGGGCGGCGGGCGGAGCATGGCCACCGGACCTATCGAAACACATCTCCACCATTCCTTCAACTGGGAAAATGCCGCCCCCGGGTCCCATATGGCGCCTCGGGGGCGTACGGCTAACTGCGGAAACGAGTTAGTAGCTCAATGTGTTCGTCTGAATTCATAAATCAACCGCGTATTCAACACGATCCAACAAATAAGAAACACCGAATGAAAGCATGAAAAACGAAATAGGCAAAAAGGGCACTACTGTGATTACCATCAAAAACATCAACAATAAGACAACAATCCATGATCTTGAAATCGCAGTCCTAAATAGCCCATAAAACGAAATAACATAGGGCACTAGTAAAACAAGACCGCCTAAAACAAGAATTTGGAATAATCCGCTAGAGAAACCCAGGTTATCGGCTCTAAAAGCACTCATGTATTTCTTAACAACATCAGCATTATCAAAACCATATCCGAATATAGGGCTATGAGACCACGCTCTATAGCCTGCAACAAAATCATCAAGTCGAGTGCTGCCAGAACTGGACTGAAGTTTATTATCAAGCACAATCAAAGCCAATATTGAGAAGAATATAAACAAGATAACTAAAAGTAGTGATAGAAAAATCCTAACATTCTTTTCAGCAGAATGAACCCTACCAAGAGCTAAAGACAATCCAATCCCCAGAAGAAAAATGATTCCAGTCGAGGAGAACGTTGTGAGGATGGCGATTGTAAGAACAATACAACGATTAAAACGCAACACTTGATCGCGGAAATATATTTCCGCGATCAAGGCGCAACATAATGCATAGCTATACATAGGGGCTTCAGCAAAAATACTAGTATTGCGGTACACTCCAGCTCCAGTAGGCAAGTTCTGCCACTGTGTGTTATAGCTTAAATTGAAATAACCAACCACATTTCGTATTCGACCATTGCCGCTCCATGCGGAGATGATTGTGCAATTCGGCTCTATTAAATGAAAGACAGGGCCTAATATCCAAACTGCAATTGAAATAACAGCAATGATAGACATTATATCAACGAAAGCACTTATATAGCGATCTTGAGCTCCCGCCTTACGTACGACGATAAACACTAGTGGCATAATTACAAAAATCAAAATCGATGCAAAGCCTCTGATGCTGTTGCTATGCGAACCAATCGCGACAAGACAATACGTTGTCAAGAGCAACAAAGCCCAACAAATCCATCGGCCCAAGGCATTTAAGTCAATAGGTATGAGTATCCATGCATATGCGGTAACAATCAGGCATACAAATACAACCACTAATAGTAAAACAGAATCCATTCTTAAACTCATGCCGGGTAGAGTGTTGGTCGTAAGTACAAGAAGAAATCCGATCAAATATGGCAAGACAAGATTGAAAATAAAATCTCGGCTCAGAAAATCCAACGATCCGTCGGAATTATTAATTTTTATGGAAAACAACGGCATTTCAATCTCTTCACTTTAAATCAAAACTTTTATTGAAACGTTTATGAAAAACGAAAAGGATTGCACACAACAATGCATAGACTGCAAATCCAGAAAGAACTTCGATCGCAAGAAGCAGCCAGCAAACCCCAAAAATTCCATCAAGACTCATAGCAACAAATCGTACGCAACAATACATAACGGTTCCAATACAAATAAACGGAAACACCCGATTAAAAAATGCCTGAAGTGGCAGATCTCGTCTCACGGCGAAACATTGAACTGAAAGAACTGCAATCTCGGCAGCAACAGTGGCAACCGCTGCGCCAATAGCACCAGCAAATGGAAGTAGAACCAAATTGAGCAATACGTTTATTCCAGCACCAGCACAAACCGACAATGTATAACAGGCATCCATGCACTTCGGAAGCATATATTGAACACCAATTACATTCGATGCCGATATTATAGGAATTACGATAGATATAATAGGCATGATGTACATGCACTGTTCATATCCTGGCCCTAAGAAAACAACAGAAAATTCCGGAGAAATAGCCGCGATGCCGAATGCCATACACATGGCCGCAATTTCCATGCATAAAAGACTATTCCCCAGCAAAATAATAGCATTGCCATCATTTCCTTTAGAGAGCTTTGCAGTCATATGAGGCAGCATCACCGTCCCCATTGCTGTAATAAGCGCCATCGGCATTTTTGATAATTTTTCTGAATATTCGTAAAATCCAGCCTGTCTCATTCCAGAAATCTGCCCTAGCATGATTTTGTCAAGTGAAGTATATAAAGAAATAGCGACAACAGGTGCAAATAGTCTCAGATTAGGCAGAAAATGTACCCTGACCTCTCGCCACGTAGGCAAAACAAAATCGACATACCGATTAAGAAAAGGTAGCAAAAGCAATGCGTTGAGAAAGGTTGCGCCCGAAATGGAGAGACAATAAATCCAAAGATCTTGTGGCCCACGGACAAATAAAAAAATAGCAAGCACGCCAATTAGCTTCGTAATGAAGCTTCGCATGGTAGGAAGCCTAAATTCTTCAATTCCAAAATAAAGCCACGAAACATCAATTAATGATGAAAATACTTGAAGTGCCCAAACTATACCTAGTACAGGCCCCCCAACTGAACCAAAAGCTACGTACACAACATATATTATTGAAACGGGACCTGCCACACATAGCTGAGAAAACCAAGCGCTCCAAAATACATGAGACCGCTTGGTTCTATCGCCTCCGGTTTGAGCGATAGCCCTAACGCCGTGCTGCGCCATACCAAGAATCCCGAACATAGTAAAGTATGAGGAAACTGAATAGGTGTATGAATACAGGCCTACCTTTTCAGGGCCAAGCACTCGTGAAAGATATGGTGTTGTAAGAATCGGTGTGAGTATCAAGAGAAGCTGATATGCTGAGTTCCAGATAAAGTTTCTTTTAACAGATTTACTCATAGACACCCCCAAACCCATAAGAGCAAACACCGGCACGCCGCAGTGCGTCTTTCGTATAGAATCCAGCTCTTAGTCTTTTTGAAAACCATTGAGCATTTTGCACCATTCTCATGTATTCAGATCGATCCATACAATCAAATAAAGCTTTAACATCCTGAAGAGAATCAACAGCAATGCCTACATTATTTTCCTTGACGAAGGAAGCAGTCGCAGCGCCAGACCAAACGATCACAGGAAGACCGGCCGTAAGATACAAAGATAATTTGTGAGGATTATTAAATCTTTGATAATGGCCATAGCCACCTGTACAAGTATCACAAGAAGGTCCATCCCAAACAAGCCCAAAGGACCCTTTGATAATCGAAGGGAGAATCTCAGGCTCAAATGAACCCATATATTCGATATTACGCTCAACCTCATTTGAATAATTGACACCATACAGTCTAAGCGGGAGAGGCAACTCATCAGAATACAGATATCCAGCTTTATCAGAACTAAGATTGCCAGCCACGACAACACGATCTTTATATACAGCATGATTTAATTCGGCAGGATTATAAGGAGTTAGATAGTCAAACAGGCCCAATGAAGTAATATTCGCTCTAGCAACACCTAACCTATTGACAAGATAATCTTCCATTGTTGCATTATGACAAATTACAGAAGAGGCAGAAATGAGTTGATGTTTATCCTGCAGCACGAGCTTGCGTTCAACAGAATTATGCCCGGAACAGAACCGAAGAGAGTCCAAATCATGAATTAAAATTGAAACTCTGACTCCACGTTTTTCGAGTGAACGAATATAGTTCTTTAGGTAGAATGGAGCTCCTCTTCCTGTAAATGGATACTGAAGAATTAAATTATCTCCATAACAAAGGCGCGAAAACTTATCCCTAAGTTCACGTATATTCGACAGAACCTGTCGTATCCGTTCAAATGAAGACACAGTCTCCTCTTGACTGAAAACTTTCAACGGTATTAATTCTGCACCTAATCCAATGACAATAGTTTCTATATCACGTCTAGCTTTAGACCCCGCATGCCTTTTGTGTCCAGAAGCGTCAGCGTCTCCAGCAATCCAAACAGTCATGAATATCCAATCTATTTAATGAATAGGCTTTGAACCTTGGGTGCAGCTTCCGAAATATCAAATCGCTCGCCGGAAATAAGGCAATGATCTTCCCGACATAGAGTTGAACAAAGAAAGGCCCAATCAGACATATCATCAAGCGAAAGAAAATGACAGTCATTAGAAATGGAGCATTCTCTAGAAACACAATCTGAGACGATACAGGGTAAACCATTGAATTGAGCTTCGACAAGAACCAGCGGAAGACCCTCAAATTTAGACGGCAATAAAAAACAATCCAAAGAACTCAAATATTTTGCAACGTCATTTGTCTTTCGAATACGAATAACACTATGCGCAATACCAAGCTCCTCTATTTGAGAAGTTTCATCCTCGTATAAAGCTCCGTCGCCAATAATCAAGAGTTTTGAATTTGGAAAATCTTTAATATAAGAAGCAAAGAAATCTAAGAGCCAGGCATGATTCTTTTCATCGGCACAGCGACCAATTGTGCCGATGAGATGACAATTATCTGAAACACAGAGCTCTTCTCTTGCAATCCGTCGCGACTTTATAGAAAAACAAAATTCAGACACGTCTATCGCATTATTAATTTCAATAAAACTGGCTCCTGAAAAAAAGAAGTTTCCTGCCGCTTTTGAACAAGCCCAGTAGTCAGTTGCAAAAGAAGACAAGCGAACGCTGTGTATGCGACTTAGCAATTGATCGTGCCAATCACCAACATAAGTTGAGTTATGTGCGTGAAAAATTCTCTGTGGTACCTTGTATTTTTTTGCAATTCTCAGAGAGTCAATATTTGTGAGATTACCCGCATTCAGCCAAACAGTCGAATAATGACCTAGTTTAATCACACTATCCAATGCTTTAAGATAACCAAAATAGTCATCCCTTTTTCGAGGAATAATAATTTCGTTTATATTCCTTTTTTTAAATATGTCATCAAAATAATGCATATGAGATCCATAGGCAAGAACATCGAAGGCAATCTTCTCATCAAACATTGAAAGGTAATTTACGACTACCTTCTCAGTTCCAGCCATATGGTTAAAAAGGCCTACAACTAAAATCTTATTCATGGCAACCAAACTCATCAAAGCAAATCAATAACGTTCACCACAGGCAGCCCTATTCTCAATAGAGCGCTACTATAGAAAAACAAACCAAACCAACGTTGAAGTAATTCTGATTTTATGCATTACGGGCTTTACTCAGATACCACGCTTGCATGTTCTCTGCATTATCTTTAATGTCAAAGCCATGAGCAATTACACCATTTGCGCCAGCGAGGGAATCACGAATTCCATCCATCCGCACAATCAAATTTGCCCATGCCTTTGGAGAATCACTAAGCGACATTCTACTGAACAAAGTGGATACATTAGCATCCTCTGCAACTCCATTAGAGCAAATCGTCGGCAAACCGGAGCTTTGTGCCTCAATAGCAACAATCCCAAGACCTTCAAATAGGGAAGGCAGGACGAACACATCCATTGCTTGATACAAACGATCCATATCAGATCGATTACTCAATAAAACAATTCGATCTGATATGCCAAGATTATCGGCTTTTGACAGGATGCTCTCACGCAAGGGCCCATTACCGACTAGAAGAAGTTTTGAATTAGGGGAGATATCTAATACTTCATTAAAAATATCTAGTAAAAAAGTCTGATTCTTCTGCTGATGCAGTCTGCCAACATTACCGACAACAAATGCACTGTCTAAACCAAGATCACGACGAACATCAGCACGAATTGACTTATCAAAAGCAAATTTATCAACATCAATGGCGTTCTTAACAACGGTAAAATCACGATTGCCAAACAAGAATCTTCCAGCCTCGTCAGAACATGCCATGAACTGATTTGCATGTATAGAAAATAAAGAACGCATGATTGCTTTCAGAAATAAACCATGGCCGCCCATTCTATTATTATGCGAATGAGCGATTCTAATAGAAACACCGGCATTATCTGCAGCTTTTAAAACGAAATATCCGATTGAATATGTATGGCAGTGGACAATATCGTATTCGTCATGTTCCTCGAAAAATGTTTTAAGAAATCTGTTAAATCGAGGCAGATTAAAATCTTCACGAATAGATGAACGATAAATTCGACCACCAAGCGATTCTATCTCATCGTCATAAAACTGCTTCTCAGTATATTCCACAAGAAAATCAAATTGTAATTTTGATCTATCAATATTTCTATACAAATTCATTAAAAGCGCCTGTGTTCCACCAGCCTCCATTCTCTGAAGAACATGCAACACACGAACAGGCTCTTTCTCACAACCTGAAATGTTTGAATATTTAGCCATCACAACTCAAATCCCAGAATGCTTTAATGTGATTACCGCCGTTTGTATGAATAATTTCTCCCGAAATACACTTAGAGGCATCACTTAATAGAAAACACGCCACCTCCGCGACCTCCTCGGGCCTGAAGATGCGGCTAGAGGCGCATTCGCGGTACATATTCCCATCGGATGCCTCCGCATAATCGCGTGTCATGTCTGAGAGCGTGACACCGGGAGCAACGGCATTGACGCGAACGCCAAGCGAATACATCCGTCTGGAAGCAGCGCGTACGAAACTGTCCATGGCGGCCTTGGTCATGCCATATGGGATGTCGTATGCCTGTTCACCCGTCTCGCTCGTAATCACAAGCAGCTCACCCGAGGGCTCCTTCTCACGCGCCTTACGACAAAGGAACTCGCAGCATAGGAAATACGCACCGCGCATGTTAATGCCGAATTGCTTATCGAAACCCTCGATGGTCACGTTGTCGAAACGGTTCTCATGGAGGCTCACACCGGCATTGCTCACTAAGCAGTCGATGCGGCCGCCGAACTTGGCCTCGCACGCGTCCAGAAACTCGCTCGCGCGCTCCACCTCGGAGACATCTGCCACCACGTAAGACGCGGCGACACCAAGTTTCTCGCAAGCAGACTTGAGAGTAGCCTCCTTGCGACCGGAGATTACGACCTTGGCGCCCTCAGAAACAAACTTCTCTGCCATGGCCAGCCCGATTCCGCGCCCTCCGCCGGTGACGACAATCGTCTTATCCTTGAGCAGGCTGCCGACACTCACTTGGGCGACCTCGACGTTCACGAATTTCTCAGGTGACGATGCGAGGACAAGCTTAGCGGCCTTGCGAATGACTCTTTTGAATCCCATGCATTACCTCTTGAAGATTCCGGCGATCTTCTGGGCCTTCTCCTGCCCGATGGTCGCCTTGATGAGTTCCTTGGACTTGCGAATCGCCTCCGACTGCGCGTCGCGGGGACGGGTCATATCGAAGACGTCGTAGACGAGCTTGGAGTCCGCGCTCATCTCGGAAAAAACCTCGAGCAGGACGGGTCCCTCCGAGCTGTTATCGAAAAACTTCTCGATGGCCGCGTCGAGCTCTTCGGGATTATGCGCGCTCAGGTAGCGGAATCCGCACTCGCGCACCCAACCCTCAGCCTTTGTGTGGTGGCGAGCACAGGTGTGAAGGTCCGAGGCCTCGTCCTTCCACACCTTATTGAAGTAAAACTCCTCCCCGCCCTCGTTGTTGAGCAGGAGGATGCGGACCTTGTCGGTAACGTGGCGGATACGAATCGCATTCATATCATAGAAGAAAGCGAGGTCGCCGATCACGAGATAGCTGGGTTTGCCACTGGCCGCGGCTTGGCCAAGAAGAGACGAGAGACAACCGTCGATGCCGTGAGTTCCGATGTTCGCGTAGACCTTGACGCCAGGCTGGAGCTTAAAGAAGTTCGTCAGGCGAATGGCGTTGTTGATCGCGAGGTGCAGGATGGATCCCTCCGGCACCCGCTCGACAACTTTGCGAATGGCGGCCATATTCGAGTAGGGAAGCTCCGGAACCCTTGCGGACGCCTCGTAATCCTTGAGCGAAGCGAGGTAGTCACCGTCGGGCGTACAAGTTGATGCACTGGCCATGCGCGTGAAGAACTCGGCGGGGGTACACTCAAACACCCTCGTCAAGCTCCTAAACATGTCGCAAACCGAGCCGTCCTCACGAATCGACCAGTGCTCGTACGAACCTGCGAACTTGCGCAGCATGTCCTTAAGGCCGGCAGTCATGTTCCCGCCGAAGGAGATGACGACGTCGGGCACGAACTCCGAGAACTTCTTGGGCGTGATGTAGCGGTACTCCATGCATAGCGTCGGGTTGAAGGCGTGCTCGCGAGGGATGTTCGCCATGTACTCGGCCGCAATGGCCACCTCGTAGCTAGTTGAGAAGCCCTCAAGGGCGCACGCGAGCTCAGCGGGGCAGGAGGACTGCTGGCCGGCGACCACGAGCACGCGCTTGGCGCGGGAGAGCCGATCCGCGCACGCAGCCCACTCATCGACCTGGTCGGTTTCGACCCTGCGAATCCTAGTGACCTTCGGGAGCTCCTTGACGTTGAACGAGTTGTTGTACGCCTTCATCGGCACGTTGATGTGGACGGGGCCCGAGCCGTGGTGGTCGAGTTCGAGCAGGGCCTCGTTGACAAGGCGCTCGCAGAAGTGCGCGTCGTCGACGTCGTTGATAATAGGCAGGTTGACTGACTTACGCACGTGACGGTCGTACATGCCCACCTGGTCGATCATCTGGTCCTCCCACTGCCCGAGCATCGCGGGGTTACGGTCGGACGTGAGCACGACGAGGGGCACGTCTTGGTAGAAGGCCTCCGCGACGGGCGGCCAGTAGTTGCAGGTCGCCGTGGAGGAGGTGCATGAGATCACGACAGGCTCGCCGAGCTCCTGAGAAAGTCCCAGCGCAAAGTAGCCGGCACTGCGTTCATCGACGACGGAATAGCAGGTGAAATACGGATCCTCCTCGACGGAGTGCACGAAAGGGACGTTACGGCTGCCGGCAGAGAGCACTAGATGGCGGATACCATACTCCTTGAGCAGGGCGATGATGATCTGGTAGGACTTTAGCTCCGTATACATACGGAGACCTCCTTCTTAAGATAGGCGCGCGCAGCCTCGCGGCCCGTGCGAACGACGGCGTCAGTGGCGGCCCAGTCTACGGGCGCGTCAAGGGTGGCGGCGAGCTCTCCCGCCCCAGTTGCAGCACGGGAAGTCAGGCCCAGCCGGCTCAACAGATCAGTGAGCTTCTCGGAGTTACCGTAGCCCGAGCTCCTCACGAAGGAGGCGAAGGGCGTATGGGAGATGGTCGAGAAGATGGTGCCGTGGAAGGTGTCTGTCACCACGGCCTCAGCATGCTTGAAGTAGGAAAGCACCTCAAAGGGCGTGCAATCCACGAAGCGATCGCAGACGCCCTGAACCCCACCGATGTTGAGCACCTTGAGGCCGCGCTGATCGGCGTAGGCGCGCACGGCGGCGCACTCCTCGGCCGTGAGGCGGCCCGAGTATCCGTATGCGATCATGTAGCGGTCCTCGTCGACCTGGGCGGGAATCAGCCCGCACTCGCCAAAATAGTCGTAGGCGAGCACCGGGTCCAAGTTGAAGGTCGGCGCTTCCCCCGTAAGTAACTCAACAATGGCACCCGTGTTGGCATCGCGAGCCGAGACGGCATCGAGACGCTTGAGGTAGCCCGCAACCTCTTCGCGCTTGCCGTAACGGTCAAGCTTGTCGAGCGTGGTGTTGCCGAAGGAAGCGGCGTATGTCACCTTACGTCCAGCGCGCAACCCGGTGCCGAAAAGCGCGGGCGTAAAGCCGACATTAGCGTTATCCTGCACGCAGTTGAACACCTCGTCGCTGCCAATGACCAGGAGGTCGATGTCGGGGTCAAGGTTGGGCTCCTCAGTGACACCGAGCATCGGGTAGAAGCGCTGGGCGTAGCTGCGTTTGTAGCGGATGAAGGCGAGCTTGTCCCTGAGCGGGGCGTCGTAGCGGAATACCTCGAGGGCCTTCTCCGCCTTGCGGGCGACGCCCTTCTTCGATGACGGGGACGTGACCAGGCACTTGCCAGGCTCGTAGTCAACGAACTGCACATCGCAGCCAAGGGACTCCAGGATGGACTTCAGGCCGAAAGCCTGCAGGAAGGACCCGTAGTTGTAGATCCTCTGCATACTGAGTATGCCAGCGCGGGGTTTAGTCATGCGGTTAAATTCCTTCTATCAGTCTCTCGAGCTCTCGGCAGAACTCGGCGTTGTGGCTCTTAAAAGTAACGCCACGCGAGAGCTCGCGGGCGCGCTCGATGGCGGCGGAAAGGTCCATCACGTCGTAGACAGGCACGATCCCGCCTTGGCGCTCCGCGACGATGCGCACGAAGTCGGCCTGATGGTTGTTCACATGCTCGTCAAGGTCGCCCCTGCGGGGCACAACGACGGGTACCTTGCCTGCAGCCATGGCCTCGATGAAGCTTGAGGGGCCGCCGTGCGTGATCACCACATCGGCACCCTCCATGTAGCTCTTCATCTGTCGGAACGGCACGAACTGCGAGTGGTCGCAGTGGACGGGCTCGTACGTCGAGTAACCCGTCTGGATATAGACGGGCTCATCGAGCGTCCCGTCCGCCTTGAGATCGTCGACCGCCTTGACCAGGCGGTCGAACTGCTGCTCGTGGGTGCCCACGGTCACGAATACCATGTGCGTCCCTCCCTAGAAGATAGAGCCGAGGTCAACGGCGCTCTTGTAGACATCGAGCTGCTCTGGCCACTGCACCACGAATAGGTCGGCCACGCCGTTGAGCATGCGACCGGTCATCGTGGGCTTGTCCACGCGGTCGAAGACCTCCACGTAGACGCATTTTGACCCGAGCATCTTTCCGATCAGGAAGAACGGCACCGCAACCGCGGCACCGGAGCTGATGATTAGATCGGGACGCTCCTTGCGGAGCACCTTCCAGGCGAGAATCGTGTTCTTCAGCAGGTTCGGGATGTTGCGGTTCGTCGGGTAGTGGCAATGGTAGACGCGCTCGCCCTTCAAAAGAGAATTAGCATCTTCTTTGTCAAAGGTAACCCAAAATCGACTAGCGGCTTTTTCCCAAATTGGTTTAAGCAGCCACATGTGTGTGAGATGTCCGCCACTTGAGCTAGGAATACATATCTTCGCTTTTGCCAAGTCCACTTAGCAAGCACCTCCACCGGTAAAGACCTCAATGACCGTGAGGAGAACAATCTTCAGGTCCGTGATGGGGCCGCGTTTGGCGATGTACTCGAGATCACGTCGGACCATGCCGTCAAAGTCGGTGTCGTTGCGGTCCGTCACCTGCCACCAGCCGGTGATGCCGGGCTTCACTGCCAAACGTTGCAGGTCGTACTCCGTATACTCCGCAACCTCATTCGGCAGCGGCGGCCTGGGGCCAACCACGGACATCTGACCCAGAAACACATTCAGGAACTGCGGGAACTCGTCGATGGAGTGCTTGCGGATGAACTTCCCGATCTTGGTGACGCGCGGGTCATTCTTCATCTTGAACATAGCCCCGGCAATTTCGTTCTGCTCCTTGAGCTCGGCAAGGCGTTCGTCGGCATCCTTGTACATGGAGCGAAACTTCCACATACGAAAGGTGGTTAAACTACCGTCGGGACGGGTGCGGCCCACGCGGATCTGGCTATAGAACGGGCTGCCCTCGCTCTCCAGGCGGATGAGTACCGCGAGCACCAGGCTGGGGATCGCGATGAAGACGAGCACGACACCGCTAAACACGATGTCGAACGCGCGCTTGACGGCACGGTAGGCCAGGCGCGAACGGTCCCAATCCATGATGGATTGCATAGCCTTGTAGCGGCCGGCGCCCTCACGCCGGTCCATGGCCTGAGCAATCAGCGCCGCCCCCACGGGCGCATTTGTCTCTGTTACTTCTTTAGCAGCCACAGTCAAACTTACGTCCCCGTTCCCCAGGGATCCCCCAATCGGTAAATTCAAAAATGCGAACGAATAGCTGGTGCAACGTCTCCCTTACGTCTTGCTGGGAACGTCCAGCGCAAGCAGCTCCCTAAAAGCGGAGTCGCCATCCCCCACGTCCACCAGGCACCAACGCTTATGACGATCGATCTTCTTTACACGGGCCTCTTGCCCCACCAAGGGACCCTGCTCTATGTGCAACACGCCGTCTTCTATGCGCGCGACGCTATTGCGCACCACGCCGTCGTCGTCCAGCACGCTGCGGTACCAGTCCTGCGCATCGTCCGGCATGGGCATGTACGCCCGCTCCCTACTGCCGGCGATGCGACAGCCAAAGCTCAACTGGGCCAAAGCCCTATCGAGCGCGGCGACATCGTGCGTGGCGACGAAGAAATATTCCTTGTACATGGGTTTGGTTTGGAGCGACCATGCGCCGTCCCGCTTAAACCAGAACTCCTTTTGCATCACAAAAGCGTCCTGCATCAGGTTGTGCGGGATAATGCGGCGGACCTTTTCACAGGTCTCGCGCTCTTTTCCATGGGGGGTGTGAACCAGATACCAGCGGACGCGGCCGTGCTGGCTGTTGGTGGTAGCGCCGTTAAATGCGCCCGGCAGCTGCTCTTGGCGCCGTGCCGTCTGTTCCATGTTCTCGCCCCCTCTTTTGGCTTTGAGATGCACGCAAATGCAGGAGCGTTTAGAACAGGCTTCTCGCTCGCAGCTAGGCGCAGTCGCAAAAGTACAGGTTTTTGTAGAGGGGGTATGGAGATGTACCTACTAGCAGTACATTTTGCGTAATCTGGGCAAACGCTGATTAATTGCTCGTATAATGTCGTCTGTCGAAAGATACAAAAACCTGTACCTTTTTGTGCAACAAAAAAAGCCGCTCAACCAGCGGCTTTTCTTATTTTGGTAAGAAAAAAGCGACCGCCCTTTGTGGACGGTCGCCTTTGTTAATTGTTGTGAAGTTTGCCTTAGGCGCGGGTCTTGATCTCCTCGAGCACCTTGGCAACAAACTCGTCAACGCTCATCTGAACGGTCTCGTTGGAGCGATCGCGGACGGAAATGTTGCCGGCCTCGACCTCCTTCTCGCCCAGGATGAGCATGTAGGGCACGCGATCGATGCTGCGGGCCTCGCGGATCTTGTAGCCGATCTTCTCGTCGCGGTCGTCACAGACCACGCGAATGCCGGCCTCCTCCAGCTTGGCGCACACCTCGTGGGCGTAGTCGCGGCTCTTCTCGGAAACCGGAAGTGCCTTGACCTGCACGGGAGCCAGCCAGGTAGGGAACTTGCCCGCAAAGTGCTCAATCAGAATGCCGATGAAGCGCTCGATGGAGCCAAAGCACACGCGATGCAGCATGATGGGGCGCTTCTTGGTGCCGTCGGCGTCCACGTACTCCAGATCAAAGTTGAGCGGCATCTGGAAGTCGAGCTGCACGGTACCGCACTGCCAGGTGCGGCCGAGCGAGTCCTCCAGGTGGAAGTCGATCTTGGGGCCGTAGAAGGCGCCGTCGCCCTCGTTGACCTCGTAGTCCATGCCCAGCTTCTCCAGAGCGGTGCGCAGGCCCTCCTCGGCACGAGCCCAGTCCTCGTCCGAACCCATGGAGTCCTCGGGGCGGGTGGAAAGCTCAACGTGATACTTAAAGCCAAACTTCTGGTACACGGAGTCGATGAGGTTGACCACACCCACGATCTCGTCGGTCAGCTGGTCGGGACGCACAAACAGGTGGGCGTCGTCCTGGTTAAAGCAGCGCACGCGGAACAGGCCGTGCAGGGCGCCGCGCAGCTCGTGGCGGTGCACCAGGCCAATCTCGCCGGCGCGAATGGGCAGCTCGCGATAGGAGTGCGGCTTGGAGGCGTACACCAGCACGCCGCCCGGGCAGTTCATAGGCTTAATGCAGTACTCTTCGTCGTCGATGACGGTGGAGTACATGTTGTCCTTGTAGTGATCCCAGTGGCCCGAAGTCTTCCACAGCTGCTTGTTCATGATGAGCGGCGTGGAGATCTCCACGTAGCCGGCCTTGTGGTGAATCTCGCGCCAGTAGTCCAGCAGCGTGTTCTTAAGGATCATGCCGTTGGGCAGGAAGAACGGGAAGCCGGGGGCCTCGTCGCGCATCATAAAGAGATCCATCTCGCGGCCGATCTTGCGGTGGTCGCGCTTCTTGGCCTCCTCCAGCATGTGCATGTGCTCGTCGAGCTCTTCCTTGGTGGCAAAGGCGACGCCGTTGATGCGGGTGAGCATCTTGTTGTCCTTGTCGCCCTTCCAGTAGGCGCCCGAGACGCCGGTGAGCTTAAAGGCCTTGAGGGCCTTGGTGTAGCAGATATGGGGGCCGACGCACATGTCGATGTAGTCGCCCTGCTGGTAGAAGGTGATGCGGGCGTCGTCGTCCAGGTCGCCGATGTGCTCGACCTTGTACTTCTCGCCGCGCTCCTCCATAAGGGCGATGGCCTCGGCGCGGGGCTTCTCGTACACGGTGAACTTAAGGTTCTCCTTGACGATCTTCTTCATCTCGGCCTCGATCGCGGGGAAGTCGTCCTCGCTGATCTTGACGCCCTCGGGCAGGTCGACGTCGTAGTAGAAGCCGTTGTCGGTCGCGGGACCGTAGGCAAAGTCGGCCTCGGGGTACAGGCGCTTGATGGCCTGCGCCATGATGTGCGCGGCGGAGTGGCGGATGACGTGCGTGACCTCGTCCTGCGGGAGCTCGGCCACCGAACCGTCATTGTAGAGTGCCTTCATGGGTATGTTTTCTCCTCTCGGATGTCTGATGCAAGTGCGTGCGATGCGCTCGGCGTTTTTGACTTGCATCATTATAGGCAGGTTGCCTTGGTATACAAGCGCCCGCCGCACCTTAATGGCACGGCGGGCGATTTTCTACGCATGCTTCATCGTGTGGGGCGGGATGCGGGGCACGTGCTTGCGGCGTGCGCGAGATGCGCGGTGCCCGTGGCTTGCGGCCGGCCCGGCGATGGATGCGTTACTGGATGCGAGTTCGGCAGTAGGGGCAGACCTTCCAGTGCGCGTCGAGCGGTCGATGACAGCTGGGGCAGACGTTGCGAACCTGGGTGTCGCACACCGGGCAGACCACAAAGTCCTTCTCGATGGGCGCGCCGCACTGCGGGCAAGTGCCGTATTGGGCAAGCTGGCGCTCGCGCAGGGCCATGTCCAGCTCCTGCTCCTCGCGGTCGGCCGCGTAGGAGTGCGGGCGCAGGACCAGGTAGGCAATGAGGCCTACAAACGGGATGAGGGCGATGATGCCCCATGCCACGTAGGCGCTGGCGCCGCGACGGCGAGCGTCAATGAACACATAGACTACCGACAGCACATACAGGGCGATGATAAAGCCAACGAAGGCATAGACGACGCCCATAAGCTGAGGCGACATGAGCTCGTTGATGTATTTGGACATTGAGGTGTACCTTTCGGAATATTTATAGTCCGGTCAAGTTTACCACGGGGTTTGTTTATATGGGACCACGGCTGGGTACGGGGCTGGCGCGGACACAAACATCTCAATCTGTAACAGATACTCGGCAAAAACAAGTCCACCTGTTACAGATTTAGACATTCCAAACCGACCGATAGGTTCATCTAAATTTATAACATCTAGACCCCAAAACGGTCCCTAGATGTTACAAATCGAGACAGAAGAATCCCTCCCCGACTTCAGTCTCAATCTGTAACAGTTAGGACCGAAATTCCCCTCTTACTGTTACAGATCAAGACAAACGGAGAGGCCGCCAGACCAATGTCTCAATCTGTAACAACAACTCAGCAAAAACAGGTCTACCTGTTACAGAACGAGACAAAACTCTGACGTTAGGGCCGGAAGACGAGGTCGTCGACGTTACCGAGCCTCCCCTCGCCTGCCGTTGGCGGGTGTTGCGGGGCTGTTCGCCGCATTGCCGCTGCGCTGGGGGGTATACAGACCGTAGGATAGTCTTATTGACATCCTGTCAATAAGACTGGGAGGCACCGTGGCAGAAACGTTTGATATCGCAATTGTGGGCGCGGGCATTACCGGGTGCGCCATCGCGCGGCAGCTCGCGCGGTATGACTTGTCCATTTGCGTGATCGAGGCGGCCAACGACGTCGCCCTGGGCGCGTCGAAGGCCAACGGCGGCCTGGTGCACGCAGGCTACGATCCGGCGCCGGGCACGGTAAAGGCGCGGGTCAACGCCCGTGGTTGCGAACTATATGGCACGTGGGCCCAGGAGCTCGGCTTTTTATTCCGCCGCACCGGTTCGATGGTGCTGGGCTTTAACGACGAGGACCGCGCGCACCTGGAGAAGCTGCGCCAGAATGGCCTGGCGAACGGCGTTCCCGAGCTGTCGATCATCGGCCCCGAGCGCGTCCACGAGCTGGAGCCGCGCGCGAGTGCCCAGGCCACGAGCGCGCTATGGTGCCCTTCGACCGGTTACGTCGACCCGTTTGAAGTGGCCATTGCCGCGCTGGAAAACGCGGTCGCCAACGGCGTGACGTTTATGCGCTACGCGCCAGTGGAGGCAATTGAAGTTGCCGGTTCGGATGACGGAGCCGCGCGCTTTACGCTGTCAACGCCCGCCGGCGACGTGCACTGTCGCTATCTGATCAACGCCGCAGGCAACGGAGCCGCGGACATCTCGCATATGGCCGGCGCCGAGGAATTTCAGATGATCTGGCGCCAGGGCAACATCGTGGTGCTGGACAAGGAACCGCGCGCACTGATGCCGCTCTACCCGGTGCCGACGCCGGTGTCGAAGGGCGTCATCGTGACGGGCACCGTGCATGGCAACACCGTGATCACCGCGACCGCCGCTGTGCGCGAGCCAGGCGACACGCAGACCTACGCCAGCGATGTGAACGCGCTGCTAGCGGGTGCGCGCAAGCTGGTGCCCGATCTGGATACGCGCCGCGTGGTGCGCGCGTTTGCCGGCGGACGTCCGGTTATTAAGGGGACGAACGACTTCTTTATTGGGCAGTCGACCGTGGTGCCGGGGCTGTTCCAGGCGGCAGGCATTCAATCACCGGGCGTGGCGAGCGCCCCGGCCATTGCCGAGCGCATGGAGCAGGTGCTGTGCGATGCCGGCGTTGAGCTGAACGAACGGGCTGACTGGAATCCGATTCGCCGCGCACCGGACGACTTTGACCGTGCGCCGCTCGCGCGCAAAGAGGAGCTCATTGAGTCCGAGCCCGCGTGGGGACAGATCGTCTGCCGCTGCGAGACGGTGCCCGAGGCAGAGATCGTGGCCGCAATTCGACGCCGACCGGGCGCGATTTCGGTCGAGGGCGTCAAGCGTCGCTGCCGTGCAGGCATGGGCCGCTGCCAGAGCGGCTTTTGCCAGAGTCGCGTGGTGGCAATCCTCGCGCGCGAGCTGGGCTGCGATCCCAGCGAGGTATTGCTGGAGGATACTGGCTCCTGGCTCGTTGAGGGACCTTTAAAGGGGGTGCGCTAGGATGGCGGAATTCGGATCGAGCGCGATTGATAGTGGCACCGTTGAGACCGTACCGACACAGGCCTTCGACGTGGTCGTTATCGGTGGAGGCCCCGCCGGCATGGCGGCTGCACTTGCCGCACATAAGGCCGGCGCGCGCGTAGCCATCGTGGAGCGCGAGCAGCATCTGGGCGGAATACTCCGCCAGTGTATTCACCCGGGTTTTGGCCTGTCGCACTTTAAGCAGGAGCTCACCGGCCCCGAGTACGCGCAGCGCTTTATCGACCAGGTGCGCGCGACCGACATTGCGCTGTTCATGGACAGCATGGTGATTGGGATTGATTCAGGCGAGGACGCAGGCGCAGGCGACCCGGGCATGGGCGAGGCCGTGGGAACCGCCGCAGTCCATACCGTCACGCTCATGAGCCCCGCCGGTATGCTGCAGCTCACCGGGCGTGCGGTCGTTCTTGCTATGGGTTGCCGCGAGCGCACGCGCAGCGAGATCAAGATTCCCGGTAGCCGTCCCGCCGGTGTGTTTACGGCGGGCTTGGCGCAGCGATACATCAATATCGAAAACCTCAAGCCCGGCTCGCGCGCCGTCATTTTGGGCTCGGGCGACATCGGGCTGATCATGGCACGCCGCTGCACCCTCGAGGGGATTTCCGTCGAGGGCGTATACGAGCTCATGCCGTACGCCAACGGTCTGCGCCGCAATGTCAAAAACTGCCTGGACGATTTAGGTATTCCGCTGCATCTGTCCACCACGGTCACGCGTGTGATCGGGCACGACCGCGTGGAGGCCGTCGAGGTAAGCCAGGTCGACGAGCACCTGGCACCCATTGCCGGGACGGAGCGCATCGTTCCGTGCGACACGCTGCTGCTTTCGGTGGGTCTGATTCCCGAGAACGAGCTTTCGGTTGCCGCAGGCGTGGAGCTTGACCCGCGCACGCGTGGCGCCGTGGTCGACCAGAGCCTGCAGACGGGCGTGCCGGGCATCTTTGCCTGCGGCAACGTGCTGCACGTACACGACCTGGCCGACAACGTGACGACTGAGTCCGAGCGGGCAGGCGCGGCTGCGGCGGAGTGGGCGTTGGGCGGCGCTGAGGGTGCCCGGGCGAACGCCGCGAACACGAGCTGCGAGCTCACGGTCTCCCCCGCCGGCATTGCCGGCTACGCGCTTCCGGGGCGCATCACAACCGTCGGGCTCACCAAGCTCAACTTCCGCGTGCGCCGACCAGTCGATGCCGCCCGCGTGCGAATCCTGACTAACGGCGAGGAACTGTTCGCCGGTAAGGTTCGCGCGTTTAAGCCGAGCGTCATGGAGAGCTTCCCGCTGCCGGCGAAGGTGATTCAGCGCGCACTCGACCTGGGTGCTAGAGAGCTTATCCTGTCCGTCGATCCCGTTGAGGAGGCATAGTTCATGAGCACAAATGCGATCGAAACGCTGCAGTTCAACTGCACTACCTGCCCATCCGAATGCCTCCTGACCGTGGAGGTGGAGCGCAGCGCAGACGGCGCCGTGGCGGAGGTGCGCTCCGTGGCCGGCAACAGTTGCCCGCGCGGCGATAAGTTCGCGCATCAGGAGCTCACCTGCCCTATGCGCGTGCTCACCACCACCGTGGCCGTCTCCGGCGGCGACGAGGCGCTGCTGCCCGTACGCACTGCCGAGGCCATCCCGCTGGCGCTCCACGCCCAGGCCATGACCCTCATCCGCGGCCTGGTAATCGAAGCCCCCATCCGAATGAGCGATGTAGTCCTCCCCAACCTCCTAGACACCGGTACCGACCTCATCGCCAGCATGGACATCGACCCAGCCTAAGCAGCTCATTTGGCACGAGGCTCTTTTAGCTACCCCGCCATCCACCCCGCCTCTTCAATTGCGGTGAAATAGTTCCTGATTTCCGCCAAAACCCCGGCATCCAGGAACTATTCCACCGCGACTATCCTTGGAATTGGTATTTAGCCTGTGCCTACTTTAGTGCCATTTCAAAACTATGCCGGATTACGGGGCTGATTCGGAGACCCACAACCATACCGGCATTTTTCGATTTTTGATAAGCCGTCTACCTGCGGTTTTAATTTCGCGATTTTTCCCATGGTCAAGTAATGCAGGTCCAGCCCCGTAATCCACCATACTTTTGAAACCAGCCCATTTGGGACGGGCCTCTTATGACTACTTTTGCTGCTCGCTAGACTGGCCATGCCAAGGAGAGTCCCGAAGTGCCGGCAGAAAAGGAACGTCCCTATCTGCCAAGCATGGGATACCATGGTGGCAACCTAGCGAAAGGATGTTTCATGGCACATGTCGATGACCAGCGTGTGGCTCGCGTGCTCGATGCGCTCGAGGCTCAGCACCCCGGCGCGCAGCTACTTGTAAATGACCCGTGGTCGATTTATTACCTGACCGGTTTTTATGCCGATATGTTCGAGCGTTTTTGCGGCGTGCTGCTCGCACGCGGTAGCGAGCCCGTGATCTTGGTCAACGCTCTGCATCAGCTGCCCGAGTACGACAATGCCCGCGTTGCCTACCACACCGATACCGACGTCGTGACCGACGCCATCGCGAGTGAGATCGATCCGACCAAACCGCTCGGCATCGATACCGTCATGCGCTCCGGCTTTTTGATGCCCCTCATGGAGCGCCATGCCGCCAGCGAGTTTTTCCTGGGCGACTTTGCCGTCACCGCCGCACGCACCCACAAGGACACTGCCGAGCAGGCACTCATGCGCGCATCTTCGGCCGCCAACGACACCGTGATGGCCGACGCGATCAAACTCGTCCACGAGGGCGTAACGGAGCGCGAAATTGCCGACCAGATGCTCGGCCTGTATCGAAAGCACGGCTGCGAGGGCTTTAGCTTTCCGCCGATCGTGAGCTTTGGCGCCAACGCCGGCGACCCGCATCACGAGCCCGACGACACCGTGCTCAAGCGTGGCGACGTGGTGCTATTCGACATTGGTGGACGTCGCCGCAACTATTGCTCGGACATGACGCGCACGTTCTTTTGGGGCGAGCCGGACGAGGAGACGGCGCGCATCTACGATATCGTGCGCCGCGCCAACGAGGCCGCCGAGGCGCTCATCGCACCGGGTGTGCGCATGTGCGACCTGGACCGCGCCGCGCGCGACGTGATAGAGGACGCTGGCTACGGCAAGTACTTTACGCATCGCCTGGGCCATTCGATCGGTCTGCAGGACCATGAGCCGGGCGACGTTTCGCTCGTCAACGAGCAGGTTATCGAGCCGGGAATGACCTTCTCCATCGAGCCGGGCATCTACCTCCCCGGCCGCACCGGCGTCCGCATCGAGGACCTGGCCCTAGTTACCGAGTCCGGCGTCGAGATCCTCAACGCCTACCCCCACGACCCAGTCCGCCTGGACTAGCCAATGTGACAAAGGGACAGCCCCTTTACCACATCCCGCAAACGCCTCGCCACGAAAACGGGCTATCTACTACGTTTAACCCGCATGGGTCGACCATGCGGGTCTTTTTTGAAAAATGGCAAGCATTCTACCTGCGCTTTTGTTTTCGCGATTCTCGGTGTGGTCGAGTGTGACCGGTAAAACGTAGTAGATAGGCCCATTTCGTGGCAAGCGAGTCAACTCGGGGCACAGGGCAGCTAAAAAAGCCCCGTCCCAAATTGACTGCTTTTGAGTTGCGGTGAAATACGGACTGTTTAAGGCTTCTAGCCAAGAAAACAGTCCGTATTTCACCGCAACTGATGAGGGGATGGGTTAGCGCAGCAGGCCGGCTACTTCGCCGGCCAGGGTGATGGTGCCGGCGGCAACGAAGGACTCGCCCGCGGCATCGAGGGCCGCGAGGGCCTCGGGCACGCTGGGGTACACACCGGCGAGCTTGTTGGCATCCACCAGGGCAGCGAGCTCCTCTGCCGGCAGGGCGCGATCGGAATCGGTCTGGGTCACAACCACGCGCGGGAAAGCCGGGATCAACACGTCGACGATGCCCGCCACGTCCTTGTCGGCCAATGCGGCGCACAGCAGCGTGGGGCGGTTCTCCACGCACGGATCGATCTCGTCCAGCGCGCTCACAAAGTTCTCGCAGCTCTGAGGGTTATGGCAGGCGTCAATCAGCTTGAGTGGATCGGTACCCAGCACATCAAAACGACCCGGCGTGGGACAGCCCATAAGCGAGGCATCGAGCGCGTCGTGATTGAGCTCGCGACCCAGATACCCCTCGCAAAGCATAATCGCGCACGCAGCATTCTGCGGCTGATAGGCCGGTTTGACCATGCTCGACGTGTAAATCGCACGCGGCGTGGTGCAGCTAAAGTCAACCGTATCGCCCACATGCGCCGGCACCTTAGTCGTGGTGTGACTCACCACGAGCGGCACGATGCCGCACTCGCGGCAACGGGCATCCATCACACGCTGAACGCTCGCCTCGTGCGTGCCCTCGCCCAAAACAACCAAGCGCCCGGGTTTGATAACCGCAGCCTTCTCCCCCGCAATGGCCTCGAGCGTGTCGCCCAAAATGCGCGTGTGATCGAGCCCAATGCCCGTAATGGCAACGGCAACGGGATCGGTCGCACTCGTGGCGTCCCAACGCCCGCCCATGCCGACCTCGAGCACGGCAACATCCACCGCGGCCTCGGCAAACACGACAAGCGCGGCAGCCGTCAGCAGGTCAAACGGCGTGATGGAATAGGCGCGCTCCCCTACCGCCACACGGCGCGCATTCACGCGATGTCCCGCCTCAACAGCGGCAGAAACGCCACGGGCAAACGCCTCATCGCTCACGACGCGCCCGTCAACCTCCATGCGCTCGGGATAGCGAACCAGCTGCGGCGACGTATACAGCGCGGTCTTGAGCCCCTCACCACGAAGAATGGCAGCCGAAAAACGCGTAGTCGAAGTCTTGCCATTGGTACCGGCAACCTGAATGCAATCAAAGTACTCGTCCGGACGTCCCAGCTCATCGAGCATATCGACAACCGTTTCGAGCAGAGGACCAGCATCCCCAGAAATCCGCCCCGTATCAGCAGCCAGCCCAACAGCCTCATCAAACGAAAGCAACTCAAACGAGAAAGGAACGACATACGACCCAGAACGCTTAGCCATAACCCAAAGTCTCCAATTACAGAAACAGAGGCCCGAATCAACAACGAGCCCCTCCCATTCAAAAATCAGCTAAATACCGCTTTGCAGCAAGATCAAGGCCACAACCAAGTGGCCCTAACTAACCAGTTGCAAACAACCACGTAAACGAACTGGGAGCGGCCCGATGCTTTGCTCGCCGCAAGTTCCGCACGCAAAGGACAGCACTAAATGTGCTGTCCGTCTTGCGCAGGACTGTCCGCAGCGGAGAGCAAAGCATCGGGACGCGCCCCCAGTTAACCCTTACGAGAAGTCAGCAACCTGCGAGGTCAGCGCCGCAAGGATCTCCTTGAGCTCAGCTGCACGGTCCCTCTTCTTCTGGACCACCGCGGGCGCGGCCTTGGCCACAAAGCCCTCGTTGGCCAGCGTCTTCTCGCAGCCGGCAAGCTCCTTCTGGGCCGCGGCGATCTCCTTCTCCAGGCGCGCCTTCTCGGCCGAAAGGTCAACCTTGCCCTCGAGCACCACAAAGACCTCGACGCCGCTGTCGACCACGGCGATGCTCGCAGCCGGCTTCTCGACGTCGGTGCCCATGACCAGCGAGGCAGTGTTGGCCAGCGGCTCGATGGTCGAGCGCAGGCTCTCGAGCTTCTCGATATCCTCGGCACCGGCGCGCACGACCACGTCGAGCTCGGCCTTGGGGCTCAAGCGATAACGCGAACGCGTGGCGCGGGCGGCGGAAACGACGGCGCGGCACAGCTCAAACGCGCGCTCGGCGTCCTCGTCAACATACTTGGCGTAGTCGGCGGGCTCGGGCCACTTGGCAATCATGAGCGCCTCGGCGCGGTCCACGTTGCCCTCGGCATCCAGGTCGAGCACGCTCGCCGGCATGTTGTCCCAGATCTCCTCGGTAACAAACGGCATAAGCGGGTGCATCAGGCGAATGGAGGTGTCGAGCACAAAGATCAGGTTGCGCTGGGCCTGCAGACGGCCCTCGCCCTTCAGGCGGGCCTTGGTGACCTCGACGTACCAGTCGCAGACCTCGTTCCAGAAGAACTGCTGCACGCCGCGGGCCATATCGCCAAAGGTGTAGTTCTCAATACCCTCGGTGACCATCTTCACGGCCTTGGCCAGGCGGCTGAACATCCAGGCGTCGGCCGGCGTCTCAACGACGGGCTCGCCGGGCGTGTAGCCCTCCATGTTCATGAGCAGGAAGCGGCTGGCGTTCCAGATCTTGGTCACAAACGACTTGGCCTGCTCGGTGCGCGGGCTGTCGATGAGCTTCTTGGTCTTCTTGTCGATGTTCGCGTCGAACTTGACGTCCTGGTTGTTGGTGCAGAGCGTCAGCAGGTTGTAGCGCATGGCATCGGCGCCGTACATGCCAATGAGGTCCATGGGGTCAACGCCGTTGCCCTTGGACTTGGACATGCGGCTGCCGTCCTTGGCAAGAATCGTCGGGTAGATGACGACGTCCTTAAACGGCACCTCGTCCAGGAAGTACAGCGAGCTCATGACCATGCGGGCAACCCACAGCGCGATGATGTCACGCGCGGTGACCAGCGCCGTCGTGGGGTGATGGCCCTCGAGCAGCTCCGGCTTTTGCGGCCAGCCCTGCGTGGCAAAGGTCCACAGCTGCGAGCTGAACCAGGTGTCCAGCACGTTCTCGTCCTGATGCACGTGATGGCCGCCGCACTTGGGGCACACGTCGGTGTCCTCGGTCAGAGCGTCCTCCCAGCCGCAGTCCTCGCAGTAGAACACGGGGATACGGTGGCCCCACCACAGCTGGCGGCTGATGCACCAGTCCTTAAGGTTCTCCATCCAGGTGGTGTAGGTCTGCGTCCAGCGCGCGGGGTGGAAGGTGACCTTGCCGGAGTTGACGGCGTCAAGCGCCGGCCCCTTGAGCTTGTCGACGGCAACGAACCACTGCTCAGAAAGCCACGGCTCAAGCGCGGCGTCGCAACGGTAGCAGTGCATGACGGAGTGATCGTGCTCCTCGACGTGATCGAGCAGGTCGTGCTCCTCGAACCACTTGATGACGGCCTCGCGGCACTCCTCGCGGGTCATGCCGGTAAACTCGCCATAGCCCTCGACTACCACAGCGTGCTCATCGAAAATGTTGATCTGCGGCAGGTCGTGGGCCTGACCCATGGCGTAGTCGTTGGGGTCGTGGGCCGGGGTGACCTTGACGAAGCCGGAGCCAAAGTTGGCGTCGACATGCCAATCCTCAAAGATAGGGATCTCGCGGTTGACGATCGGCAGCATGACGGTCTTACCCACGAAGGCGGCCTTCTCGGGATCCTTCGGGGAGACGGCGACGCCCGTGTCGCCGAGCATGGTCTCGGGGCGCGTAGTGGCGACGACGATGTAGTCCTGGCCGTTAACCGGCTCGGTCAACGGGTAGCGCAGGTGCCACAGGTGGCCCTTCTCGTCCTTGTATTCGGCCTCGTCGTCAGAGATAGCGGTGGTGCAGTTGGGGCACCAGTTGACGATGCGCTTGCCGCGGTAGATCAGACCGTCGTGGTACCAGTCGCAGAAGACCTTACGCACGGCCTGGGCATAGTCCTCGTCCATGGTGAAGCGCTCGTTGTCGAAGTCGACGGAGCAGCCCATGCGCTTGATCTGCTCGACGATGATGCCGCCGTACTCGTGGGTCCAATCCCAGCAAGCGTCGACAAACTTGTCGCGACCGATCTCCAGGCGGCTGATGCCCTCGCTCTTGAGCTTCTTGTCGACCTTGGTCTGCGTGGCGATACCGGCGTGGTCGGTGCCGAGCACCCAGCGCGTGGACTTGCCGCGCATGCGAGCCATACGGATGATAGCGTCCTGGATGGAGTCGTCGGTAGCGTGACCCATGTGGAGCTTACCGGTCACGTTGGGAGGCGGAATGGTGACGGTGCAGTCGCCCACGCCCTCGCGGCGCTTATAGTAGCCGCCGTCGAGCCACTTCTGCAGGATCGCCGGCTCGTTGGTCGACGGATCGTAATTCTTGGGCATCTCTTCCATATATCTCTCCCTTGCCCGTCGGCGTGTCCGCCTGCTTGGTTTTCGCTCGGTCAGGTCCTGGCTCGCACGAAGAGCACATTTAGTGCTCTTCGGCTCGTGCGGAATCTACGAAAACCAAGCAGGCGGACACGCCTTAGGTATCGATTACTTCAGTCTGAAGGTACTAACTTGACAATCTCACAGAATAGCACAGGCATACCTGCCGAAAAGGGACAGGTTTATTTTGGTAGGTTTTATCAGGGGAAACGACAGTTGCCCATATAAAACCGACCAAAATAAACCTGTCCCTAAATGGCAGGCCCCGCGGTGGTTGCCGCGGGGCCTGAATTCAAGCTATTTAGCCGTAGATGCGCTGGGGCTGCTCTTCGCCCTTTACGGAGGCATCGGTTACGACGACCTTGGCTACGCCTTCCTCGCTGGGGAGGTCGAACATCGTTTGCTGCAGCACGTCCTCGCAGATGGAGCGCAGGCCGCGGGCGCCGGTCTTGCGGGCAAGCGCCATACGGGCGATCTCGTGCAGGGCGGCGTCCTCAAACTCCAGCTCAACGTCCTCCAGCTGGAACATCTTGCGGTACTGACGCACCACGGCGTTCTTGGGCTCGGTCAGGATCGACACCAGGTCGTCCTCGTCGAGCGCCTGCGTCTGAGTGACGACAGGCGTACGGCCCACGAACTCGGGGATCATGCCAAAAGCATTGAGGTCCTGCGGGAGCACCTGGCGCAGCAGGTCGTTCTCGTCGACCGAGGTGGGGCCGGCGATCTCGGAGTTAAAGCCCACGCCCTTGTTGCCCACGCGGTCGGCGATGATCTTGTCCAGACCAACGAAGGCACCGCCGCAGATGAACAGGATGTTCGTCGTGTCGATCTGCAGCAGCTCCTGCTGGGGATGCTTGCGGCCGCCGGTGGGCGGAACGCTGGCCACCGTGCCCTCAAGGATCTTGAGCAGCGCCTGCTGAACGCCCTCGCCCGAGACATCGCGGGTAATGGAGAGGTTCTCGGCCTTGCGGGCAATCTTGTCAATCTCATCGACATAGATGATGCCCACCTGTGCGCGCTCGATGTCGCCATCGGCGGCGTTGATGAGCTTGAGCAGGATGTTCTCCACGTCCTCGCCCACGTAGCCGGCCTCGGTGAGCGCGGTGGCGTCGGCGATGGCAAACGGCACCTCGAGGATGCGCGCAAGCGTCTGGGCCAGCAGAGTCTTACCGGTACCGGTGGGACCGAGCAGCAGAATATTGGACTTGGCGAGCTCCACCTCGTCCATATCATCGTCGAGCTGGCCGCCCATACCGTCAGCCTCATCAAAGGCCGAAAGCGCGGCGCCGCCCTCGATCACGCGGCGATAGTGGTTGTACACGGCAACCGACATGGCGCGCTTGGCGTCCTCCTGGCCCATGACATAGGCCGAAAGCTCGTCATAGATCTCGTGCGGCGTCGGCACGTGCGTAATGACCTGGCGGGCGTCGTCCTCCAGCTCAAAACCATCGGCCTCAGGATCTACAGCAGGCTGACCGGCAGCCTGGCCGTGGTCGCTGAGAAAGCCCGGCAGCTTGCCGTTGCGGGCGGCGTCCATAAAGTCCGAAGCCAGCGACTCCTCAAGAATCTCGGAGCAGGCGGCAACGCACTCGTCGCAGATAAAGATGTTGGTCGGGCCCTTCACCAGGCGACGAACCTGACCCTGCTCTTTTCCGCAGAAGGAGCAGCGGATGGGGTTGCCGTTCTCGTCGAAGCCGTCCTGCATGTTACCGGCCATCCTAGGCGTCCTTCGCGGCGAGGTCGCGCGAGGTGACAATGCGGTCGATCAGACCGTAGTCGAGGGCCTCGGCAGCCGTGAGGTAGTTGTCGCGCTCGGTATCGGCCTGGACCTTCTCGATGGGCTGGCCCGATGCGTCGGACAGGATCTGGTTGAGCTCACGGCGGGTCTTCTTGATCTCCTCGGCCACGATCTCGATCTCGGTCTGCTGGCCCTGCGCACCGCCGCTGGGCTGGTGAATCATGACCTTGGAGTGCGGCAGGCAGAAGCGCTTGCCCTTGGCGCCGGCCGAAAGCAGCACGGCGGCCATGGACGCGGCCATACCGACACAAATGGTGGAGACCTGCGGCTTGATGAAGTTCATGGTGTCCAGAATCGCCAGGCCGGAGTAGACCTCGCCGCCGGGCGAATTGATGTAGAGCGAGATATCCTTCTCGGCATCCTGGCTTTCAAGATGCAGCAGCTGGGCAACGACCAGGTTGGCGCTGACGGAGTTGATCTCCTCGCCCAAGAAGATGATGCGGTCGTTGAGCAGGCGCGAATAGATATCGTAGCTGCGCTCGCCGCGCGGCGTCTGCTCGATAACGTATGGCACGAGGGCGGAATCGAACTTAGCGATCATACGCATCTCCATTTCTCTTACGGACCAATAGTGGTTCTAGATAAACGTACGGTGCCCGCATGCTATGCATTGGCTGGCACCGTACGAAGCAACCGGATAACCGGTGTATAACTTTACCCCATCACGGGCACATCCATGCGCTCGCGGGCAAGGTGGCGAGAATTACTCGGCGTCCTTGGCGGTCTCGTCGACCTCGGTCACCTTGGCGTTCTCGACCAGGTGGTCGACGGCCTTAGAGCGACGGATGGACTCGCGGACAGCAGGCATACGGCCATCGGCGATAAACTCGGCCTTGGAAGCCTCGACGTCCTTGACGCCAGCCTTCTCGAACTCGGCGTTGACGTCGTCCTCGGTGACCTCGATCTTGAGCTCACGGGCGAGGGCGTCGAGCGCCAGGGACTCGCGGGCAACGTCGTTGGCCTGCTTGTGCAGGTCGCCGACGAACTGCTCCATGGTCAGGCCGGAAGCCGGCAGCCAGGTGTCGAGGGTCATGCCGCGGGCAGCGAGGTTGGACAGGAAGTTCTGGCCAAGCTCCTCAAAGACGGACTGCTCGTAGTCGGCGTCCATCTCGTCGAGCTGCAGACGCTCGGCGAGAGCGGCGACGCAACGGTTCTCCTTCTCGGCCGGGAGGCGGGAAGCCTTGTCCTGCTCGATCTCGATCTTGATGGCGTCGCGCATAGCGTCGATGCTGTCGAAGCCAAAGTCGGACTTGACGAGCTCGTCGGTGAGCTCGGGGGTGTTGCGGACCTTGATGCCCTTGACGGTGACCTCGACGGTGTGAGTCTCGGCCTCCTCGCCCTCCTCGACCTCGTCGGTCCAGGTGACGGTCTTGACGTCGTCAACGTTGGCACCGATCAGGGCCTCGTTGAACTCCTTGGGGTTGCTGTCGCTGCCGGCGATGAGCATGCGGCCCTCGGCGGCGAAGTTGTCGGCGTTCTCGACGGCCTTGAGGTCGACGGTCACATAGTCGTCAGCCTCGACGGCGCGACCCTCGACGTCCTCGAAGGTGGCACGGTAGTTGAGGAGCATCTCGACCTGGTTGTTGATCTCGGACTCGGTGACCTCCGCGGGAGGCATCTCGATCTCGACGGCGTCGAAGGAGGAGAGCTCGGCGGCAGGACGCAGGGAGAACTCGACGGTGTAGGTGTAGTCCTCGTGATCCTTGGCAAGGTCGAGCTCCTTGTAGTCACCGTTCTTGGTGGGGACGATGTCCAGCTCGTTGAGGACAGCGGGCTCGTTGGCGGCGATCAGGTCGTTGGTGGCCTGAGCGAGGGTAGCCTCGGCGCCCAGGGCGGAGTCGATGACCGGACGGGGAGCCTTGCCGGCACGGAAGCCCGGGAAGCGGTACTTCTTGGCGGTGTCCTTGTAGGCCTTCTTGATCGCGGCGTCGACGTCGGCGGCCGGGATGGTGACCGTAGCGGTGAGCTTGGCGTCCTTGACGTCAGAAGCGGTGATGTTCAACACGTTCCTCCTCATACTGCCCAGCTTATCTGAGGTGCTGGTACCTTTATGCAACAAAGTGTCGCGACGGCCAGGGCCGACGCAGGTGCGATGGTGCGGGCGAAAGGACTCGAACCTTCACGGGAATCCCACCAGAACCTAAATCTGGCGCGTCTACCAATTCCGCCACGCCCGCATGAACGCACAGACTAGGAATGATAGCAGATACGAACGGCAAGCGCACGCACACCTTTTACAGGCTCACGACCTCACCACGAGTGCAAAAGACGGGACGAGTTGCCCCGCCCCGCCCATTACGACTTGTTCGCTGCCCCGTTACTCCCCCAGCAGGGCCTTCTCGGGCGTGATCGGCAGCGAGCGAACCTGGTGGCCGGTGGCGTGTGCCACGGCCGAGGCCACGGCGGCGAGCGGCGTGTTGATAACGACCTCGCCGATCGACTTGGCGCCAAACGGGCCCGTCGGCTCGTAGCTCGGCTCAAAGGCCACGCGAATGCTGCCGATATCCAGGCGCGTGGGCAGCTTGTAGCTCATAAAGTTGCCGGTGCGCAGGCGACCGCGGTCGTCGTGCTCGACGATCTCGTAGAGCGCGTGACCGATACCTTGGGCAATGCCGCCCTCGGCCTGGACGCGCGCGAGTGCCTCGTTGATCACGGTGCCGCAGTCCACAGCCGCCGCGTAGTCCACCACGGTCACCTTGCCGGTGGCTTTGTCGACCTCGACCTCGGCAATGCCGGCCATAAACGGCGGAGGCGAAACGGGCAGGCAGGCAGAGGCGTGCGAGGTGAGCGCGTCGCCGCCCGCGATGTTCTTGACGCACAGGTTGGCAAAGTCGCGCAGCGTGAGGTAGCGGTTCTGCTCGCGCGCGGCACGCTCGTCGGACAGGCGCACGTACTGGCCGTCGAAGACCACATCGGCGGCGTCCACGTCCCACATCTGGGCGGCCTTGGCGCAGATCTTCTCGCGCAGCTCGGTCGCGGCGTTCTTGGCTGCCAGACCCGTCACGTACGTGCCCGAACTCGCGTACGAGCCGGCATCGAACGGCGACACGTCGGTGTCCACGCCGCGCACCACAATCAGCGAGCTCTCCACGCCCAGCTCCTCGGCGGCAATCTGCGCCAGGATGGTGTCGACGCCCATGCCGTTATCGGTAGCGCCGGTGCCGATGGTAATGAAGCCGTCCTCTTCCAGGCGCATGTCGATGCCGGCAATGTCCACGTTGGAAATGCCCGATCCCTGCATGGTGAGCGCACAGCCCAGAGCACGCACGCGGTCGCCCAGGTCCACGGCCAGCGGCTTGTCGCGCCAGCCGATCATGTCCATCGCGCGCAGCAGGCAGCGGTCGAGCGCGCAGGCGTTGAGCTTTTCGTTGTAGTACTGCGGCATGATTTCGCCCTCGCGCACAATGTTTTTAAGGCGCAGGTCGGCGGGATCCATGTGCAGCATGTCGGCGAGCTCGTTGACGGCGCTCTCCACAGCAAACTGGCCCTGGGTGGCACCGTAGCCGCGATACGCGCCGCCGCGGTTGGTATTGGTGTAGACGGCGTCCCAGCTAAAGCGGCTCGCCTTCACATGGTTGTAGATGGGCAGGCTCTTGTGGCCCGAAAGGCCAATCGTCGTGGTAGCGTGCTCGCCGTACGCGCCGGCGTTGGACAGCGTGTGCAGATCGATGGCCGTGATGGTGCCGTCGTTCATGGCGCCCAGCTTAACGGTCATCTGCATCTGGTGGCGCGAGTTGCCCGCGGTGATGGTCTCCTCACGGGTGTAGCAGCAGTAGCTCGGACGGCCGGTCTGCTGGGTGACGAACGCCACGAAGATCTCGCAGCAGCCCGTCTGCTTGGAGCCAAAGCCGCCGCCGATGCGCGGCTTAATGACCTGCACCTGCGACTGCGGGATATCGAGCGACTGAGCAACCATGCGGCGCACGTGGAAGGGCACCTGCGTGGAGGTGGTCACCGAGATACGCCCGAACGCGTCAGTTGTCGCAAAGGCGCGGAAGGTTTCCATGGGCGCGGTCTGCGTGGCCTGGCTGGTATAGGTACGGGTGAAGACGATGTCGCTCTGGGCGAAGGCCTCGTCCAGATCGCCATAATCGCTGGTACCGCTGCACACCAGGTTGCGCGGAACGTCGCCGCCCTGCGGGAACATAAAGGTCACGTCGCCCTCGGGGTGGACCACGATGTCGTTATCGAGCGCCTGGGTAAAGTCGAGCAGCGGCTCGAGCACCTCATAGTCGACCTTAATGAGCTTAAGTGCCTTATCGGCGGCCTCCTCGTTCTCGGCGGCGACGATCGCCACCTCCTCGTTTTGGTAGCGCACCAGGTTCTCGAGAATCAGGCGGTCGTAGGGCGAAGGCTGCGGATAGCTCTGGCCGGCGATGGTAAAGCGGCGCTTGGGCACGTCCTCGTAGGTGTAGACGCCCACGACGCCGGGTACCTTCAGGGCGCGCGACGTATCGATGGAGCGGATCTTGGCGCGCGCATACGGGCTGCGCTTGAGCTTAACGATGAGCGCGCCGGCGGGCACCATATCGCCAGTGTAGACGGGACGACCCTCGAGCAGGGCCTTCGAATCCTTCTTGGGCTGCTTGTGGGTGATCTGCTTGTAGGTGACGCCGTCGCAGCTGGTGTCGTTGACCGGCAGCTCGGGCAACTCAAAGCCCACCTGTACGCCAGACTCGTTGAGGAAGCGCACGATGGCGCGCAGCTGGCTCTCGTAGCCGCTGCAACGGCAGAGGTTGCCGGCGAGCTGGCGCGAGAGCTCCTCGCGCGTGGCGACGAGGCTCGGGTCCTCCTTGGCGGCGCGGGCGAGCGCCAGCACGTTCATGATGAGGCCGGGGGCGCAAAAACCGCACTGCTCGGCACCTTCGGCAGCCATAGCGCGGGCAAGCGCCTCGGACTCGGCCTTAAGGCCCTCAAGCGTGGTGATGGAGCGGCCCTCAACGCGCGCGGCGGGAACCGAGCAGCTCAGCACCGGGTCGCCGTCGAGCCACACCGTGCACAGGCCGCAGTTGGTGGTTTCGCAGGCACAGCGCACCGACGCGCAACCCTGCTCGCGCAAAAGCGAAAAGAGCATGGTATCGGGGGCAATCTGAACCTTGACCTTGCGGCCGTTGAGCGTAAAGGAAAGATCGATGAGTTTGGCAGCCATTAGCGCACCTCGCTAGAATCGACGCCGGGCACGCGGCGGCAGGAATACTCGTCCGTGGCGAACTTAGGGATCTGCACGGTCTCGAGCTCGCGGGAAAGCGCGGCCGAAAGCTCGATGCCGGCGGCGCGGCGCACGGCCTGGACGGCGAGCGGTGCCGAGATGCGACGGCGGTACTCGGCCGAGCCCCACAGGTTGGTGCCGTAGCTCAGCGCGCACACGGATGCTGCCAGGGCGCGAAGCTCGTCCTCGGAAGGCTGCTCGTTCACCAGGCCGCATGCCTCGCCCTGCAGCAGGGTCGCGCGCAGCGGGCGGGCGCCCACGGTAACATGCCAGGAGCCGTCCCACCAGGCGCCGGTGACGTTCAGCGAGGGGAAGTCGGTCGCGGCCTTGCGCACGGCCTCGTAGCTTGCGCGGTAATCATGCTTGACGACCACGACATGCTCGATCACGTCGCGCACGTAGCCCATGTCCACGAACTCGGCGAGCGGCACGCGACCGGCACCCGTCAGCTCAACATAGGAATCGAGCGCGAGGAAGGCGGAGAGAACGTCCGAGAAGCCAAAGCGGCCGTAGATGCTGCCGCCCACCGTGGCGGTATTGCGCAGCTGCACGCCCACGATGTCGTGAACGGCGAACTCAAAGACATTGTTGACAAGCGCGTTGAGCCCGGCATGGCGCTCGAGCTGGCGCAGGGTGCACATGGCACCGATGCGAAACTCGGTCTCGGTCTCCTCGATCTGATCGAGTCCGCAGGCCGAAAGGTCAATCGCCGTCGCCACGCGACGCGAACCCAGGCGCATCCAGATGCCACCGCCCACAATCTTGTTGTTGCGGTTTTTCTGCAAGAGCTCATAGGCTTCGGCCGCGCTTCCAACACGGACGTAGGTACCGAACTTGAGCACGTTCTCCCCCATCTCTCCACTTGTCCAGTACCTTTTAGTGTACCAAACGAGGGGGCACAACCCTCACCACCACAGAAAAAGGCTCCCAGCCAAGATGACTGGGAGCCTTCTGCGATGCTATGCCGAGCGAAGATTTAGCAGACGCCCTGAGCGAGCATGGCGTCGGCGACCTTCAGGAAGCCGGCGATGTTGGCGCCCATGACGAAGTTGCCCTCCTCGCCGTACTTCTTGGCGGTGTCGTCCACGTTGTGGAACATGCCGCGCATGAGCTGCTCGAGCTTGCCGTCGACCTCCTCGAAGGTCCAGGACAGGTGCTCGGCGTTCTGGCTCATCTCCAGGCCGGACACGAGCACGCCGCCGGCGTTGGCAGCCTTACCGGGCATAAAGGCGACGCCGTTCTCCTGGAAGTAGGTCGTGGCCTCGATGGTCGTGGGCATGTTCGCGCCCTCGCCGACCACCTTGCAGCCGTTGGCGACGAGCGCCTGGGCGTCCTCGAGCAGCAGCGTGTTCTCGCGAGCGCAGGGCAGCGCGATGTTGCAGGGCAGCTGCCACACGCCGCGGCCGTCACCCTCATGCCACGTGGCATTGGGCTTCTCGTCGACGTACATGGCGAGCGTAACGCCCTTGTCGTGGCCGGAGCGCTTCTTGTTGTAGACATGCTCGAGCACGGTGTAGTCGATGCCGTCGGGATCCTCGACCCAGCCATGGGTGTCGGAGCAGGCCAGCACCTTGCCGCCGAGCTGGGAGACCTTCTGGACCGCGTAGATGGCGACGTTACCGGAGCCGTGAACGACGACGTTCTTGCCCTCGAAGGAGTCGCCGCGGCTCTTGAGGTACTCGTCCACAAAGTAGGCCAGGCCGTAGCCGGTGGCCTCGGTACGGGCGAGCGAGCCGCCAAAAGAGAGGCCCTTGCCGGTAAGGACGCCGGTCCACTCGTTAGTCAGGCGCTTGTACTGACCGAACAGGTAGGCAACCTCGCGGCCGCCAACGCCCAGGTCACCGGCGGGAACGTCGGTGTTGGGGCCAATGTGGCGATAGAGCTCGGTCATGAAGGACTGGCAGAAGTGCATGATCTCGTTGTTGGACTTGCCCTTGGGGTCAAAGTCGGAACCGCCCTTGCCGCCGCCCATGGGAAGGGTGGTCAGGCTGTTCTTGAGGATCTGCTCCAGGCCCAGGAACTTGAGCATGCCCAGGGTGACCGTCGGGTTAAAGCGCAGGCCGCCCTTGTAGGGTCCAATGGCAGAGTTGAACTCGACGCGGTAGCCGCGGTTGACCTGGACCTTGCCCTGGTCGTCGACCCAGGGAACACGGAACATAACGATGCGCTCGGGCTCGACGAGGCGCTCAAGCAGGGCGGCCTCCTCGTACTCGGGATGGGCGTCGAGCGCCGGCTGGATGGTGCCGAGGATCTCGGTCGCGGCCTGGATGAACTCAGGCTGCTCGGGATAGCGGGCCTTGAGCTCGTCGAGAACTTTCTGCGTGTAGCTCATGCTTCCTCCAATTGATGGAAAAGAAAAATGTCGTTCGAGGCGCCCCATGCGCCGCGAGCTTTATCGAGTATGGATAATATCGCACTGTTGCAGCAAAGTTTCGCATAAGCCGACGAGCAGATGTTTCGTTTTGATTACGATGCAGGTAGAGGCGTTTTTGAGTGCCCGACGCACAAATCCCGTGTTTCAAACCTGTTTCGTCCACGTGTTCCAAACCACCACATTGGGGACTGTCCCCATTGTGGTGGTGTTGGTAGTTAGAGGACGAGCTGATGGTAGTCGGCAGGGGTTATGCGGCCTTCGGTGGCAGCACGGAAGGCGGCGAGCGCATCGCCCGAGAACGGCATGGCCCAGCACAGGCCGCAACCTGCGGTAATGGAGCCGGGCAAAGGCATAATGCGCCCGGGCACGCCGGCATCCAGGCACAGCTGCTCGCATTCCATCACATCGAAGGTGCTATCGAACGAAACGATGATCTTGCGCTCGTGGTCGAGGGCATCACCGGATGGGCCTTCGCGGTGTGCCTCACGATACGCCGCGGCGGCCGCCTCCTCTTCCGCAGTATGTCCACAGCCACCGCAGCCGCAGGTACAGGGCTCGGAACCATCGCAAGTGCAAGGCTCTCCCGTGTCGGGACAAATATCGTGAGACATGGCAACTCCAATCGTCTAGGCGAGCAACTCGGCCGCCGCAAGCTCCTCGGGCGTATTGACGTTCTCGAAGCAGAGCGTCGAGCCCGCGGCCCTAACGATCTGCGGCTCATCCATATAACCAGCCTGAACGCGATCGATCAGGCAGCGAATGCGCTGGCGGTCGCAGGCGAGCAGCTCTTGGGCGGCCGGCGCACACGCGTCACGGCGCCAGACGGCGCAAAGCGGCTCAATCCCCCGCTCCTCGCGCGGCACGCACACGTCGAGCGCCTCGGCCTCAACACGATCGGCAAGCGCGCCGATGAGTTCCGGCGAGACAAACGGCATATCGCAGGCGACGATTGCCACGAGCGGCAATCGGGCCGCGGCCAACGAGCTCGCGATGCCGCGCATGGCACCCGCCGGCCCCTCAAGGTCCGACACTATTCGCGGCACCAGACCGCCAAACGCGCGCTGCTCAAGATAGACAAGCTCGCTGGGACGCGAAGTCGTCACGACTAACTCGCCGGCAACTGGAGCCAGCCGACCCAGCACGCGCTCGATGAGCGGCTCGCCGCAAAACGCCATGCGTGCCTTGTCACAGCCCATGCGCGAGGACATCCCGCCCGCCTGGACGACACAAGAAAGATCGGCCCGTCTTACGGTAGTCATACGGCAAACCACCCCCATCGGCATGCTCAAAACCCGGCACACGAAGCCAAATACCGTCGCCGATAAAGCGGGCGGCACGGCAAACCCATGCAAAAACAAAACAGCGCCTTTGCGGCACGCAGCAAGACCGCGAGCACAAAAGCGCTGGTAGCGTATGGCGGGAACGTATGTGAATCGAACACATCCAAGACGTTTTGCACGCCTCGCAACGGTTTTGAGGACCGCGGAGCCCACCGGAGCCCATCCGTTCCCAAGTGCGCCGGTATTTTACCAAACCGAAACGGTTCCATCCCAAAAAGACGAACAAGAAGTTGCGGTGGAATAGTTCCTGTATTTGCTGCCAAAGCCTCCAAATAGGAACTATTTCACCGCAACTGAGGAGGCGGGAGCGGGTGACCGGCCTAGCGCAGGGACCTCAGGCCGCCGGCGTCCTTGTCGAGCACCGTAAAGCGTACGGCATCCAGGTGCTCCAAGATGCTGATGGCGCGTTTGCGCGACACACCCAGCGCCTCGCGCAGCACACTCGTGGTGGCAGCGCCACCGGCTGCCTCAATGGCGGCGGCGACAAGCTCGCGCGCATGGGACTCGGCGGTAGCGGACAGGGCAACGTCGCGCTCGACCTTCACGATGGAGCGGTTGAGCGAAAGCTCGCGCAAGGCACGCGTCATGGTGTCGCGGCCGAGCTGCAGCTGTTCGCCTACTTCGGGAAGCGCCGGTGCATCGAGGCCAGCCTCGTCAAGCAGCGTGACGATCCGCTCGCAAGCCTCGTGCACCACACGCGCCGCAGCGGCAGCGGAGTGCGGGTCGAACACCTCGGCCCCCTCGGCGGCGCACACGCCGCGCGAGCAGCCCTCGGAAATCAGGGCTGCGGCAACTACATCGTCAGCGGCAGGCCACGCAGCATGGGCAACGGCGCCGGGCGTAAAGCCCGTCTCCTTGGGGGCAGCCGCGTGCATAGCGGTCAGGGTCGCCGCCAGCACGTCCATGGCGGCATCGAGCGCGGCGGCATTCACATACAGCGCATCGGCCGAGCCGGCAAGCTCGCAAACAGCACCTCGCGCCACCAACTCTTTCAGCGCGGCATCGGCCTCACCGGAAAGAAGATCTAGCGCCGCGGCAACGTCGGCTACCACGACTGGCAACATCTGCAGCGCCAGCCACGCGTCCACACCAGCGACGGCATCGCCGGCCTCAAGCGCTGCAAGCAGCGCGCGCTCCCCCTCAGTAAGTTCGCGCGAACGACGGCAGCGCGAAAGCAGCACGCGCCCGCCGCCGATGAGCATAACGGGCGAATACGACAGCACCACGGCATGGTCTCCGGCACGCAGTGGCAGCGGTTCCTCCAAGCGTACCTGCACCACTCGCGTCTCTCCCACCGCCATGGGGGCCTCGCCCTCCATGAACATGATGCGACCGACGACCTCGGCCGTACCCGCCATCATATGCACACGCGCACCCGACTCGAGCACACGCGGCTTGGCTCCCTCGCGACCCAAATACGTAAACGACATCATAAAGCGCAACGTCTGACCAAAGCGGTCCGCCACGCCGAGCATCTCACCGCGATCGAGCGCGGCGACACCATCGCCCACCAAGTTGAGCGCCACGCGCTGTCCGGGCAGTGCTCGCGGCGTATCGCCATGCACCTGAATCCCGCGCACGCGACAGACCGTACGCGACGGCAGGGCGACGAGTTCGTCGCCCACCGCAACCGGCGCATCGTGCAACGTTCCCGTCACGACAGTACCGACGCCCTTGATCGTAAAGCAGCGGTCAATCGGCAGACGCGGCGCGGCATCGGTGAGCTCGGCACGGGCACGGCAGGCATCCCAGCAAGCGGCAACCTGCTCGTCGAGCGTAGCCAGCAGGCCATCGATCCCCTCGCCGGTCTTGGACGACACGGGTACGATCGGCGCGTCCGCAAACACGGTACCCGACAAAAAATCATCGACGTCGAGCTCGGCAAGCTCGGTCATCTCGGCGTCGGCCAGGTCACACATCGTCAGCGCGACCACCATATGCGTGACGCCCAGCAGCTCCAGCACATGCACGTGCTCGCGCGTCTGCGGCATCACGCCCTCGACGGCCGAAACCACCAGCACGGCAACGTCGATGCCTGTCGCGCCCTGCACCATGGCGCGCAAGTAGTGTGCATGGCCAGGCACGTCGACCAGGCCCACGATCTTGCCACTCGGCAGCGCCAGCTCGCCAAAGCCCAGCTCCACGGTCATACCGCGACGGCGCTCAACCTCCAGACGGTCGGGGTTTTTGCCCGTCAGCGCCTCGATGAGCGCCGACTTACCGTGGTCGACATGGCCCGCCGTGCCAACGATAACGGGACACTCCACCAGCGCTTGAACCTCACTCATCGAGCAATCGCCTTCTCAACGCATGCGGCAAGCGTCGACGCCGCTGTCTCGATATCGCGGTCGCCCACGAGTGTGCGCACATCAAACAAAATGCGATCGTGCGAGGTTCGCGTGACAACCGGCGTGTCGAAATCCTGGACGAGCGAGCGCTTAAGCGCGTCGACCGTCAGGCGCGCGTCAACAAGACGCACGGCCACGCACATCGTGGGCAGCTCCACGGTAGGCAGCGAGCCGCCACCGGGGGTCGAGGATTCCTCGACGATCTCCACCTGAACGGCGCACGGGCAGCCGGCCTTATCGAGCCCGGCGACCATACGATCGCGCAGCTTGCGGGCACGACGCTCCAGATGAGCCTGCGGGAGCGTGAGCATGTTGAGCACCGGAATGTCGCGATGGGCAACATCGGCGCCATCCATGTAGATACGCAGCGTGGCCTCGAGCGCGGTCAGCGCCAGTTTGCCGGGGCGCAGGGCGCGCATGAGTGGGTGCTCGCCGCAGGCCTGAATCAGGTCGCGACGACCCATGATGATGCCAGCCTGAGCGGCACCGAGCAGCTTGTCGCCCGAGCACGACACGATGTCGAGCCCAGCGGCAACCGAGGTCGGCGTGGTCTCCTCGCCGCCGCGAACCAGGATATCGTCGGGCAGCAGCGCGCCCGAGCCCTGGTCCTCGTAGAACAGCAGGCCATGCTTATGCGCCAGCGCGGCAAGCTCTTTGGAGCTCACTTCCTCGTGAAAGCCCTCAATGCGGTAGTTGGAAGGATGGACCTTGAGGATCATGGCCGTATCGGGCGTGATAGCGCGCTCGTAATCGGCAAGGTGCGTGCGGTTGGTGGCTCCGACTTCGACGAGCTTGGCGCCCGAAGCCGCCATGACATCGGGAATACGGAAGCTGCCGCCAATCTCGACGAGCTCGCCGCGGCTCACGATGACCTCCTTGCCTGCGGCATGGGACGCCAGCACCAGCAGCACCGCGGCGGCGTTGTTGTTGACCACGAGCGCGTCCTCAGCACCGGTGAGTGAGCGGATCAGCTGCGCAGCGTGCTCCTTACGCGACCCACGCGAACAGGTGTCGACGCTGTACTCGAGCGTGCTATACCCGCGCGCAACCTCGGCCACGGCCTTGGCGGCCGACTCCGCGAGCGGGGCGCGACCCAAGTTGGTGTGGATGACCACGCCCGTAGCGTTGACGGCAGGGCGCAGGCTCGGCAACGCAGAGCGGTGCGCACGCCACTCGATGGCCGAGGCTAGTTCGCGCTTAGAGCGCGGGGCAGCACCGGCGCGAATGGCGGCGCGCTCCTCGTCGAGCTCGGCCGTGACGGCGGCATGCGCCACCGCGTCGCAGGTCTCCCCCGCCGCCTTCACAACAGGCCACTCGGCAAGCAGCTCGTTGACGGAAGGAATGGCGCGCAGGCGGGCGCGTACCTCATCGGACATGTTCTGGCTATCGCTCATGTGCGGCCTTTCAAAAGAAACGTGGATCAGTCGAATACATCAGCTGAGTCAATTACTCGTTATTATCCTCGCGCGCCGCGATCTTTTCCACGCGAACGGCGTTTTCCTGGGTGAGCGCGGCGCCCGTCAACGGGTCCCAACGCAAAGGTGTATGGTCGAGCGGGCCCACGCCCAAGGCTTGAGCGCCACCGGCATCGGCGCCAAACGAACGCCCGCCGGGGGCGGCCGAGGTGAAGATGCACGCCGGATGCAGATACGGCGTCGTCTCCACGCGCACGCTGTCGCGGCCCATATCGCTCACGAGCTCGACGACCTCGCCATCGGCAATGCCCATGCGCGCAGCGGCATCGGCATTCATCTGCACGGCATCCAGATCCGATCCAGCCTCGGCGGCACCGGCCGCCGCGAGTCTACGCGAGGTATGCGACTCAAAGGGACGGTTGCCGCTAATGAGGCGAAACATCCCCAGGCTAGGCTCCACCATGGGAGCGATCCAGTTGGGTACACGACCCAGGCCGGCTCGTTCCCATACGTCGCTTGCCAGCGCAATTTTGCCGCCATCCAAGGGAGTCGCCGGATCGCCCGTACGCGACGGCAACGCAACACCCGTGTCGGCCCAGCCGCGCTCCTTGAGCTCGTCCAGATTGATCCCAAAAGGCGCCACCTGGGCAGCCGCCAGATCGTCAGACGTAAACTGGAAGTACTCGCCCACGCCACACGCCTGCGCCAGACCGGCAAAAATCTCCCGGCCGGGACGCGTGTCGTCATGCTGCACGGGCAGCACGGCATTGCGGTAGAACACGCGCGCATCGTTGGCGCCCACGACCGTGCCCACACCGCGGTCGGCCTCCAGATACGTCACGTCGGGCAGCACGAAGTCCGAAGCACGCGCCGTCTCGGACCAGCGAATATCAATCGTCACGAGCAAGTCGAGCTGCTGCAAAATACCCAACCAAGCCTGCGCATTGCCATAGCCCGCACCGGGGTTACTGGCATAGACGATGAGCCCACGCAAATCGCCGGCAAGAATCGACTGACCGATGGTCGTGCACAGGCCGCGCACCGGATCGACCAGCGGATAGCGCTCGGACCCCAGCTTGGGCCCGCGCGGCACCGACGGCGTCGCAAAGCGTGCAGGTTCGAGGTCGCCCAACACAAGCGGCGTGGGTGGATTGAGCGCGCCGCCCGCATGCCCGATGCAACCCAGCAGCACATCGACCAAGCAGATAGCGCGCGCGGTCTGGGTGCTATTGGCATACGCGATACCGATGCCGCCATGAAAGCCCGCATCCACCACGGCGGCAGGCGCGGCAGCAGCCAGATCGCGCGCCGTGGCGACAATCTCTGCGGCCGGCACGTCGCACATCGACTCGGCCCACTCGGGCGTCCAAGCACGGGCCGCCTGCGCCAGCTCGTCAAAACCCGTGGTATAGCGGTCCACGAACTCGCGGTCGTACAGGTCCTCGGCAATCAACACGTGGACAATACCCAGCAGCAGCGCCAAGTCGCAGCCCGGGCGCACGCGCAGCCAGCGGTCGGCAAGCGCGGCCGAGCCACTGCGCCGGGGGTCAACCACGATAATCTTCGCCCCGCGCCGGCGTGCATCGTTGAGCGCGTCAACGGCTCCCATCGTCGACGAATCGACAATGGAACGCCCCAAATACATGATGCAATCGGTATGCGCCAGGTCAGAGGCGGGGCTGTAGCCCAGACTGTGCTCCCAACCAGTAAGTCGGCTTACCTCGCAGGCACCGTCGGCACCGTACACGTTGGGCGAGCCCAGCGCATGCATAAAGCGATACGCCCAGTAGCGGTCGAACGAGGGAACGCCGAGCGTCATGCCCAGCGCACGCGGACCATGCCCGTCGACAATCCCCCCAAGGCGCGCTGCAATCTGCGCGAACGCCTCGTCCCACGAAATCGCATCGAACCCCGAGCCATCAGCTCGTCGGCGCATGGGGTGCACAATGCGATCGCGCTCGTCAAACGGCATTGCCAGGCGATGCCGTCCGCGGGTGCACAGGGCACGCGCAGCGCACGGATGCCCCGGCACCGGCAACTCGGCCACCACACGGCCATCCTCAACATGGGCCGCAAAGGCGCAATCGGCATAGCATCCCCCGCATGTGGTCACCACGGCGCGACCGTCACGCTTCACAGCAGATGCCATCTCGATTACCCCTTTCATCAGCCAAACACAACAGGCCAAAAGCCCGGCAACGAGCCCCAGACCCAAAAAGCCTCCCGCACGGCAACGCCCCGCGGGAGGCCCAACGTAAAAAAGACGGTACCTTACGCCTCGGACTTCTTGGCGTAGATAAACCAGTAGCCGAGCGCGACCAGAACCGCGCCGCCCACGATGTTGCCCAGCGTGGCAGCGGACAGGTTAAACGCAATGCCCGCAGCGTTGAGCGCATCGGCGCCGGCGACGTCGACGCCATAGCCGCATGCATGCATCACGGCGCCCATGGGCAAAAAGTACATGTTGGCGACGCAGTGCTCAAAACCGCAGGCCACAAAGGCGGCGATGGGCAGCAGAATGCCCACAACCTTATCGACCACGGTCTTGCCGGCGGTACCGATCCACACGGCCAGGCACACAAAGATGTTGCACAGGATGCCGCGGAAGAAGATCGTCACCCAGTCGATCGTCACCTTGCCGGCGGCGACGCTCACCATGGAATTGGCGACCGCCTCGCCGTTGAGCTTGTAAATGCCGGCCATGTACACCAAAAAGACGATGAACAGGGCACCGACAAAGTTACCGACCCATACGACGACCCAAGCCTTGAGCATCTGAGCCAGGGTGATCTTTTTACTCTTGAGCGCGCAGACCATAAGAGAATTACCGGTAAACAGCTCGGCGCCGCACACCAGCACGAGCACCAGGCCCAGGCAAAAGCACAGGCCGCCCACGACACGCTGAGCGCCCCAGCCCAGCGTGCTATCGCTCAAGAACACGGTAAAGAACAGGCCGCCGAAGGCAATGAACGCACCGGCGAACATTGCCAACAGAAAGGCCTTTGCGACCGGCAGGTTGGCCTTGGTCACGCCGGCGGCCTCGGTCTTAGCCTCGATCGCGGCGGGCGCCAGGCAATCGGGAGCGGGGTACTCCACCTTGGAATCTGCCATGTCAATCACTTCTTTCCTAATCAGCAGGGACAAGCGCTCCTATTGCTCTTGCCCTAAGCGGACAAAGTGGGAAAAGTCGTTGGCGGCCACGGCGTCGTACACGGCGTCGACGGCCTCAAAGACTTCCGGGGACATGGGGTTGTAGAACTCCGTGTCGCCCGGCTGAATCCCAACGAAGACGATATCATCACACGATTGCTCAATCTCTTCGATCAGAATCGACAAGGGAAGCGAATGCGTGGTGAACATCGACTTGCGGGCCACATCACGTTTGTCGAGCAAGCGGATGTCGCCGACGGGCAGCGCCATGTCGGCGGCATCAACCAAAACCAAACGCGGCGGACGCTCGCGCTTGACCTCGATGATGTCATCCTCGGGCGTTTGGCCGCCGTCGATGGTGTACCAACCGGCGATGGGCGCGTCCTCCATCTTTTTGGAGAGCACGGGGCCGGCGGCATCGTCGGCACGCAGCACGCTTCCCGCCGTGAGCACGATACCCGCAAACGGAGCGCCGTTCACGCGGCCATCCACAACGCGACCCATTACTGCAACCTCCCCGTCAGATACACGCCCGACACATCGCGCACGCGCTCAACTAGATCGCGAAACTTCATCAGAAACGCGACCTGCTGGGCATGCAGGCCAAAGTCGTCGTCGAACACCGAAATGCCGGCCTTGGCCGACCCGCGAAAACCGCGCTCGTCGAGCAGCGCATCGCAGGCCTCGAGCAGCGACGGCACCGCCGCCTTGTCGAGCTGGCACTCGCCAAAGGAGCGGATAGCCTCAAACTTGGTCTTGGCCTCCCCCTCCGGCAGTGCGTCGACGAGCGAATAGAACACGTTCACCGGCACCGACAGGCGCGGCTCAAAGCAGTCGAGCACACCGGTGTGGTGGCCCACGGCGAGCGTGTAGTACAGCACGTCGCAGGCCTCCTGGGGAACGTCTTCCTCGGTCTCCACAAACTTACGCGTGAGCTCGTAGAAGACCACCTGGTCGGGCGCATGGCCCAGGCAGGGGTCGGCGACGCCCTCGGCAGCCTCGTCGCTTGCGCGCGAGGCATCGCCAAAGGAGCCGCCGAGCATGCCGGGACCCGCAAAGTAACCAGAGCGGTCCGTGAGCTCCATCTAGCGACCTCCGGCCAGCACCAGATCCTGCAGCGCCGAGTACACCTCGACGCGGCGCGGATCGTCCTGCTTGTCGATGAGCAGCGCCATGGCACCGCGGATATCGCCCTTGGGCGCGCCCTCGAGCGTATCCATAAACTCGTTGGCGAGATCGCGGCCGTAACGGTAGCCGCTCATGGCGCGAGCCTCGCGCTCGATGGCAACGCGCAGCTTGTACGGCACGCCGGGGTGCAAGATGTCGGCCTGCTCGCCGGCGGCCTCCACCGTGGTCTCGGCATGGAGCTTTTGGTCCAGCAGACCGAGCGCCATGGCAAAGCCGTAGACGGTCTGCGCGGGGCTGGGCGGGCAGCCGGGGATGTAGACATCGACCGGCAGAATCTTGTCCGTGCCGCCCCAGACGCAGTAGTTATCGTAGAAGATGCCGCCGGTGCAGCCGCACGCGCCATAGGACACCACGATCTTGGGATCGGGTGCGGCCTCAAAGGCGCGCAGGGCCGGCATGCGCATGGCACGCGTCACGGCGCCGGTGTACAGCAGCACATCGGCGTGACGGGGCGAGGGCACGACCTTGATGCCAAAGCGCTCGACGTCGAAGACGGGCGTGATGGAACCGAAGATCTCGATCTCGCAGCCGTTACAGCCGCCGCAGTCAACACGGTAGACGTACACCGAGCGCTTGATCTTCTTAAGAAGGGTCGCCTTGGCCTTCTCGATGCTCTCGTCGAGCTCGATCTTGGTCGGGCGGTACTGAAGCCGCTCGGGCAAAAGCGTGGGTTCGGCCATGGTTACTCCTCCTTCGTTTCAAAATCCATGATGATGCCCTCGACCGGCGCCGGACCGGCGGGAATCTCGGGCGCATCGGGGTTGAGCTCGCGGTCGATATACTCCGGGTTCACGCCGTGGCCGCCCAGATACTCCATGCCGGGGCCCTGGGGCTCACCGGACGCAAGCGTCTCGTTGGCAGCCATGCCGTGCGCGTTGCCGGTCTTTACGGCCGAGGCGGCGCGCAGGGCGTCGAGCTCGCGCTTGCACTCCTGGCACATACCGACGGTACGGGCGGCCTGCTCGGCCTCCATGCCGCCGGCCTTTTGCAGCAGGCGCTTGGCGTAGTCGATCTCCTTGTGCGGGGCAAACGGCTTGCCGCAACGCGAGCAGTGCTCGAGCGTATAGACGCTCTTGCTGGTGAGGTCGTCTTTGCTCATGACGGCCAGCTCAAACTCCTCGGTGAGCTTGATGGCCTCCATGGGGCAGGCTTCCTCGCAACGGCCGCAAAAGATGCAGCGGCCGTAGTCGATCGACCAGGTAATGGTATCGGCCGCAAGGTCGGTGTCCATGCGAATGGCATCGGCCGGGCATGCCACGCCGCAGGCACCGCAGGCGATGCAGAGCTCGGCATTGTGCTCGGGCTTGCCGCGCATGTCCTTGTTGGTGGGGAACGGCGCAAACGGGTACTTGACTGTCGCGTCGCCGGCCTTGGCGTTAACCTTCCAAAGCTTCAGCATATTAGAGCGCCTCCTCATCGAGCGGAGCGGCCATGGTGCCCTCGCCCGCGAGCGGCGACTTGTCGCGCCAAACGTTCTCGAACTGCTCCTTGTCGAGCACGTGGTCGCGCTTGGCGGCGACATCGGTCACCGTCACGCGGTCGGTGCAGGAGTAGCACGGGTCGAGCGAGCCGACGATCAGCGCCGCGTCGCCCACGGTGTTGCCGCGGAACATGTAGCGCAGGACCGGCCAGTTGCTGTACGTGGCGGCCTTGGCGCGCCAGCGGTAGCACTTCTGGTTATTGCCGAGCATGGCCCAGTGCACGTCCTCGCCGCGCGGCGCCTCGGTGGCACCGATGGCGTACTTGTGCGGGGTGTACTCCCAATCCGTGGTGAGGATGGGGCCCGACGGGCAGTTCTCAAGCATGGTCTCGATCATGTCGATCGAATCGTAGACCTCCTGGATGCGAACGGCAGTGCGGCCGAAGGCATCGCAGGTGTCGGCCGTAGCGGCGTGCATCTTTTGGACGTCCGGATCGGCGTAGCCGTCGAAGGGATGGTCAAAGCGCACGTCGCGGGCATAGCCCGAGCCGCGCATGAGCGGGCCGACCGGCGAGAAGTCGCGTGCGATCTTGCGGTCCAAGATGCCGATGCCACTCGTACGCTCAATAAAGTTGGGCGTGGAGAGCAGCACGTCGACGAGTTCCTGAACCTCGGAGCGCAGCTGGTGGATGGTCGTGAGCGTGGAGAGCTTCTGCTCGGCCAAAATGTCGCGACGCACGCCGCCGATCACGTTGAGGCCGTAGGTCTTGCGGTGACCGGAAAGCTTCTCGGCAAGGTCCATGGACTTCTCGCGGACGCGGAAGAACTGCTGGAAGCCGGAGTCGAAGCCCGTGTAGTGAGACGCCAGGCCAATGTTGAGCAGATGCGAGTGCAGACGCTCGACCTCGAGCATGATGGCGCGGATGTACTGGGCGCGCGGCGGGACATGGATGCCCTGGGCGCGCTCAACGGCCTCGGCATAGGCCACCGAGTGCGCGCAGCCGCAGATGCCGCAGATGCGGTCGGCGAGGAACGTCACGGCGTCATAGTTCAGGCGCGTCTCGGCGACCTTCTCCATGCCGCGGTGCACGTAGAACAGACGGTAGTCGGCGTCGACGATCGTCTCACCTTCAACGAACAGGCGGAAGTGGCCGGGCTCGTCGGAGGTAATGTGCAACGGGCCCATGGGGACGAGCGTGGTCTCTTTGCCCTTGGTATCGGCCAAGAACTCGTAGTTTTCCATGTCGCTCGCGGGAGCGGGACGGAAACGGTAGTCCATGGAGTCCTTACGCAGCGGGTACAGTCCGCTGGGCCAGTCATCGGGAAGCACCAGGCGGCGACGGTCGGGCAGACCCTCGGGGATCAGGCCGAACATGTCGCGAAGCTCGCGCTCGCCCCACACGCAGGCGGGGACGAACGGCGTCACGGACGGGAACGTCATCTTGGCGGGATCGACCTCGGTGCGCACGGTCACCCAGCCGGGGTCCTCCCCCTCCATGGAGATGACGTAGTACACGGCGTAACGGCCGCACAGGCTGCGCTCATCGTTGCCGATGATCACGGGAATCCAGCCGTAGCGCTCGTAGTACAGGTAGTGGACGGCCTCGGGCAGCTTGTCCTGCTTGACGGTAATCGTCAGCTGGTCCTCGCACTGCCACTCGACCTTCTCGATGCAGCCCGGAACGGCGCGACGCAGGGCCTCGACATGGCTCTCGCAGCGACGGGCATACACCTTGTTCTCAGTTTCAATCATTCGTTACTCCACCTCGCTCTGAGCGGTCTCGGTACCGAACACAGCGCGGTACATCGGCGTCGCGTGAAGTTCCTCGGTGCTCTGCTCGAGCACAATGCCGGTCGCGGTCTCCACACCGTGCACGAGAGGCAGCGGGGTGGCGATGCCAAACCACAAGATCATGACAGCCAGGATGATTTCGGGGATAAGCATGAGCGCCGGGGCCTCATGCTTGCCCATGCCCTGGGGCGCATGGCCGAATACCGACTTGAGTGCGATGCGGGTGAGCGCGGAGATGGCCACGGTAAGACCGAGGGCGACCACGACGACCAGCCACATGGGACCGGCGGTAACACCGGCGACAAAAGTCAGGAACTCGGAGATAAACATGCCAAAGGGCGGGAAGGCACCAAGACCGAGCAGCGCCAGGACGGCGAGCGCGGCGGTTGCGGGGGCAACCTCGACGACACCCTGGATCTTGGCCAGGCTACGCGTGCCAAAGGCGTGCTGGATGTTGCCGGACACGCAGAAGGCAAGCGTCTTGGTAAAGCCGTGGAACACGCAGTGCAGCAGGGCCGCGGCGATACCCAGCGGGCCACCGATACCCAGGCACAGGGCGATAACGCCCACGTTCTCCACAGACGAATACGCAAAGCGGCGCTTGAGGTCGTCTTGGCGAAACATCGAAAGTGCCGCCACCAAAATGGACAGCGTGCCGACGATCAGCAGCAAAAGCTGCGGATACTCGGCGCCCACGGCCTGGATGGTAAAGCCGTAGAAACGCATGATCACAAGCATGGCGCACTTAAGCAACACACCCGAGAGCAGGGCCGAGACAGGGCTCGGGGCCTGAGAGTGGGCATCGGGCAGCCAAGTGTGCATGGGGAACAGGCCGGCCTTGGTGCCAAAGCCGATCACGATAAACGCAAAGGCGAGGCGCATGAGCGTCGGGTCGAACTGGTCGGCATACGGCAGCACGCACGACAGGAATGCGGCCTCGTGGGCGTTGGGAATCACGTCGGCGGCGTTGGCGTAGATCAGCAGCGTACCGAACAGGCCAAAGGCCACGCCGGCGGTGCAGACCATCGCATACTTCCAAGAAGCCTCGAGGGCCGTCTTGTTCTTGTAAATACCCACGAGGAACACGGTGGAAAGCGTGGTTGCCTCCACGGCGGCCCACGTGAGGATCATGTTGTTGGACAGGCACGCGAGCAGCATGGTGAACACGAACAGGCTAAACAGCGCAAAATACTGCTTGGCGCGCTCGGCGGGCATGGAGCCCTCCTCGATATCGGCCTTTACATAGGGCAGCGAGAACAGCCCGGTAAGAAAACCGATAAAGCCGATGAGCAGCACAAAGATGGCGCCCAGCGAATCGAGGTGGAACCACAGGCCAAGAGCGCTCGCGGTTTCGCCGCTCATAAGGACGTCACCGGCCGTCATAATCGACAGCACCAGGACGGCTGCGACGGAGACCAGGTTGAGACCGGCAAACACGTTATAGGACGTGTTCTTGGGCAAAAACGCCATGACCAGCGAGAACACCAAAGGAGTCGCGAGCAGGGCGAGAATCAACGTTTCCATGGACTACCCCCTCAGCTCGGACAGGTCGCGCGCATCGAGCGAGTGGGAGTCGTCCCAAATGCGACGCACGACGATGGACATGATGATGACGGCAAAGATGGCGTCGGTGGCGATACCGATCTCGATGATCTCGGGAGCGGTGGGGGCCAAAAGCGCGAGCGTCACATGGCTGCCGTTTTCCATAAGGCAATATCCAAAGATCTGCTTCATGATGTTGCGCTGCGAAATGATGCAGGTGAGGCCCACAAAGAAGTGAGCGAAGCTAATAGCGAGCGCAGGCGTTGCGACCTCGGCCGTGGGCAGGCTGATCTGCGTCACGACGGCAAAGCAGATTGCGACCTCCACGGCGATGATGCAAATGGCCCATGCGGGCTTAAGGCCGGCCTTGAGCGATGCGTCGCTCGGCTCGCCCATCTTCTTGTATGCGCGGTTGAGGATGTAAGGGACCAGGACGACCTTGGTGATAAAGGCAGATCCAGCCCACATAAGCAGCTCCTGCGCGCCGGTAGTGACACCGAGCGTGGCGAGCAGTCCCACGAGCACCAGCGACTGTACCGCATACCAGCGGATGGCGTGCTTGATGTTCTTGGAGACGACCACCATGGTGGACGTGACGATCAGAAGGCCGCCAAGGATGTTGACGATCGAATAACCCATGTCGTTCCACCTCCTAACCGATCCAGCTGGCCGAAAGCGGGCCGCTGACGATGACCATGATGATGAGCACGATGAACACGAACGCCATCGCGCGGGGAAGCGGGGCTCCCGCGGCGACCTCTTCGCTCGGCTCGCCGGGCAGGCAATAGCCCATCCACTTGAGGAACCAGGCAAAGGTGGCGACGGTCTCGGCGACCATGATGCACACGAGCACCAGGATCGCGACGTTGCCGGCACCCACAGAAAAGCCGCCGGCGATGATCTGGAACTTCGAGAAGAACGTGTTCATGGGCGGCACGCCGGCAATAGCGAGTGCCGCGACACCAAAGCCCACGCCCGAGATCGGGTACTTCTTTACGATGCCGCGAAGCTTGGGCAGCATACGCGTGCCGAGCGTAAAGGAGAACGAACCGGCGATCAGGAAGAACAGCGTCTTGGCGAAAGCGTGGTTAAAGATGTGGCACACGGCGCCATCAAAGGCCAGCTGGCTGCCAAAGACCGAAAGGCCCAGACCAAAGAACACATAGGAGAGCTGAGCGATCGTGGAGAAGGCCAGCAGACGCTTCATGTCCTTTTGCGGCAGGTACATAAGGAAACCAAAGAGCATGGTGACCATGGCGTCGATAATGGCGACCCAGCCCACGATCTCGGGAATCTCGCCGGCAGAGACGAGTGCACGCGCGAACACGCACACGCCGACCTTAACCATCGAGGCACCATGCAGGTAGGCCGAAACAGGCGTCGGCGCCTCCATGGCCGAAGGCAGCCACATGTACATGGGAACCTGTGCGGACTTGGCCCAAGCCGCAAACAGCACGAGCAAAAGGACGATAGCCTTGAGCTTGGCGTCGAGGCCGGCAATCGCGGTAATGGCGAAGGTGCCGGTGTGGGCAAACACGATGGCGGCGCCCAGATACAGGCCGAGCGCACCGATATGCGTAATGATCAGGGCCTTCATGCCAGCCTTCTTGGCCGTAGGCGACATGTAGTAGCTAATGAGGCCCCAAGAGCACGCACCCGTGATCTCAAAGAACACGAGCTGGCCCAAAAGGGTCGAGCTGTACACGAGGCCGGCCATGGCGCCGATGAAGGTCGCGAGGTACGCGTAGAAGCGGCGACGCGGTGCGTCGGAATGCTCACGGTTATTCTCGCTCATATAAGGAATCGAATAGATCACGACAAGCAGGCCGATACCCACAAAGGCGGGCGCGAGCAGCGTGCTCATGCGATCGAAGGTGAATCCCATGACGAGGGTCTGCCCAAACGAGATCAGGGGGACCTGCGTGTCGGGCATGCCGGCGCCAGCGAAATTCGCGGCGAGGGCGATGGTGCAGACCGTCGAGACGGCGGCACCCAAAACGCTGAACCACTTGGCGTACGGACGGGGGAACAGGGCGACGAGCACCGAGGCCACCATCGGGGCCGCGATAGCGACCAAGCCGAGAAGGGACAGACTGACTGCAAATGACATTGTTTCTCCCTTCTCCTACACGCCGACGACCACGAAGACAAACGCCAGAACGGCGATGCCCACGACAGCCCAGGTCTGATTGCCAAGCACCTTAAAACGCGAACGCGAGCAGGAGTTCTCGATCACACCGCATACGACAAAGTCGATCAGGCACTTCACCAGGAAGATGACTGCGCCCAGAACAGCGGCGGCGCCCACGGTCGCGGGCTCGCCCCAGGGGACAAAGATCGCGCAGAACCAGGCGACGACCAGGACCTGCTTCATGGACATGGCGAGCTTGGCCATGGCGAGCGACGGGCCGGAAAGCTCGGCGAGCGGACCTTCCTGAAGCTCCTGCTCGGCCTCGGCCTGGTCAAACGGCAGCTTGCCGAGTTCCATGTAGCAGGCGATCGCAAAGGCGATGCCGGCGAGGATCACGGCGACCGGCGCGTCGATGGCGCCCGTCATGATGTGCTGACCCATAGTGGCGATGTCGGTGGAGCCACACACCAGGGCGGCGGCAAACAGCGCCAGCAGCATGGACGGCTCGATGAGCACGCTCATGAGCAGCTCGCGAACGCCGCCGATACCGGCGTAGGCGTTGGACGAATCCACACCGCAGAGGGCGAAGAAGAAGCGGGCGAGCGCCAGGCTGTACATGATGGTGATGGCGTCACCAAAAACCGGGATGGGGCTCTGTGCCGTAAAGAGCGGCAGGCCCATCGCGAGCATAAAGGCGACGGCGAAGAACAGCGGCGGCATGATGCGCAGCGCAAAGCTCGCATCCTCGCTCTGGGACTCGGGGCGCGCAAAGAGCTTGGCCAGGTCGCGGTAGTCCTGCATGATGCTGGGGCCGCGACGGTTGTGCATCTTGGCGCGGATCACGCGGCCGAGACCGGAGAAGAACGGTGCGACGGCCATGACGACCACACCCTGCAGAACGGCAAGTACGATGTTGTTCATGCTCTCCCCTCCTTAACCCATTTGCACGGCGAGCACGAGGAACACCACGAGTGCCGCGACGATATAGCAGATATAGATGCTGTAGTTGCCGCCCTCGAGCTTAGTCGCGAGGTCGGCGAGCTTCTCGACACCCTTATGCGGGGCATCGACGAGAACCTTGTCGGGTACGGGCTCCACAGCCTCGGCCACACCGGTGAGCTTCTGGAAGAAGTGCGCGATGGACCAGCAGACGGCCGTGCAGCGGTCGCGCAGCGTGTAGAGCGGCTGCATAAACCAGGACACCTCGGAGGCAAAGGTCGTGGCCACGACGGGCATATGCTCGTTGGGAGCATAGCCGCATGCCCACGGCTGGGACTTCTGCACCTTACCGACGGTCTTGAGCTTGCGGTAGCCGCAGGCAAGGCCGACAAGTAACACGAGCGCAATGGCGATCGCGGGCGTGGAGGTGGCAGCGCCGGAGTACTGGTTCATGAGCTCCATGCCCTCGGCGGCAAACACGCCACCGTACGGATGCAGCACGGACGCGGCGACATCGACCAGCACGGGCGCGATCACGGGAGCGCCAATGCCCAGCACGACGCAGATGGCCGCGAGCAGGCCCTGCGCAAACACCATGGGGGCGGGAACCTCCTTGGCATTGGCCGCGGCCTCGGAGCGGGGCGCGGAGGCAAAGGAGACGCCATAGGCCTTGACGAAGCACGTGACAGCCAGCGCACCGGTAATGGCAAGCGCGACGGCAGCGAACACGGCCACGATCATGACGGCCTTGTCGCCCTGCATGGCGGCGTTAAAGAGCGACTGGTAGGTAAACCACTCGGACACGAAGCCGTTGAAGGGCGGGATGGCCGAGATGGCAAGCGCGCCAATGAGGAAGCAGATGGCCGTTGCCGGCATACGACGGAACAGGCCGCCCATCTTCTCCATATTGCGCGTACCCGTGGAGTACAGCAGCGCACCGGCGCCCAAGAACAGCTCGCCCTTAAACATCGCGTGGTTAAACGTGTGGTAGAGGGCGGCCATCAGAGCCAGGACGGCAATGCCGACCGAGTTGAGCGCCATGGCGGCCATGGAGGCGCCGACGCCGAGCAGGATGATGCCGATGTTCTCGACGGAGTGATAGGCCAGCAGGCGCTTGATGTCATGCTCCTGCAGGGCGAAGGCCACGCCGAGGACCGACGAGATCGCACCGAAGACCATGACCATAAGGCCCCACCAGACCTGAACGCCCGAGGCGGAGAGCAGGTCGAGGCCCACCTTGAGGATGCCGAAGATACCGATCTTGATCATGCCGCCGGACATGAGGGCCGAAACGTTGGACGGCGCCTCGGGATGTGCCTTGGGCAACCAGCCGTGCAGCGGGATGATACCGGCCTTGGCGCCAAAGCCAAAGAAGGCGAGCACGAAGCACACGGATGCGACCGCGGGGCTAAACTGCGTGGCGCGGAAATCCGCAAAGGCAAACGAGCCACCGGCGAAGTTGGTCATGGTGAGGAAGCTCGCCATGATGAGCACAAAGCCCACGTGTGCGATCACAAAGTAAAGCCAACCGCCATGGATGGAGTTCTCGTTCTCCTCGATCACGACCAGGAAGTACGAGGTCAGCGACATAAGCTCAAAGGCGACCAGGAACCAAAACACGTTGTCGGCGGTGATGACGAGCATCATGGACGCCACGAAGGTGTTAAAGAAGAAGCCGGCGCGGCCCTTTTTGCCCGGGTACTCATCAAAGTAGTTGAGACCGTAGATCGAACCGGCAAACGCGAGCACCGAGATGAGCGCCACGAACAGGCCGGACAGCTGATTGAGCAGCAGCTGGAAATGGGCAAACGGGAAGAACACGATGGTGTCGACCGACGTGACATCGCCCAGCACGGCCTGGATACCGGCCACAAACGAAAGCACCGCGGCGACGGCGCCGATAAGGCAGCCGGCGGTCTTGGCGGCGTTATCGGCTTTGATCAGCAGAACCGAGGCGAGCGCACCGATGCACGAGACGGCAAGCGATGCGATAAACAGCGTCATGCTATCCATTCTTTACGCTCCCTTCTGCTTTCTCGGACAAGCCCTGGGCCACAGCGGTAACGTCGACGACCGGACCGTTTTCGATCGAGCGCAGGCGCTTGGCCTCGTCGAGCTCGCGATCGGCCGCGCCGCCCATGACGGTCAGCGCCTTGGTGGGGCACGCCGCCACACAATGCGGGCCGTCCGGATCGAAGGCGCACAGATCGCACTTGACAGCGCAGGTGTACTGGCCGGGAGCCCACGTAAGAAGGCTGCTCAGGGACTTAGGATACGAAGGCGTCGGATCGCACATGCCTGCGACACCGGCGATAGACGTGCCATCGGGATGGATGGCTCCGAAGGGGCACGCGATGGCGCACAGCCTGCACCCGATGCACTCCTGCTCCTTGACGTGGATGCGATCGCCATCGTGCTCGATGGCATTCACCGGGCAAACCTCGGCGCAGGGGGCACCCTCGCAATGGTGGCAGGCAAGGGCGGCCGAAATACCGCCGGTCTTCACGAGCGCCAGGCGCGGCGTATCCTGAAGACCCTGCATCCGGTGGGCGTCGGCACAGGCGGACTGGCATGTTCCGCAGCCGATGCACCTCTCCGGGTTGATGTCGATGAAGCGGTTCATCCCCACTTCCTTTCAAAATAACGGGCCGGGCTCCCGAACGTACGGGACGCCCGGCCCAAAAAGCCAACGAGAACGGGACTACACGATTTGATTCACGTGTGTCTCGTCGTCGAACTTGGCGGCGCCGGGCTCAACGTCCTGGGGAGCGGCGGCGTCGACCAGAGCCTGCTTGAGCTCGGTGTACTGACGCTCGACCTCGCCCTCGGCCCAGACCTGGTCGGCGATAGCGTCGACCTGGCAGGCGGAGAACTTGTCCTCGGGCGTGTGCGAGACCGGGTCGACCTTGTGCATGGTCAGCTCGTTGCACTTGCCGATCCACCACTGGTAGGTCATATAGACCGTGCCCTTGTTGATACGGTCGCTCACGTCGGCTCGGCTGTATACCTGGCCGCGGCGGCTGTGAATCGAGACGATGTCGCCATTCTTGATGCCGCGTGCCTCGGCGTCCGCGGGATTCATGCGGACAAAGCCGGGCTCGTCGGCGAGCAGTGCCAGCGTCTTGCAGTTGCCGGTCATCGAGCGGCAGCTGTAGTGGCCGACCTCGCGGACGGTGCACAGGATGAGCGGGTACTCATCATCGGGAAGCTCGGAGGGCGCCTCCCAGTCGTGCGCCATCAGGTTGGCGCGGCCGTCCTTGGTGGTGAACTTGCCACCAGCGAACATGTCGGGCGTACCGTGGTCGTTCACATCGGTGCTCTTGACGGGCCACTGGGCGTAGCCGCCCTCGGGAGCCATCTTCTCGTAGGTCGCGCCCACAAAGTTGGGGCACAGGCTAATGCACTCGTTCCAGATCTGCTCGGTGTTGTCGTAGTGCATGGGGTAGCCCATACGCGTAGACAGGTCCGCGAAGATCTCCCAGTCGTGGCGGCACTCGCCCTTGGGCGGAACAGCCGCATCAAAGTGCTGGAAGCTACGGTCGGATGCGGTAAAGACACCCTCGTGCTCGCCCCAGGAAGTGGCAGGCAGGATGACGTCGGCGAGCATGGTCGTCTGCGTCATAAAGATGTCCTGGCAAATGAACAGATCCAGCTCGGAGAGCGTCTTGCGCATACCGGCCGAATCGGGCTCGGTCTGCACCGGGTCCTCGCCGTAGTTGTAGAAGCAGTGCACCTTGCCCTCGTCGACCAGGTGACCCAGGTCGGTGAGCTTGTAGCCCTCCTCGAGCGGGAGCTTTTCCTCGGGCACGCCCCAAGCCTTGGCAAACTTGGCACGCACTGCCGGGTCGGTGACCTTCTGGTAGCCAGGGTACAGGTTAGGCAGCATGCCCATATCGCAGGAGCCCTGGACGTTGTTCTGACCACGCACGGGCGCGAGGCCGGAATTGGGTTTGCCGATCTGGCCGGCAACGCAGGCGATGGAGGCGATGGTGTGCACCGTCTTCAGGTTCTGCTTCTGCTGGCATACGCCCATGCCCCAGCCAATGATGGCGGAAGGCTTCGCCGTGGCGTACATCTCGGCAGCTTGGTGGATCAACGCGGGCTCGACACCCGTGATGTCCTGTACGGATTCGGGAGTGTAGTTCTTGATGGTCTCCCACCACTCGTCAAAGCCGTTCGTGTGCTCGGCGACGAATTCCTTGTCGTAGAGGCCATCGTTGACCAAGCAGTTGGCAAAGGCGTTGAGGAACGCAACGTTGCAACCGTTCTTGATCGGAAGGTAGAGATCGGCGATACGCGCGGTTTCGATATGGCGCGGATCGGCGACGATGATCTTGCAACCCTTTTCTTTGGCTCGCACGATACGCCTTGCGACGATGGGGTGCGAATCGGCAGGGTTATAGCCGAAGAGGAAAATGCAGCCCGCATCCTCCATACCGGGGATGGAGCATGACATGCAACCTGAACCAACCGTGTCCATCAGACCGAGGACAGTAGGGCCGTGTCAAGTACGGGCGCAGTTGTCCACGCTGTGGGTGCCGATGCACGCACGCGTAAACTTCTGCATGACGTAGTTCGCCTCATTGCCGCCGCCTCGCGAAGAGCCGGTGGTCATGACAGCGTTAGGACCATATTCGTCAATTATGGCCTGCATCTTAGATGCGGTGAAATCCAGTGCCTCGTCCCAGCTTACGCGCTCAAGATCCGCACCCTTAGTGCGGCGGATCATCGGGTGCAGTACGCGAGGAGTCAAGATCTTGGTGTCGTTGATGAAGTCGTAGCCGCTCATGCCCTTAAGGCACAGCTCGCTCTGGTTGGTGATGCCGTTGAGCGGTTCGGTGCCCACGACCTGGCCGTTTTGGACCAGGAGGTTAAACTGGCAACCGGCGCCGCAGTACGGGCAGATCACTTTATGCTTCTCCATGACACCCTCCTTCCTTTTTCTGCTACCGAATGCTCGGTACTTATTTGACAATCATTGGGCTTGTCGCCCCAACGCTTACGCCTCGTTTTCGATGGTGGCGCGGGCACGCTCGGCAGTCAGTTCTGCCAGGCGCTCCTCGTCTACCAGGGTGAGGCCCTTGGTCGGGCACGCCTCGGCACACGCCGGACCGCCGGGACGGTCCACGCACAGGTCGCACTTGAGCACGAAGCTCTTGGTCTGCGAACCCACGCGAACGTCGCCCATCAAGACCGGAACCTGCGTGGTCGCCACGCTCACGGCGCCAAAGGGGCATGCCATGACGCAGCTCTTGCAGCCGATGCAGTTGTCCTCGTTGACGCCGATACGATGGTTCTTTGGATCAAAGAACAAGGCGCCCGTAGGACAGGCCTTCGCGCACGGGGCATCCTCGCAGTGATGGCAAGCCACCGGTGCGGAGATCTCGTACGTACGCGTCACGCGCAGGCGCGGCGCGGCGATGTTGCCGGGGATGTCGTGCGCCTCGATGCACGCCGCCATACAGGTTTGGCACCCAATGCAGCGTGAGGAATCGGCTACGACTCGTTTATTGCCCATGTTGTTCACTCCCTCCTGAATCCCATGCCGGAGAGACCCTGTCGACGTTGCCCCGGACCGCCCGTGGTCCGGCATCGGCGTATCGAGTGCATGCGGCGAAACAGGCACTTCGATAGAATTCCTCCAACGATATACAGGTTAAATATACGCAGTTGCAGGGGGCAAACTTGAGCATAGGCCCTGCAATACGGGTGTATTGCAGGGGTTTTGGCAGGTTGGAATTATTCTCGATAGGATATAAAGGTGAGTGTATTACACGCGTACGTTCGAGAGAGATTTCACGCTCATTTCTGAAGGATGTAGTACGTTTGTAATATCGTTTACACCCAGTTACTCTAATGCAATAAAGTAGTGGTTGTAAGATTGGCTATTATTAGCCAATGCTGTATTTGACTATTCAAATTGCACGCTCATTAAGGGAGGCCAGTGATGTCATCGACTCAAAAACGAGCCATCCTGCAGGTGCGCATTCGCGAGGAAGACAAGCAGCATGCCGAGCGTCTCTACGACGCCATGGGCACATCGCTCGCCGAGGCTGTCCGCTTATTTGTCGCGCAAAGCATTTTGATGCGCAAGCCCCCCTTTCAGCCGGTCGCCGTGCGCTCAAAGGACGGCACGGCCGCCTATGGACTGCTCAAAGCATACGGGGACCCCAATCGCCGCTCCGAGGAGCGCAATGCCTGGATTGAATACCTAGCCACAGAAAGCGACGAGTCGGTTTTGGGTCCCGAGGAAGTAGATATCCATGAGTAGCACCATCATCGACGAGACCGTCATCCTACGTTACCTGCTTGACGACGACGAAGTTCTGTCACCGCGCGCCGCCAAGGTCATCGCTACGCGTACCGCTCGTGTCTACCCCGAAATCATCACGCGCGTCGTGGTCACGCTGCGCGACGTCTATAAGGTTCCCCGAGTTGAAATCGCGTCGGCCATGACCAAGCTGCTCGATGACGTCATGGTTGATGAGCCCACCGTTATCGCCCTTGGTATCAAACTGTTTGGCAAAACGCATATGGACTTTACCGACTGTCTGCTTGCCGCCCGTACCGCCATCTATAACGACGATGTCGTGAGCTTTGGCAAGCCCATCATCCAAGGCATGATCGACTACCGCCGCCAGCGCCAAACCGCCGCCGACGCCCGCAGCCGAAGCACCGACTCCACCATCGACAAGCTCCGCCACCACGGTCGCCACTAACCGACAGACAACGGCATCGCCCGCCCCTCAGCCCCATCCCTTCTAAGTTGCGGTGAAATAGTTCCTGATTAAGGCTTATTCGAGCTTTTCAGGAACTATTTCACCGCAACTTTCTGTAAGGGTGGTTTTAAGTGCCGCCGAGGGGCACTAATCAACCGTTTGCCGATATGTTTGGCTCTGGCTCATGACTCTGACCTGCCCCGTCAAGCTTTTGGTCAGTTCATGGCAAGGTCTGACGGACCAAATATGGGATAGCGTAGTGTCATTCACTCCCCCTCGAGACCATGGGGTCGAACATGAGTCATGATAAACGCTGTTCCAAACCGCAAGTAGAGCTGTTCTTCCGGTTATTCGAGGCCCATCATGGCGGGCGCCTGTTTGTAGCTACCAAAAAATGGGATGAACGCTGTGCCTACGCGCTCATGCAAAAAGAGATGATTATTCGACTCTACAACCATGTCTACGCTGATCCCGCGTATTGGAATGACCTCGGCGTCGAAGATCGCATCTTTCAATTGGCATCCGCTATTGCGGTCGTTGAACCGGATGCCGTGTTTTGTGGAGCAACGGCGGCACTGCTCTATGGCATCGGTTCTGCATATTCGCTTCTCGACAAGGTGCAAGTGCTGCTGCCGCGTTCCACCAGGCGCGATATGTACGAATTCGTTGAATACCGACGCTGGCGGCCGGGCGACGTATGGCAGCTCGGCCCGTTTACGTTAACGGATCCATATCGCACGGTGGTCGACATCGCCCGAACGAGCGCTTTCCGATATGCACTAGGCTATGTCGACGGGTTGGCTCGTGAGTACGGTGTCGAGCGTGAAGAATTGCGTGCATATGCACAAGCGAACTGCCGCGGACTGCATGGCATCGCACGCGCATTTGACGTTTTTGAACATATGGATGGCAGATCGGATAACGGTGGAGAATCCGAAGCACGGGCGGCAATGATTCTGGCGGGAGTTGCCACACCCGAACTTCAGGTTGAAATCACTCGACCGGGAAACGCCGGCTATTATTTGGCAGATTACGGCTGGCAGATGCCAAACGGCTCTTGGATGCTGGCTGAGCTGCATGGACTAGGCAAGTTCGAGGACGAGTCCCAAAATGGTCCGGAACATACTGCGGCAAAAACCTATCGAGCTGCCCTCATGCGCGACGCGAACCTGCGTGCCATGGGCCACAACGTCATTCATTTCAAGCTCTCAGACACCTACGATGTCAAAGCATTCGGCTCCATGATGCGCGGCTACGGTATACCAACCACAAAACCCTACGCAGACTCCTGACCGGCTGCCCTCATCTTCTCGATAACAGAACCCATCATCGACCCACCCCGCTCGGCCTCAATAAGTTGCGGTGAAATAGTTCCTGGAGAACAGCTTTTGCGGCTAATCCAGGAACTATTTCACCGCAACTTAAGAGGGGATGTGGGGCGGCATCGATTCCCGTCACCCCGTACACTTACGAAAACGGCTCTGATTCCTAAAAGGAACCAGAGCCGTTCATCTATCTTATGGAGCGGGCGACGGGAATCGAACCCGCGTCATCAGCTTGGAAGGCTGGGGTTCTACCATTGAACTACGCCCGCAAGATATGGTCGGGACGACAGGATTTGAACCTGCGACATCCTGCTCCCAAAGCAGGCGCGCTACCAAACTGCGCCACGTCCCGAAGGTGTTGAGCAGCTAAGGTCTAAACCTTGCGTGTCCCAAAGCGAAGGAAATTATAGGGGAGACTCCCCGCCTGTGCAAGCGCAGAAACCCTAGCTCCTCGAATGTGCGACAAACTTGCTGTGGAGCAGACCGATCACAAACGCCACCACGGCAACCGGCGCCCACGCGGCACCGATGTCTGCCAGGGGTAGCGCATCAAACGGCAGCCACGCGCCCGCAAAGAACGCATCGCGGACCGAGGTGATCACGCTCTGCACGGCAACCACGCCGCCGACCCAGACCCACACCTGCGGATGAGCGTCGCAAAAGCCGTGTACCAAACCCATGAGGACCAGCACGATGGCGACGGGATACAAGGCGTTGAGCATGGGCACCGAGAACATGAGGATCACGTCGAGGCCCACGTTGGAGAGCACGCACGAAAACGCTGCGAACACAAAGGCGAGAATCGCAAAGGGACGGCGCATGGCCTCCTCGGAGGCCTCCGCTCCCCCTTTAACCACATACGTTTCGCAGAAGTAACGCGCGCAGCAGCTGATGAGGCCGATGCACACGTTCATGCAGGCGAGGAAGAAGATGGCGAAGACCACGACCGTGCCGGCAAGCCCAAAGTGCATGGAGGCCGAGCGGGCGAGAATGGCGGCGCCGTTGGTGGCGTCGGACATCACGGTGCCGAGCTGCATACCGGCAAGGGCCAAGCCGCAATAGATGATGGCCATGAGCACGCCGGCGATCACACCGGAACGCGAAATCTCGAAGGCCACGCGTTTGTCATCGGTAACACCCAACTCGTGGATGGTCTCGGCGATGATGATGCCGAAGGCGAGCGACGCAAGCAGGTCCATGGTCTGGTAGCCGGTCAAGAAGCCTTGAACCGCAGCGCCGGCATCATAGGGAGCTTGCGGGGCAGCAGCCGGTCCCAGCGGCGAGATCACGGCAGCACCCACGACCAGCACGATGAGCGCGATGAGCGCGGGGCCCGTAATGCGACCGAGTACGCGTGTGATGACCCCCGGGCGCAGCGTAAGCACAAACGCGACGACAAAGAAGCCGACGGCAAACACCAGGCGAGCCGTGCCGAGCGAGACGCCCTCGGGCAGCAGCGGCACTAGCATCTCGAACGCCGTAGAGCTTGTGCGCGGAATGGCCAGGCACGGACCGATGGCCAGGTAGACCGCCGCAACGAAGAATTCACCAAACTTAGGATGCACGCGCCCGGCCAGCTCGCGGGCCGTGCCGGCGAGCGCGACGGCGATAAATCCCATGACGGGCAGACCGATGGCGGCAATCAGAAAGCCGAGCATGGCGACCGGCGTGGCAGAACCTGCCTGGAGCGCCAGCAGCGGCGGAATAATGAGGTTGCCGGCGCCGAAGAGCATCGAGAACAGGGCGATGCCAACGGTAACGACATGATCGGAGCGTAGACCACGCGGGGCGGATGAGGCCATATGCACACCTTTCGGGTCGAAACAAAAACGGGACGGGCAAAAACACCCGTCCCGCAAGTATAAACGGTCTAGCAGCTTTAGCAGGCTAAATCGCATAGAGCATCGATAGCCGTGTCAACTTCTTCGGTAGTGTTGAAATACCCAAACGAGAAGCGAACGACACCCTGGCGTTCGGTCCCGAGCGCGCGGTGCATGAGCGGAGCGCAATGGGCACCGGGGCGCGTGGCAATCCCCCACCCTTGCATGAGCGCGTCCGAGATCTCGGCCGAATCGATATCGCCCACGTTGAGTGAGACGATCGCCGAGCGCGTCGGCTGGTCAAAGGCACCGTAGAGCTTAATCCCCGGGATCTCGCGCACGCCGGCAAGGAAGCGATCAGCGAGCGCACGCTCGTGGGCAGCAATCGCCTCGGCCCCACCTTGGGCCTCGATAAAGTCGAGGCCTGCGGAAAGGCCCGCGATGCCGTGGCCGTTGAGCGTGCCCGCCTCAAGGCGCGTGGGCCACTCAAGCGGCTGCAGCGCATCGAAGCTGTGCACGCCCGTGCCGCCCATGGCCCACGGCCACACGTCAATGCCCTCCGCCACGGCCAGCCCGCCGGTCCCCTGCGGACCCATGAGTCCCTTGTGGCCAGTAAAGCACACCACGTCGAGCCCCATGGCCTGCATATCGATATGCGCCGTGCCGGCAGACTGCGAGGCATCGACGATCACCAGCGCGCCGGCCGCATGGGCGATGGCCGCCACACGCACAATGTCGACAGCGTTGCCGGTCACGTTGGAGGCGTGCGTCACAACCACGGCACTCGTACCGGGCGTGACTAGCCGCTCGAGCTCGTCGTAGTCGAGCACACCGTTTGCGTCACAGCTCGCATGCTCAACGGTCACACCCCGCTCCGCTGCCAGGCGGTTGAGCGGACGCAGCACGGAGTTATGCTCGAGCACCGTGGTGACCACGCGGTCGCCGGGGCGCACCACGCCACAGATGGCGGTGTTGAGCGCCGCCGTAGAGTTGGGCGTAAAGCACACATGGTCCGCCCTCGGGCAACCCAAAAGGCGCGCGAGCTTGGCACGGCAACCGTGAATGGTACGAGCGGCGTCGAGGGCACCCGACGTGGCGCCGCGCCCGGCATTGCCGAGCGAGCACATCGCTTGCGTCACGGCATCGATGACCGCCTGCGGCTTGTGCATGGTCGTCGCCGCGTTATCCAGGTAGATCATCGCACGACCTCCCACATATCAATCACGGTATAGCCCTCGGTGGGAACGCCCGCCGCGGCGAGTTCGCCGCGCAGCAGCTCCTCATCGGCAGGCAACGCCTTCCACGCCAGACCGCAGCCGGCAGCGACCTCCCCGGGCACGGGAATCGTTCGCCCGGGAAGGCCGCGCTCGATGCAAAGGGACTCGCAGCCCATGGCGGCCGCCGTGGTGGGAAACGTGATGACAAGCGCCGGGCGCTTCTCCCTCATGGCAACTCCAACCAATACGCTACGGGCGCACGACGCGCACGGCCTGCTCCATCTTCTCCACGATCACGTACATGTTGGTGACCTCGCCCACCGCAAGCTTGTCTTTAATGCCATAGTGGTCCAGGCAGGTACCGCAAGTAAGAATCTCGACACCCTGCTCCGCCAGGCCCTTCAGGTCATCGAGCACCGGCGAGCCCTCGACGGTGAGCTTAGCGCCGCCGTTGTAGAAAAGCATGGTCGCAGGCAGCTCCTCCTGCTGCGTCACGGCAAAGATGAAGGCCTTCATGAGCTTGTGGCCCAGCTCGTCGTCGCCGCGGCCCATGCAGTCGGTGTAGACGGAGATGACGAGCTTGCCCTTGCCGGCGCTGGCATCACAGAAGGCAGCGCCATCCTGCTCGGGATCGGCCACGGCAACGGCGCCAGAGGTCGCCACGGTCACGTGCCACTCGGCGTCAGAAACCTTCTCGACCGAGGCCGTGCAGCCCTTCTCCTGCGCCATCTTGGAGATGTTCTTGACGGCGGTCTCGTTGTCGACCGCAGTCACGACGGCGCCCTCGCCATCAAGCTGTTTGAGCGCCTTAAGCGTCTTGACGACGGGCAGCGGGCAGGCATCGCCCATGGCATTGACTTCAATCTTGGTAGACATAGTTTTTCCTTTCGAATAAATCGTTTTAGAACGGTACATAGCTCAATAAACGTATCGTTAATGCACAACGTGGACGGCAGGGCCGCCCGGCACCGGATCGCACACGCGACCGATAACGGCGGCGATGCGACCCTCAGCATGTAGGCGGCGCGCAAGCTCATCCACATCGGCAGCAGGTGCCGCGATGAGCAAACCACCCGAGGTCTGCGGATCGTACAGCGCATCCAGCATGCCCGGCTCCAGGTCATCGTCGGCCGTCACGCGCGGGCCAAAGAAGTCCTGGTTGCGGTAGGCGCCGGCAGGGATAATGCCCAGACGCGCCATGTCGAGCACCTGATCAAAGAGCGGCACCGATCCCGACGCAAGCTCAACTTGCACGCCCGAGCCCTCGGCCATCTCGCACGCGTGCCCGATCAGGCCAAAGCCCGTAATGTCGGTGCAGCCGTGAAGTTCGAGCCCCTCGGCCAGACGAATCGGCGCCTCGTTGAGGGTGCGCATCGAGCCAAACATGGCTGCGGCCTCGTCCTGCTCGATAAGCTCGCCCTTAATGGCCGTGGTGATGATGCCCGAGCCGATCGCCTTGGTCAGCAGCAGAACATCGCCCACGCGTGCGCCGCTGTTGGCGAGCATGCGGTCGAGCGCGACAAAGCCGCTCACGGACAGGCCGTACTTGGGCTCGTCGTCGTTGATGGTATGGCCGCCCGCGATGGAGCAACCCGCCTCGACGCACTTGTCGGCGCCGCCCGCCAGAATCTGACCGGCAACCTCGATGCCCAGACAGCTCGGGATGCACAGCAAGTTCATGGCATGGCTCGGCCGCCCGCCCATGGCGTAGATGTCCGACAGCGAATTTGCCGCGGCAATCTGGCCAAACAGGAACGGGTCATCGACCATCGGTGGGAAGAAGTCGATGGACTGCACGAGCCCCAGGTTCTCCCCTACACGGAAGACGCTCGCATCGTCGGAGGTATCGAACCCCACGAGCAAGTTGTCGTTATGCACATTGGGTAAATCGCCCAGGACCTGGGCGAGGGCTCCGGGAGCCAACTTAGCGGCTCAACCGCTCGCGGCAGTCATAGACGTAAGCTTAATCTGATCGTCAGCCATCGATACCTCCTCTCATCGGTCAATCATTTTCTCCCAGTATACGCATGAATGCGAGCCTACGGCGGATGCATTAATTGAGCGCCTGTGCGCGAATCGCCGCGCCGATGGCACCGGCGAAGCGGACCTGGGGCGAGGTGGTGACCGGCGACCGCCTGCAGCGCCGCCAGCCGCTCCACAACGTAAGCGTTCTCGCACAAGCCTCCCGTCAGGTAGTACGGAGCACCCGTCGCCTGCCCGGCCATAGTGGCCACGCGCGAGACCACGCTGTCGATCACGCCACGCGCAATGTTCTCGCGCAGCTCACCGCGACCGATCAGGCTGATAACCTCGCTTTCGGCAAACACCGTGCACATGCTGCTGATCTTGGTGGGCTCGCCGGAACGCGCCAGGTCGGCCATCTGCTGCTGGGAAATGCCCAGGCGGTCGGCCATGATCTCAAAAAAGCGCCCCGTGCCGGCGTCGCACTTGTCGTTCATGGCAAACTTGGCCACGCGGCCACTTTTAAGCTGAATGACCTTGGTGTCCTGACCGCCCACGTCGATCACGGTGCCGTGGTCGCCAAACAGACGCACGGCACCGGTGCCGTGGCAGGTAATCTCGGTCACGACCTTGTGCGCATAGGGCACGGCGACACGACCGTAGCCGGTCGCGATCACACGCACGTCGTCGGCAGCCACGTCATAACCCGCCGCTGCCAGTGCCTCGCGCAGCCGCTCGGCAGCATCGACCGAGGAGAACCCGGTTGGCTGCACGCACGTCCACGACACCGAACCCTCCCCGTCGACCACAGCAGCCTTAGCCGCCGTAGACCCGATATCGATCCCGATCCCTATCATGGCTCTCTCCCAATCTAAACATCAAAGGTAGCGGCGCGTTCAGGCGCCTTAGCTCTAGGTTTCTCAGGTGCCGGAGATTGCCCCGAAAGAGGAGCGCAGCGTACTTTGGGTACGCAAGCGACGGTTTGAGGAGCAAGATCCGGTGCCTGAGGAAGCTAGAGAGTTTCGATGAAGGCGACGATGCGCGTCTCGATCTGGCCCATGTCGCCGTTGCTGTAGTCGGTCTCGATCTTCATATACGGAATACCCGCACCCTCGACAGCCTCCTGCATGCGCGCACTCTCCACGTTAAAGGTGTGACACGCCTGGAGCACGCTCTCCACTACGCCATCGACGTGATACTTCTCGCACATGGCCAGCGTGTTTTCCATACGACCGTCGCTGGGCGTCATGACCGAGCAGTTGATATCCAGGTAGCGGTCGGCGATGGCGCGAAGGATGTCGGGAGCCTCCGGGTCGATCATCATGGCCGCCGTGCGCTCGCCCGAGCAGTCGTCCATGCACACGACCACGCCGCCGTTGGACTCGATGGTGCGACCGATCTTGTTGATCACGCCGCCCACCGGGCAGCCGGTGATCAGAATGCGCTTGGCATCCGCCGCGACCGGGCGCTCGCCTGCATCATAGGCCTCGCGCAGCTTGGCGACCTTTTGCTCCAGCTGCTGCGTATAGGCCTCGATATCAAAGCTGAACGTACCGGCAAACATGGTGCTCATCAGGTCGACGCCGCTCATGGCCGCCGGCTGGTTGGCCTGCAGCGCAAACATCTCGAGCTGGGCCGCACGCAAGCGGTTGCGACGACGGACGGCAGCGCGCAGGTCATCGTCGGTAATCGTGATGCCGTAGAAGCCCTCGAGCTCCTCCTTGAGCAGGCAGCACTCCTCGTACCAGCCCTCGCGCTCGTAGGCACGGTCGCGACCCTGCGGAAGATGCAGAATGTGCGTGCGCTTGAGCTCGTTGAGCAGCTTGTACATCTTCTTTTTGCCGTCGCAGGTGGTCTCGCCGATGATCATGTCGCTAAAGTACGTAAACGGGCACTTTTGCGAGTAGGCAAAGCCATAGGTCGACTTGATGAGCGGGCAGAGGTTTGCCGGCAGCACCTTCTCGGCCTCGGGAATCACCTCGTCGGACGTGCCGCACAAGGCCACGCTCGCAGCCCCCGCGGCATCGATAATCTCGAGCGGCGTATAGCTGCACAAAAAGCCGACCAGGCGATTACCCGCCTGCTTATAATCCTTGACGCGAATAAACGCCGCCTTGCGCTGTTCGTTGAACTCCTCAAACGTGGACGGCAACGGCTGCTCAATATTTTCCGACATATAACTCCTTAACAAACCTTTTAGCCAACCAAGGAAACGGCTTTCCCAGGTGCCCGAGGTTGCCGTGAAAGAGGAGCGCCGCGTATTTTGACACGCAAGCGACGGTTTGAACGGCAAGATCGGGTGTCCGGGAAAGCCGCCGGGACGGATGGCCCTAAATGGTTTCCAAGAAAGCCTCAATCCTGGTTTGTAGCTGGCCTGCATCCTCGCCGGCGTAGTCGGTCGTGATGTGCATAAACGGAATGCCGGCCTCCTCGGCGGCCTTCTCCACGGCAAACGACTCCATCTCGTAGAGCGTGCAGAACTGCAGGGCCACGTCGACGATACCGTCGGCATGCAGGTCCTTGGCCATCTGGACAATGTCCTTCATACGCTGGTCGTTGGGCGTAAAGACAGCGCAGTTGATCTTAAAGTAGCGCTCGGCGATGGCGTCGAGCATCTCGTCGACCGTCTCACCGGACTCGTCGACCAGGTCCTTGTAGTAGCGCGAGCCCGTGCAGGACTCCTCGCCTACCACAACGCCGCCGGCCTTCTCGATGAGGTTGAACAGCTTCCAGTTGGGCACGGCCATGGGCGTGCCGGTGTACAGGATGCGCTTGGTCCCCTTGGGCGCCACGCCCTCGCCGGCCTCGACACGCTGCTCGCACTCGGCGGCCATGTCGTTGATGGCTCCGGTCAGACGCGGCGTGTCGTCCATAAAGGCGGCCTGAACGGTCAGCAGGCTATCGAGACCGCTGATGGGCGCCGGATCGGCAGCGCGGGTCACAGCCAGACGCTGCAGGGCGCGACGCTTCTCGTTGACGGCGTGGGTGGCAGCCTTCAGGCGCTCGGGCGTAATCTTGACGCCGCACTCGTCCTCGATCTTGGCCGCGAGCTTCTTGACCTCGGCCTTCCAGGTCACGAGCGTCGACTCGTCGTGCACGTTGGGGATATCCATGACGTACATGTTCTTTTGCGTGGCAAAGAACTCGTAGGCCTTCTTCTTGCCATCGCAGGTGTTCTCGCCCACCACCAGGTCGCTCGACTCAATGTAGGGGCAGACCTCGCCCAGCTTAAAGCCGGCAAAGCTCTTAATGAGCGGACAGGTGTTGCGCGGCAGATGCTCCTCGACCTTGTCGGTCGCCCAGTCGGCACCCGAGCACAGGCCCACAGGAATGCCGTCACAGGCAAGTACGATCTCCTCGGGCACGTAGACGCAGAACGAACCGACGATCTTGGTGGCCTCGCCGGCCTCCTTCTTGTCGAGCATCTCCTTAATACGGCCACTGTGGATGTTGGTGGCGACAAAATCCAGGTAGGACGTGGACTTGGGGCGATTATTCTGCGTCAGGAACATATCGCCGTACATCTGGCCCACGGCGCCCAGCAGCATGTCGTGGTCGGCAAGATTCATGCCGAGGCTCTCCCACATCGGATGGAAATCAAATTCTTCAGCCATGACGGTTCCCCTCTCGAACCAAAAACGGATAACAGCGGTATCGATGCACGACGGACGGCGATTGCCCGGCCGTGCTCAAACCCGGAATTTTGGGGAACCTGCTTTGCAGCTGATTATTTAGTTGTGCGTCGTCTCTCCCGGAGCCGTGAACATACCTGCTCATATGCGACTCCGAGCCATATATAGGGCGCGCGCGGCAACGCGGCGAATGTATGTCGTCTGCGGCATATGCGCACCCTCCTTTACAAGTTAAGGTCAACTATATCAACGGTCGTCGACCATGCGAACACCGTTGACATTCGTACGACAGCGTCGTGTGCCGTCGTTTAATAAATAATTATCTGTGTTGATAAGAGTTTGTCATCCATCATTCGGCGAACGGCAAGACAAAGCCGCCGAGGCTTATATCCCCGACGGCATTACCCGGCGCTATCGACAAACCAAATGGATCTTACTCGCATCGAAGTGCATGCGCAGCGTCTCGCCTGCTTGCGGCAGCTCGTCGACAGGCACGCCCACCTTGTTGACCTTCCACTGCAGACGTGTGGGCGCATCGACGCGCGGCACGTCCAGCAGCACCAGCCGCTCAAAGCGCGAATCGCTCACACGGGCCACGTGCAAATCATAGCTGTTGCGGCCCCGCTCCGCGCGATTGTCAACATGGAAGTAGCTTGCGCGAATGCCCAGGTACGCCACATCATCGGGAACCTCGCGACCCACGTTAAAGGTCATGCCCCAGTCGAGGGCCTCAACTTCTTCGTCGCCGATCTTGCGCGCCCGGCTTGTGTTCTTGCAGCCCGTCAGGCGCAGTGCCGCCAGCGTCTGCGGACGACGGACCACGTCCTCGATGGAGCCAATCTCCTCAACATGCCCGTCGTGCATCACGCAGATGCGCTGACACAGGCGACACGCTTCGTCGATGTCGTGGCTCACATAGAGCACGGTACGGTTGCAGACGTCGAACAGGTCGAGCATGTTTTGCTCAAGCGCGCTCTTGAGATACGCATCGAGTGCGCTCATGGGCTCGTCGAACATAAAAATGCCCGGGTGCGCCGCCACCATACGGGCAAGCGCCACGCGTTGCTGCTGCCCGCCCGAGAGTCGCGCAGGGTAGCGATCGACAAAATCGGCCAGACCGAAAATGCCCAGATAGCGCTCGGCGAGCTTTTTGCGCGCGGCGGCGTCGCCAGCATCCTTTACACCGGCGCATACGTTATCGGCCACCGTCATGTTGGGAAACAGCTGATAGTTTTGGAACAACAGGGCGCATTTTCGCTCCTGGGGTGACAGGTTGATGCCAGCCGCCGAGTCAAAAAAGGTCACGCCGTTGACGACGATCTTGCCCTCGTCGGGCGTCTCCACGCCGGCAATGCAGCGCAGTGTGCAGCTCTTGCCACATCCGGAGGCACCGAGCAAGGCCACGCGCTCCTTGCCGGCCTCAAGCTGCATGTCGAGCACAAACCCGGGATAACGTTTCTTAATATCCAGAACGAGCGACATGGCCTATCGACCTCCCTGTAATGCGGCATCATCGCGCATGAGCTCGGCCAGTGCCTCGCGATCGATACGCAAGGCATCACCGCCCGCCGGGTCGAGCGAATCGCCCTGTCCGGCGAGATCTTTGGCCTGCCTACGCTCCGCACGGGAAAGGCCCCGCTCGCGGTACTTTTGCGAATGCGCCGTGTACATATTGATGAACAGAATGACCAGGAAACTGAACGCGATTACGACAACGACCCAAAAGAGGGCCACCGACGTATTGCCGCCCATCCACTCAAAATAGATGGCGATGGGAATGGTCTGCGTAATGCCGGCGTAGTTGCCCGCAAAAAACAGGGTGCAGCCAAACTCGCCCATCGCACGGGCAAAGGCGAGCACCGTGCCAGCGGCAATCGAGGGCCAGCCGAGCGGCATCATAAGCCTGGTAAAGATGCGGCGCTCGGACCATCCCAGGGTTCGCGCCGCATCGAGCATCTGCGTGTCGAGGCTCTCGAAGGCTCCGAGCGCCGTGCGGTAGACGAGCGGGAACGACACCACCACGGCAGAGATCACCGCCGCCGGCCAGGTAAAGACAACCGAGATACCGTGCGCGATGAGCCACTGGCCCACCCCGGTCGAGCGGCCAAACAGCATAAGGAGCAGAAAGCCGCAGACCGTGGGCGGCAGCACCATAGGAATCGTAAAGACCGAATCGAGCAGGCCCTTGATGCGACTCGTCGTACCCATGGTCTTCCATGCGGCAAACAGGCCCAGCGCAAAGGAGATCAGCAGGGCAAGGCCGCTCGTTTTAATGGACACCCAAAGCGGGCGATAGTCGATGTCGCCCAAAAAGGAGGCCAGAGAGGTCAAGGGCCCCTGCTCATCCCGCAACACGACGGACGATGCTTCTACCATTTGAGCGCTATCAAGCCAACGCGCGCCGCCCTTGGCATCACCCGAGGCTGATGCAATCACCACATAGCGGTCCCCATCCGCACCGCGCTCGTCAAAGCCATAGGTATACCCGCCGGCATCAAACGTTGTTTCCGCCGTGACATACCAAGGAAGATCCACGTCCCCTAGCTGCGCACCTCCCATGCAGTTTGCGCTGTCGAGCTTACAGACGAGGGCCTTGAGACCCGATACGCACTCGTTATCCTGCGGATCAAATCCATACTTCTCGACCGCCTTGGGCGATATCCACACCACAACGCGATCGGCAGCAGGTGCCACTACAAGGTCCACGTCCTCGTCAACGGGAAACCGGTAGCCCTCAGGCTGGCCCTCCATGGCACGAGCGGTCCCCCTGACCAACCGCTCAAAACCCTCGATCCCATAGGAAAGCCCATGAGCGGTCGCAGCAACCTGGGCCCCGTCCTCAGTGTCCCCAGCAAACGCAAATCCTGGCACCCAGCAAAGCGCGAAGGTCAAAGCACAGGCGACAAGCATGCGGAATCTATTAAGCACGAAAAGCTCCAAGCGAATACAAGGACGGAGTGAAACATAAAACGATGGAATTATCGCGCCAAGCCGCTCTACGCGGAAAGCTCAAAGCCGTATTTAGCCCAAATCTTCTGGGCCTTCTTGTTGGACAGGCAAAAGTCGATGAACGCCTTGGCTTCGTCGGCATGCTCGGAGCTCTCGGCAACGGCACCCGGGTACACGATGGGCTTGTGCGAATCCTCGGGGCACACGAAGGCCTCCTCGATGCCGTCATAGCGGAAGATATCGGAGCTGTAGACAAAACCGGCTACGCAGTCGCCCGTAGAGACATAGGCGGCGGCGGTGCCCACCTTATCGGCCAGTGCGACCTTGTCGGCGATCTCGGGAGCATACTCGCCGTCGTCGCCCTCGGTACCGGTATAGAGCCCCACGGAAGCCAGCGCCTGGTTGGCGTACTTGCCGGCGGGGACGGTCTTGGCGTCGCCAATGGCGATCTTGCCGTCCAGATTCGCGACGTCGGCGATGGCCTCGACCTTGGTGTCGGAGCCCTCGGCGCGAATGATCACGAGGTCGTTGACGAACATGTCCTCACGCGTATCGACGTCGACGAGCTCGGCGGCTTCGGCGTCGTCCATGGTGCCCTTGGAGGCTGTGATGAGCACGTCGACAGCGGCACCGGCGCGCATCTGCTCGACAAGGTCGCCGGAGGCCTTAAACTGCGTGTCTGCAAACGTGGTGCCGGTCTGCTCTGTGTAGAGCTCCTGAACCTCGGGCAGAGCCTTCTCGAGCGAGTTGGCGGCAAAGACCTGCAGCTCGACAGCCTTCTTGGAAGATGCCTTAGCAGAACCGGCATCGGATCCGGCCGGCTCGGACGTCTTGCTGCCCGAGCAGCCAGCAAGACCAAGGCCGGCAGCGGCGACAGCAGAAAGCGAGACGAATCCGCGACGAGAAACCATATCGAACATATTCAACCCTTTCGGACCTTGTGCCCGGGTACCCCACCGCGGGCTTTAATCTGCAATCAGATTATACTTCCGTGCGAATAATGATAGTGAGAAATTATTCTCACCTGAGAATATAGTTTCGAGTTACCGTACACCTCGTCGTCGATTCGGCGGAAAACAAAAGCGGAGCGACCGATAAGGTCGCCCCACCGCAGGTAAATAGCTTAGTTGGTATGTCCGCCGCCCGCTGTCATCTGAGCCGCGTGCTCCAGCTGGTCCGCTATGGCCTCCCAGCTTTCGCGGGCGGCCTTCGTGGAACCGGGAAAGTTTACGACAAGTGTATGACCTCGTTGCATGCAAATAGCACGCGAGAGCATAGCGCGGCGCGTCTTGGTCATCGAGTACGCACGAATTGCCTCTGCAATACCCGGCACATCGCGGTCGCAGACGGCACGCGTCGCCTCGGGCGTCACATCGCGCATCGAAAGCCCCGTGCCGCCGCAGGTGAGCACGACATTGGCGTGGCACTCATCGGCGGCTTCCACAATGGCATCACCAATCTCGCTGACGTCGTCGCGCACGACCACATGTGAGGCGACCGTCCAGCCCTGCGCCTCGATAAGTTCCTCGAGCGCGGCTCCAGCCTCGTCCTGAGCAAGATCGCGCGTATCCGAGCACGTCACGATCGATATCTTCAGCTCCATAGCATTCCTCCTATAGCACCGTGCCCTCGGGCAGGTCGACACGCACGACATCCACGACGTCGCCCGCCTTGAGCTCGCACGGTCCTTCGTCAATACGCAGCAGGCAGTTGGCCCGCTGCATCGTGCCGAGCAGCGCCGAATTCTGCGTCTTGGCTTCGGTCACCAACAGCTCACCGGTCTCGGGGTCGCGCAAAACCGTGGCGCGATCGAAGAAGCGGCGATGCTGTCGCTTTTTCACGCCGTGCGTGAGCGTCGCCTGCTGCACGGGACGCGCAACCTCGGCAAAACCGCGCATCTTGCGAATCGCCGGACGGGCAAGCATCTCAAAGCCCACATACGCCGCGGCCGGATTGCCTGAAAGTCCCAGGTAGGGCTTACCCCCGAGCAAGCCAAACGTAATGGCCTTGCCCGGACGCATCGAGATGCGGTCAAACAGCACCTCGCCCTCACGCCGGACGAGCGCCGTCACATAGTCGTAATCGCCCGCCGAGGCGCCACCGCTCGTAATGACAAAATCGCACTCCTGCACGGCACGATGCACCAGCTCGGCGATCGCTTGCTCATCATCGGGCGCAATGCCGTAGAACACGGGCTCCGCGCCGGCATCGAGTGCTTCGGCCATCAACGCCGACGAGTTGGAATCGCGAATCTGCCCGCGCGCCGGCAGCTCACCCGGCGCGACCAGCTCCGTGCCCAGCGAGATAATGCCCACGCGCGGAGCGGCATGCACCTTCACGTTCGCATACCCGGCGCTCGCCAGCAGGCCGGCGCCCGCCGGAGCCACAACCTCGCCGGCGCGCATCACGACGTCGCCGGCATGAGCTTCCTCAGCAGCCGAGCGAACGTTCTCCCCCACCTTGGCCGGCGCCGAGAACCTCACACGCGAGCCCTCGTTGCCGTCACCGTCGAGCACATCAACGATCTCATACTTCACCACGGCATCGGCACCTTCGGGTACCGGCGCGCCCGTCATGATGCGGACCGTCTCGCCCGCGCCGATTGCGCCCTCAAACACATGGCCCGCGGCCTCGTGTCCGATAACGTCGAGCGTCACCGGCGCCTCGCCAGATGCCCGCGCCAAGTCCGCCGAGCGCACGGCATATCCGTCCATAGCGCTGTTGGCAAACGGCGAGATGTCGATATCGGCCACCGCGTCCTTGGCCAAGGGAAAACCAGCCGCCTGCCACACGGGAATCTCGATGAGATCCGTCGGAGCAACGTGCGACAAAACAATCGACTGCGCATCCTCCAACGGTATGAGTTTCTCTGCCATATGCACCTCTTAATGCCACGGCGCACAACAGGGGCGCCAATTCTTTATGCTTGTCTCAGTATAATCCCCCGACGCACGACCGCGACTCGGCCTGTACCCGCAAATACACCTGTCGGTTGCAGGCCGCGAAACAGAATGGAAACCAACCCACCGGCTCGTCGCGTTTACCGCGTTTTATAATTGCTTGCGTTGCAACCTAAAAGAGGAACGTATGGCTCATAACGACAAACCCGAAAGCGCAAACAAAGCGCAGGATCATTTCCAGCCGCTCGACGACGGCGGTTTTTTCTCCCTTAATGACGTCATCACGGCAGGCAGGCATCAACTTACCCGCTCCGAGCATCTCTTGGCTGCCGACACGCGCCGCAACGCCCGCAACCTACTAGCGAGCACTAAGTTGCTCGTACTCGTCGTCACCGTCTCGCTCGCCATGGGCGTTGCCGCTTGGGCGTTTTTGGCCTCATTAAATATCGCGACCGACTATCGCGAGCACCATGCGTGGATTTACGCGCTGCTTCCCGTTGTGGGCGTTGCCACCGCATGGGTGTACAAAAACCACGGTCTCGCCGCCAAGCGTGGCAACAACCTGGTCATCGACTCCGCTCTGGGCACACGCCTCATCCATATGCGCATGGCCATCCTCACCTTCGTCTGCTCCACGCTCACGCACCTCACCGGCGGCTCGGCCGGTCGCGAGGGAGCTGCGGTGCAGATTGGCGGCACCATCGCCAGCAACATCTCGAGCCTCGCCCACCTCAAAAAGCATGACCACCACGACCTCATGCTCGCCGGCATCTCGTCGGCCTTTGGCGCCGTGTTCGGCTCGCCCCTTGCCGGGGCTTTCTTTGGCATGGAGATGTGCTTCATCGGCAAGATCGACTACACCGCGGGCATCTACTGCCTGGTCGCTTCGTTTACCGGCTACTTTACGTCGCTTGCCTTGGGAACCGAGTACGAGGCGAATGTTATCGCCAGCGTTCCCAACATGACACCACGGACGGTTGTCATCGTTGTTATCAGTGCCATTATCTTCGGTCTGACGGCACGCCTCTTTGCCTGGTCAGTTCGAACCGTCAAGAGCCTGTACGGTCGCTTTATCACCAATTACCTCGTTCGCGCACTCATAGGCGCACTCGTGGTTTTGGCCGCCTATGCCCTCCTCGACGCCTGGGACTACGCCGGCCTTTCCACGTGGCTTTCCGGCGCCGGATTTGCCGGCAACACCACCCTGGCGGACGCAGTCATCAAGTTGGTCGTCACAGCGCTCACCTTGGGCGCTGGCTTCCAAGGCGGCGAGGTCACGCCCCTGTTTGGCATCGGTGCGGCACTCGGTGGCTGGATAGGTTGCCTTACCGGGCTCGACCCCAGTTTTCTGGCGGCTCTCGGCATGCTCGGCGTGTTCTGCGCCGGCCTCAACGTGCCCATCACCACCTGCATGATGGCCATCGACCTGTTCCACGGCACGGCCGCCGGGTTCTTTGTCATCGTGGCCTTTATCAGCTACCTAACCGGCGGACACCGCGGCGTGTACCCCGCCCAGCGCATCATCTCACCCAAGCGCCGTTCGCTTATTGTGGATGAGGGCGGTACGGTAGCGGATGCCATCGAGCGCCACAACGACCTGATAGAGTAGACGTTAGTATTCGCCGTGCAGCCACAATCGGGGGCAATTCGACCTGAGCGCGACCGCACCGTCACGTCATACGCCGGGAGTCGCCCCATGCATGCAACTGATTTTGCCCGCACGCTCATCATCGCCAACCCAGCCGCCCAGTCGGGTGCGGCGCGCGAAGTTGCCGAGCGCCTGCAACGCTTTTTGGATATGACCGCGCGCGCATCCCAGTTTGACCTGGTGCTGACCGAGCGCATGGGACACGCCAAGGAGCTGGCCGCACAGGCTCAGGGCTATCGCACCGTTATCGCCCTTGGCGGCGACGGCGTGATTCACGAGGTCGTCAACGGGCTTATGACGCAAGAGGAGGGCACCCGCCCCGCCCTTGCCGTCCTGCCCGTGGGCTCCGGCAACGATTTTGCCCAAACGCTCGGCATCGACGATTTCTCCGGCAAGGATTTTGGCGCGCTGCTCACCTGCGAGCTGCAGCGTCAGGACATCGGGCGCATTCGCTCGTGGAGCCCTGCGAGCGGCAGCGGCGAGGCTACCGTTGAGTACTACGACCAGACACTTTCGGTCGGCATCGATGCCGCCATCGGCCTGGGCACCACCAAGCTGCGCAAAAAGACGGGCTTGACGGGCGCTCCGCTCTACACTCTCTCGGGACTTGAGCAGTTTGGCCTACGCTATCGCAACTACCCCATGACCATCAGCTTTGATGGCGCGCCCGCCGAGCGCGTGCGGGCGATTATCATGGCCATCCAGCTGGGACCCACCTATGGTTCGGGCTATCGCATCTGCCCCGATGCCGACCCCCGCGACGGCGCGCTCGACGTTTGCTACGCGTGTGGCCCCGTGCCCCGCGCAGTCGCACTGCCTATGTTCCTTTCGGCCAAGGACGGCCACCACACCAAGCTACCGCCGGTGCGCATGCGCCGATGCCACCGTGCCGAGCTCACCTTCGAGGAACCCGACTACCCCATCCAGGCCGACGGCGAGCCCATCGTCGCCTCCCGCATCGAGGTCGACATCCTAGCCGCCGCCCTCCAAGTCTGGCGCCCCACCCGCTAGCTCCACCTAAGTTGCGGTGAAATAGGGACTGTTTTGCGGCCCTGGCAGCCCAAACAATCCCTATTTCACCACAACTTATGGGGGGATCATTCGTCGCTGCCCGGTTTGCGGCGGTTGGCCTTTTTGATGGCGTTGAAGTGCTTGTCGTTGAGTCTGCGCTGACGCGATCGCTGAGGCACCTTAGTCTTTACGCGACGGCGCGGCGGACGGCCGCGACGATCAAGTTCGGCCTTCAGCTTGCGCAGACAGCTCGCGCGATTCTGAAACTGGCTACGGCTCTCGCGCGCCGTCACGACTATCCCCGTAGGCACATGCTTCATGCGTACGGCAGAGTCCGTCGTGTTCACGCCCTGGCCGCCCGGGCCCGTCGCGCGAAACACCTGCACCTCGCAGTCGCGTGCCAACTCCTCGGCTGACATCTCGCCAAAGCGCGCATACTCGTGCCAGCCCATCTTGCTCTCATCCATACCAAAACCTCCCCTCAAACAAAAATGTGACAAAGGGACAGTCCCTTTGTCACATCGCATGCGAATCGTATGTGCCGCGCGCTTAGGCGAAGGTGATCTCGCCATTCTCGCAGTCCATATCGGCGATACGGGCCAGGCTCTCAACGCGGAAACCGCGCTCGCGGAGCTTATCGCCGCCGCCCTGGAAGCCCTTCTCCACGGCAATGCCAATGCCAGAAACCTCGGCGCCCGCAGCCTCGCAGATCTTGATAAGACCCTCGAGCGCGCAACCGTTAGCCAGGAAGTCGTCAATAATCAGGACCTTATCGCCCTCGGACAGGAAGCGCTTGCCCACGATAACCGGATACTCCTTCTGCTTGGTGAAGGAGTAGATGGTCGTGGCATACTGCTCGCCGTCGAGGTTGATGGACTGGGCCTTCTTGGCAAAGACCACCGGCACGCCGCCAAAATACTGGGCCGCGATGCAGGCCATACCAATGCCCGAAGCCTCGATGGTCAGGATCTTGTTGATCTCGACACCCTCGAACAGACGGGCCCACTCGGCGCCCATGTGGTCGAACAGCTCGACGTCGCACTGGTGGTTGAGGAAGGCATCAACCTTAAGGACGTTACCGGCCTTTACGATGCCGTCACGGCGAATACGATCCTCAAGCTCCTGCATGGCGCAACCCTTTCTCGCGGCAATGATTCCGCGCGATGAACAAACGTTGCACGATAGTCTACCACGGACCGACCCCCACCCGCCCCACAAGCCCCATCGCACCATAAAGCCGCAAGACCAGTAGATAGGCCCGATTCGTGGCAGACAGCCTCCCAACACGCTAATGCCGGGTGCGCGTCCTCACCAAACGTACCAATGTGAGCGCAAAGCCCACGGTAGCAACGGCCATCAGCACGTAGAATACCAAACGGAAGCCAAAGAGGAACACGTCCGGACGACCCGCCACATAGCTCGTGACCGTCTTGCCCATCGCCGCGCTCGTCTGTCCATACAGGATGCGCGACGCCGCCGTAATACCCAGCGCTATGCCCGCATAGCGCGCCAAGCTGCTCAAGCTGCCCGCAAAGCCAAGCGCCTCACGCGGAGCCGAACCCATATACAGCGAATTATTGGGACTCTGGAAGATCGACGTGCCGCACGACATAAACGCGACGCAGCACACAATCATCAAGATGGAAGAATGCTCGTCAAGCGTGCTCACCGCAAAGAGACCGCACACGTACACGCCCAAGCCAACGGCCGTGGGCGCTTCACAACCAACACGGTCGGACACCGAGCCCGAAAGCGGGCCCACAAAGGCATTCACGACCGGCATCGCCAAAAACAACAGGCCGGAGATATCGGAGCTAAAGCCGTGGGCATCCTGAAAGTAGAACGGCAGCACAAACTCGGAGGCACCGATACCCACGAACACGATAAGCATGCAAGCCAGGTTAATCGTGAAAGCCGAGCTCGCAAAGCAGCGACGCGCCGCCTCTGTCAACGGCATAGGGCGTTCGCCAGCCTCCGGCTTCACATGCGGTAGCGTATAGAGTCCCACGATAAACGAGATTACGCCAATGGGCAGATTGATAAGGAAGATGCTCTCCCAGGGAAAGCTCGCCACCAGCACGCCGCCGAGCACGGGGCCGCACATCATGCCAAGAGCCACAAAGGTCGCCAGAATGCCCATGGCACGGCCGCGCTCACGCGCCGGAAACGACTCGGTGATGATGCCCATATTGTTGGCCATCGCGGCGGCACAGCCAATGCCCTGCACGAAACGCGCCAAGATAAGCACCTCGAGCGAAGCCGAAAGCCCGCAAAGCAACGAGCCACCCGTAAAGACGATTACACCAAGCTGGAACACATTCACCTTGCCGCGCACATCGCCCAAGCGGCCAAACGGCAGCATGGCGACGCACGTCGCGAGCAGATACACCGAGCTCACGAGCTGAATGCGGTCGAGACCCACCCCCAGCTCCTTTTGCATCACGGGCAGCGCCACCGTCACGATGCTCGCATCCAGACACGCCATAAAAGTCATGACGAGCACGGTGAACAGAATCGCCCATTTATTCTTACCGTGGGTGTCGCCCTCTAGGGCAATGTGTTCGCGGCGCAGCTGCTCGGCAGTTTTCTCCATGTATATCCTTTCTATCGTGCAACGCAAAAACGGGACCCCATCGCCTACAAACGGTCACGATCGGGGTCCCGCCTACGGAATCGGAACTATGAGGACGTCGTCAGCCGAAAAGCCGTCCCACGCCTCACACGCACGCTAGCCTAGCACTGCTCGAGCGCCTGCTCAAGGTCGGCAATCAGATCGGCCGTGTCCTCAAGGCCGCACGACAGGCGCACCATGTCGGCGGAGATGCCGCAGGCGATGAGCTCCTCGTCGTTCATCTGGCGATGGGTGGCGTTTGCCGGGTGCAGGCAGCAGGTGCGGGCATCGGCCACGTGCGTGGCAATCTGGGCGAGCTTCAGACTCTTCATAAAGGTCTCGGCCGCCGCACGACCGCCGGTAAAGCCAAAGCTCACAACGCCGCAGGTACCGTTGGGCATGTACTTCTGGGCCATGTCGTAATACTTGTCGCCCTCCAGGCCCGGATAGCTCACAAAGCGCACCTTGGGGTGGCTCTGCAGGAACTTGGCGACCGCCAGGCCGTTCTCGCAGTGGCGCGGCATACGCACGTGCAGGCTCTCGAGCGAGCTGTTCAGGAAGAACGCCGCCTGCGGATTCTGCATGGGGCCAAGGTCGCGCATAAGCTGTGCGGTGGCCTTGGTGATAAAGGCGCCCTCGCGGCCGAACTTCTCGGCATAGGTCACGCCGTGGTAGCTCTCGTCGGGCGTGGTGAGGCCCGGGAACTTGTCCGCATGGGCCATCCAGTCAAACTGACCGTGATCGACGATGACGCCGCCCAGGTAGGCCGCGTGACCATCCATGTACTTGGTGGTGGAATGCGTGACGATGTCGGCGCCCCACTCAAAGGGACGGCACATCACGGGCGTCGGGAAGGTGTTGTCGACCATCAGCGGCACGCCGTGGTCGTGCGCGGCCTTGGCAAAGCGCTCAATATCGAGCACGGCAAGCGCGGGGTTGGCGATGGTCTCGCCAAAGACGAGCTTGGTGTTGGGCTGGAAAGCGGCCTCCAGCTCCTCATCGGTGCAGTCGGGTGCGACGAACGTGCAGGTCAGGCCCATGCGGCCCATAGTGTGAGCCAGCAGGTTGTAGGTGCCGCCATAGATGGCAGAGCTCGCGACCACATGATCGCCGGCACCGGCCACGTTAAAGATCGCGAGGAAGTTCGCAGCCATGCCCGAGCTCGTGAGCATCGCAGCGGTGCCGCCCTCCATCTCGCAGATCTTGGCAGCAACCAGATCGCACGTGGGGTTCTGCAGGCGGCTGTAGAAGTAACCGGACTCCTCCAGGTCAAACAGCTTGCCCATATGCTCGGACGTATCATACTTCCACGTGGTGGACTGGTAGATAGGCACCTGGCGCGGCTCCGCGTCACCCGGGCGGTAGCCGCCCTGAACACAGGTAGTACCGATGGTCTGCTCGCTCATATCTAGCTCCCTTGCTTGGGTTTTGATTTATTCGGTTCACGATACCGCTACCCCGCAGCCCTCTCAACCCATCCCCAAGGTAGGTTATGGGACAAATCGATCAGGGGTATTTATCTCAAGCCTTGGGCATTTGCTCGACAGAGAAAAATGAGGCATCCATGAAGCTCTCGATGATTACACGCACCGTCACGGGTACCATAAGCGGGTACACCGTGACCAAGGAGACAACGATGAAGCAAATCGATACGGCCCAGCTCGACATCACCGCCTGTCAGGCTCAGGCTGCCGAATACCACGCCCGTGGCTTTAACTGCGCGCAGGCCGTCGCCTGCACGCTCGCACCTGCCGTCGGACTCGACCCTCAGGTCGCCTTTACCCTCACCGAGGGCTTTGGCGCCGGCATGGGCGGCATGACCGAAACCTGCGGCGCCATCTCGGGCGCCGTGGCCATCATGGGCTTCGTGATGAGCGACGGCATGGAAAACCCCAAGACCAAGGGCCAGACCTACAAGCTGTCGCGCGAAATCGCCAAGCGTTTTGGCGAGAAGAACACGACGACCGTCTGCGGCACGCTCAAGGGCATCGGATCGGATAAGGGTCCGCTCCGCAGCTGCCCCGGTTGCATCGACGATGCCATCGAGATCGCCTGCGATGTGCTAAAGCAGCTCGCCGAGTAGACGGCATCAACATAAAACGACGGCCGGCGCGCTTGGGATCCATCCAAAAGCACGCCGGCCGTCGCCGTCAGAACTCGGCAAATTCGGGAGCGCCGACCTCGATCTCCTCGCGTCCCGCCATAAGCTCGCGCATCTTGGCGCAAAATGGCTCCTGCTCCCCCGCCTTAAACACCAAGTGAAGTGTAACGGTATCCGCGTAATCGGTATCCGAAACCTTGGCACCCAAATCCTGCGCCAAGCGAAGCACCTGCTCATACTGTGGATAGGCCACATACACGTCAACCGGCACGACGCTTGTCATCTCGACGATCTGCCCGGCCTCCTGAGCCGCGGCCACCGCCGCCTGCGTCGCCGCGGTATAGGCGCGCACCAAGCCACCAGGCCCCAACAGCGTGCCACCAAAATAGCGCGTCACTACGCAGCAAACATTTTTGAGCCCCGCGCCACGCAGCACCTCGAGCGTCGGCATACCGCTCGTGCGGCTCGGCTCACCATCATCGCTCTGGCGCTCGCGTCCATCGACCAAAATCCACGCGGGAACATTATGCCGAGCGTCATAATGACGCTTGCGAACCATCTCGATAAAGGCATTCGCCTCATCCTCGGACTCAATATGGACCAGCTGAGCAATAAACCGACTCTTGCGGTCCACAAACTCGCCCGAAGCCTCAATATTCGATTGCAGAGTAAAATAGCTGTCCAACAAAGCCCCTCAAACACAAGCAAAGCAACAAACAGCCTCAATAATACGGCAAAGGCCGTACCGATTGTTAGGGTAACAAAAATGCCAAGTGGGCCTATAAGCCGGGTTCTGTCGTGAACGGTCATTTATCTTGTCTGCACGTTACCGTGCAGCTCCACGCACGCTACCCGAACGCGGACCGGGCCGGCCCATGGCGTTCCTATTCGCGCTTGCTCCGGATGGGGCTTGCCAAGCCGCCGTGTTACCACGACGCTGGTGGTCTCTTACACCACCGTTTCAGCTTTTCCCTTTACGCCTTGCGGCGCAGGTGGGAGTCTTCTTTTCTGCGGCGCTTTCCGTCGGATCACTCCGCCCGGCCGTTAGCCGGCATCCCGCCCTCTGGAGCCCGGACTTTCCTCACGCGTGCTGCAAGCAGCACATCGCGCAACCGTCTGGCCCACTCAGCAGTGCAAGAGTGTAGCACACCGTTGACGCAGGCAATGGCACAACACAAGCGTTCGACACGATAAACCAAGAACCACGCTATGCAGTACAATAGGGTCGTCGATGAGCAACGTCGTCAGTCGAGACGCGACCGCGCTCCGCACCCCTCCGTCTACTCGGTGCGTTCCCGCCTCCTCCCCGAGGCGGGATGTCGGCATTTTTTCATGCACCGACAACCCAATAGCCCGTAGACAGCCCGGGCAGCATCGCGTACCTCAGCAACAAATGCAAAAAGGGACCCGTCCATTGCGGACGGATCCCTTAAAACAAGTGATCGTCAAACCGATTTACTCGGCGTCGGTCTCCTCGTCCTTCTTCTCGGAAGGCAGCGGGGTAACCTCGATCTCGACGCCCAGAGTCTCAGCAGCGGACTTCATGGACAGGGAGATACGACGACGGTCGAGGTCGATCTCCATGACCTTGACCTGAACCTTGTCGCCCACGTGGGTGACCTGAGAAGGCTGGTCGACGTGCTTGTTGGCCATCTCGGAGATGTGCACCAGGCCCTCGATGCCCTCGCCCAGGTCGACGAAAGCGCCGAACGGGACAAGCTTGGTCACAGTGCCCTCGACGATAGCGCCGACGGGGTACTTCTTGACCAGTGCGCGCCACGGATCCTCGGTGGTCTGCTTGAGACCAAGGGAGATGCGCTCGCGGTTGAGATCGACGTCGAGAACCTCGACCTCGACCTCCTGGCCGACCTTGACAACCTCGGAAGGATGGTTGACGTGGTTCCAGGAAAGCTCGGAGATGTGGATGAGGCCGTCGATACCGCCGAGGTCGACGAAGGCGCCGAAGTCGACGATGGAGGAAACGGTGCCCTGGAGACGCATGCCAGACTTGAGCTTGGACAGGATCTCGGAGCGCTCGGCCTTACGGGACTCCTCGAGCACGACGCGACGGGAGAGGACGACGTTGTTGCGGTTGCGGTCCATCTCGATGACGCGGGCCTCGATGCGGGTGCCCATGTAGGAGGTGAGGTCCTTGACACGACGGAGGTCGACGAGGGAAGCAGGCAGGAAACCGCGCAGGCCGATGTCGAGGATCAGGCCGCCCTTGACAACCTCGATAACCTCACCCTCGACGTTCTCGCCGGAGTTGAACTTCTCCTCGATGCGGTTCCAAGCACGCTCGTACTCGGCACGCTTCTTGGACAGGACCAGACGACCGTCCTTGTCCTCCTTCTGGAGAACCAGGGCCTCGATGGGATCACCGAGTGCAACGATGTCTGCAGGGTTAGCGTCCTTGCGGATGGACAGCTCGCGGACCGGGATAACGCCCTCGGACTTGAATCCGATGTCAACGAGCACCTCGTCATGCTCGATCTTAACGACAGTGCCGTTAACGAGATCGCCCTCATCAAAGTCGGTAATCGTACCGTCGATGAGGTTGTTCATCTCCTCCTCATTGACATCGTCAAGAGAGAAAATGGACGAGTTCTGAATCTCACTCAAAGGTGGACCCCTTTCGAACTACGGGGCCCCGATTGCTAGGACCTACAGAAGGGTGCGACAAGCACACAACGTTTAGGAACACTCGGGAGCCGACAGATACTAATGTGACGCTTATGCAATCACGTTCGTATAGGTTACGGGGAAATGAGTTCGATTTCAAGCGTGAACTGCGATTTTTTACTCGTGTGGAGACTTTTTCGTAATCTTATGAACACACTTCTCCACAACTTGACGATAACCAGCCAGGCATTTGGCTTTGGGGTAAAGTATCCGGAGCCAACGACTCTAGATCAAATTTACGAGAAAGGTGCCCGCGTGCTCAAAGCAGTCGTTTTCGATATGGACGAGACGCTTCTTAGCATCAACCTCAACGCGTTCATCCTTCGCTATTTTAAGGATGTCTCGTCGATGCTCGCGGATATCGGACGCCGCAGCCGCGGTGGCACGATGGCACGCCTCGGCACCATCCTGGTCGACCTCAACGCCAACCGCCGAAGCGGCACGGATAACCGCACCAATCTTGAATTTTACCGCACCGAGGTCGAGCGCCGATGCGGCATCTGCCTCTCCGATCCCCTTATCTACGAGGCGTTTACCTACTACGACCGCGAAGTTCTTCCGTACAAGAACGACGATGTCATTAACGCTCACGCCATGCCGGGCGCACACGCTGCGCTTCAGGCCGTACAGGACGCAGGACTTCGTTGCGCGCTCTTTACCAACCCCAGCTTTACGCAGGGGGCCATCGAGTGCCGCATGGGTTGGGGCGACCTGGCCGACGCCCCCTTTGAGCTCGTCACGCACATGGGAAACACCACCCGCTGCAAGCCCGATGCCACCTACTATCTAGAGCAGCTTCAGGTGATGGGACTCGAGCCACACGAGGTCCTTATGGTGGGCAACGACCCCAAGCGCGACTTCCCCAGCCCCGCCTGCGGCATTCAAACTGCCTATGTTGGTCAGGGAAAACCCAGCCGAGCCACCTGGCACGGAACCATGGAAGACTTCGCCCGCGATTTCAACGCCGTAGTAGAAGCCTTCTACGAACACCAAGTAGCCGACGAACTAAGCTAGTCCCGAAATCAGGAATGGGGCGCACGTTTGCCCCACACTTCGTTACGTGGGCAACGGCTTGAGGGCAAGATGCGATGCCCCAGTGTCCTAGGCCGTGATCATTTTGACGCGTTCGCCGATTTTGGAGTCGCGCCTGTCGGAAATAACAGTAAAGCCCTCCAGGTCGCACACCTTTACATTTGAAAACACGTGGAACTTGGAGCTATCGGCGAGTACGCAACTCGCTTGGGAATTCTGCATCACGATACGTTTTTTGATAGCCTCGGGATAACCTGGCGTCATGATGCCGCGGTCCTCGTCCACCGCATTGACACCTATAAACGCCCGGTCAAAGTACAGCTCGCGCAGCGCGCTCTCAACCATAGGACCGGTGAGCGAGCAGGTAACGGGGTTGAAGTCGCCGCCAATTACCACCACCTTAGCAGCAAGCTCGCCCGTAAACCGACATGCATAGCCGTTGGTGGTGTAGATAGTCACCGGCTTGTCGACGAGCAGGCTCAGGAGCGCCGTCGCGGTGGTACCGGAGTCGACAGCGAGATGAGACCGTCACGCCCGAAGACCCCGCTTTCGCCGCCGAGGAGCGCGCGGCGCACGCGGCCCATGAGGAGCGGCTCGAGCATATCGAGGGGCTCCTTCCCAAGAAGGGAAACGACCCTGCGGGACGACACGGCGAAAACCATCGTTGATTCCGGCAAGAGACGCCGTTTCTCTGGTAGCTTCATCTTCAACCAAGACCGACAATGCCGGCCAGGCACTCAACCCAAAAGGAGACAGCATGCCCAACGAGCTCAGCTATGAGGTCAGCCTCGAGCGCAGCAACCAGATCCGCGCCGACCTGCCGCAGCACCCCGAGAAGTACACCATGCTCACCGGCGACCGCCCCACCGGCCGCCTGCACCTCGGCCACTACTTCGGCACGCTCAAGAGCCGTGTCGAGCTGCAGGACATGGGCGTCCACACCAACGTGCTCATCGCCGACTACCAGGTCATCACCGACCGCGACACCACCGAGCACATCCAGGACAACGTGTACAACATGGTCATGGACTACCTTGCCTGCGGCATCGACCCCGACAAGACCATGATCTACGCGCACTCCGCCGTGCCCGCGGCAAACCAGCTCATGCTGCCGTTCTTGTCGCTCGTCTCCGAGGCCCTGCTGCAGCGCAACCCCACCGTCAAGGCCGAGATGGAGGCCAGCGACCATGAGCTCACCGGCCTTTTGCTCACCTACCCCGTGCACCAGGCGTGCGACATCTTGTTCTGCAAGGGCAACGTGGTGCCGGTCGGGCGCGGCCAGCTGCCGCACATCGAGCTCACCCGCACCATCGCACGCAAGTTCAACAACCGCTACGGCAAGGTGTTCCCCGAGGTCGACGCGCTGCTGTCCGACACGCCGCTGCTGCCCGGCTTGGACGGTCGAAAGATGAGCAAGAGCTACGGCAACGCCATCAACATCTCCATGACCGCCGAGGAGACGGCCAAGCGCATCAAGAAGAGCCAGACCGACGGCGAGCGCATGATCACGTTCGACCCCGAGGCGCGCCCTGGCGTATCCGGCCTGCTCTCCACCGCCGCGATCTGCACCGGCCGCTCCGAGGTCGAGATCGCCGAAGAGATCGGCATGGGCGGCTCCGGCCAGCTCAAGAAGTACGTCACCGAAAGCGTGAACGAGTACTTTGCCCCCATCCGCGCCCGCCGCGAGGAACTGGTCCAGGATATGGACTACGTCAAGGACGTCCTACGCGAGGGCAATCGCCGTGCCAACGAGGTCGCCGAGGCGACGCTCGCCGAGGTACGCGAAGCCATGGGAATGGTGTACTAAGCCATCCGGCTCGCGGAAACGCGCCGCGACACGCGAATGGGCCATCTTCACGTGTCCACGCCTTCGACATAGCCAAGGTCTTACGAGGTGGGCGATAATAAGCCCGCCTCGTTTTTTACGTTGTATGGGGGATTGCATGTACCGACTTGTTGCCAGCGATATGGATGAGACGTTTCTCGATGCCGACCACGCCATCCCGGCGTCCAATCTCCGAGCACTCAAACGCATGAGGGAGCTCGGTGTGCTGTTCGTCCCTTCGAGCGGGCGATGGTATTCCTCTATCATGGACAACTTCTCGGGGGAGGCCCGCGAGCTGATCGAAGACGGCTATGTGCTCTCCTATAACGGCGGCTTCATCAACCGCGTGGGAGACCCCACCCCGCTCACCACCTGCGGCCTTTCCAACGAATGCGCGAACGCGATCTATGCAAAGGGGCTCGAACTCGGACTCTGCATGCACGTCAACGTCGCCGACGGCCACGTGTTCGTGAATGACGCACCCACACGGGAGCGCGACTATCTGGAATCGATCACCGGGGTCACTCATTTTCGCGGATCTGACCATCCCGACCTCTCATTCCTTGAAGGCCGTGGCATCGTGAAGATCCTGTACGTCGACTGGGACTTCGATGAGCTGCAGGAATTGGGCCGCAAGCTCGCGCCGATGGCCGAGCGACTCGGCGTTGACATCACCTTCTCCTCCAAGCGCTACCTCGAACTCATGCCCGCAGGCGTTGACAAAGGGACGGGGCTCACGCGCCTTGCCGATATGCTGGGAATTCCGATGTCCGAGGTCATCGCCGTTGGTGATTCCGCAAACGACCTCTCCATGATCAAGGCGGCGGGACTGGGCGTCGGCGTGGCGAATGTCACCGACGACGTGCGGCCGTATTGCGATGTCGTCCTTGAAACGGCTGGGACTGAGGGTGCGTTCTCCGAACTCATCGAGCGATTCCTTGAACCCCAACGACCAAATGTCACTGTGTCTTTCTATTTGTAACCCTTGATTAACTTATGGAGAGGCTGTGTGCTCGTCGGTCTACGACTTGGGTCTCAGAGAATTAGCTACAGTTAACTTAATGAAGGCACAGGCGAATTAAAGACCTTCGACACGAACGTTGCGCCTTCCCTCCCCTCGCGCAACACCTCTTTGGAAAGGCGCCCCGCGCATGTGGGGCGCCTTTCTTGACTACAATGGCGATATCGATTGAAAGTGAGGGCGGCATGGCAGACCGGGACACCGACGGATTCTTCAACCGCGTATACGACATGGTACGCCAGGTGCCCTGCGGCATGGTTGCCACATATGGTCAGATCGCCAAGCTCGTTGGTGAGCCCCGTCGAGCCCGATACGTGGGATACGCCCTGCACGTCAATCCGGAACCCGGCACCATCCCCTGTCATCGCATCGTATTCGCCGACGGACGCCTCGCGGAGGGGTTCGCCTTCGGTGGGCCCGAGGCGCAGCGCACACTGCTCGAGGACGAAGGCGTTGCCTTCCTCGCCAACGGACATGTCGACCTGCAGGCCTCTCGCTGGCCAGCGGGCCTGGTATGACAAGGGGCGCCGACAGCGCCCCTTCCCGTTTTGGATCCTTGGCAGGCAACCCAATCAAACGGTCGCCTCGAGTGCGTCCCCCGCGCGGTCGAGTGTGCTTCTGACCTTGGCACCCTGTTTGAACCACGTGCGCAGGTCCTCGAGCGTGCTGCCCGCTTGCATACACCTTGATTTTGCGACCACCCCTCGTGGTCACCGTGCAGCGGTCGCCGCTCTCGCTGTTCTCGTGCGCCGTGATCTTCTTGAGGTAATCGCGGCGAAACGCCACGACGCGGGCGTTGCTGATCTCGATGAACCAATCGTCATCGACAAGCGAAGTACCCGTGGCACCTCGGCTTGCCATCTCCTCGGAGAAGGAGAAACCGAGCGCGCGCTCCTGCCTGCCGATCTCGAGGATGCCGCGGGCCGGCATGCCGAGCATGAGCAGGGGCAGGAACCCCCCTATGAACAGGAACAGGAACGGGATGAGCACGAGCAGGCGCGCACCCTCGTCGGTGAAGACCGCCATGAAGGCGAGGACGAGCGAGAAGACGAGGGCCATGCCGTTGAAAACAATCGTCAACGGCTTGATGGCAGACCAACACAGGCCCGCCTTGGTCATGGGACCGTCGACGGCGTCCGAGACTTCGATGCCCTCTTCCTCCAGACGGGCGAGGAGGTTGAGCGAGCACACCCCCTCGAGGCTTATCGAGCAGAACTTCCGGTCGCCCTCGAACAGGTCGATCCTCATCATCTGCGCGTGAAGCGTTGCACGGGTGATGTTGCCAAACGTCGTCTCCTTGCGGATGCCGAAGGCGTTACGCGAGAGAATGCGCCCACCGTCCACGTCGATACGCGGGATGCTCAGCAAGGCCCAGATAGCCATACCCGCGAGCGCCATGGCATGACCGAACCACACAAGTTCGTGGTCCCACTCGCCCAGCGAGACGCCCTGCCAGACGTAGACACCCAGCATGAGCAGTTCGAACGCGACGGCGCAGCAGGCGATGATCGTGCGGATGGCTGCGGGCATGCGCACCGTGAAGCAATCGAGGCTGTCCGTTGCCTCGCTGCGCTCGCGCGCGCCGCGGCGGGCGACCCATGCAGTGAGCGGGCCGACGATGAACACGGTCATACCGACGCGCAGAATGGATTCGAGCAGATTACTCATAGGGGCCACCGCCTCGAGCTCTGGAGATTAACTGCAGGAAACGCTGCCAGAACGATGGGATGCGCACAACGTAAGGAGCCGCGTATCGGCAAGCGGCGGCATCGCAATCGCCCGGCGAACAGATGATGATCGGCGCCGGGCCAGACGAATTAAACAAAAGGGTGGTCGACGGCGCCCTCGCAGGCGCACCGTCGACCACCCTTCACGTCGCAGCGACCCTACGAGCCGTCCGAAACGAAACGCACTCCGCCAGAGCGCTACCCAATCTTGCGGATGCTCGGGATCGCCCAGGTGATGCCTGCTAGGATCACCATTGCAGCACCGATGAGCACGAAGCACGCGCTTACGCCGATGGCGTCCGCGAACAAGGTCGATGCGACGAGCCCCACGGGCATAGCCCAGCTGCAGACCGCTCCGTACAGACCGAAGACGCGGCCCATGCACTCGGGATCGACGCGCTCCTGCATGAGCGCCATCTGCGGCGCGCTGTACAGCGGACTCGAGACCCCCATCGCGAACGTAAGCCCCAGAAACACAACGAGCGCGGAAGGGGGCACGAGGCCGCCCGCGAGCGTGCCCGCTCCGAAGAGGCCGATGGCCAGCGTGCACGAAAGAGCGCGGTTCTTAAGGCCACCCGTCGCCCCGATCCAGCCGCTCGCCGCGATCATGCCGACCGAGAACGCGATCTCCGCGATAGCCGACTGCGTAGTGGTGCCCCCAAAATGGTCGAACACCATGAGCGGGAACAGCGCGGATATGGGCGAGAACAGGACCGAGAAGGCGAAGCCGATCCAGAGCATGGCGAACAGACCGTGATGGCGTTTGAGCTCGCGGTACCCGTTGGCCGTCTCCAATAGGAAGGCCCGCACCGCGCGGTGCGACGCCTCGGCGTTCTCCTCGGGCGTATGGCGCTCGGGCACCGGCGTCTTGATGCCGGAGGTCGCCACCGCGATGCTCGCGAGCACCGCCCCGGCGACATCGAGCGCGATCATGAAAGTCAGACCAAACGCCGGGTAGACCGCCGCGGCGATGGCGTTGCCGATGATATAGCTACCCGACTGCATGAACTGCAGCATGCCCGCCAGCTTGCCGAGCACCTCGGGCGGGGCGATGAGCGGTGTGAGCGCGTTGAAGGCGGGCGTATGGAGCGTGCTGCCCAGCGCACGGACGAACAGCACCGCCGCCACAACGGCGACAGAAAGGTCGCCCCGAAGCGAGCCGAAGACAAGCGTGAGGCTCACGGCCGCGATGAAGAGATCGGCGCCGATCATGAGACGCTTGATGGACGTGCGGTCCACGATGGTGCCCGCGAAGGCGCCGAGGAGCGCCATGGGCAAGAAGGCCGCCAGGCTCACGAACGACAGGGCGCTCGCGGAGCCGGTGGTGAGGGTGACGTGCCAGATGAGACCCATCTGCAGAATGGAGCTCGTGAGCACGGAGAAGAACTCGCCGATCCAGACGATGGCGAGCGAGCGCTTCCAAGAAGCGCAGGGATTCGGTTGTGTCATGGAATAATCCTTTGATGCGATCGGTGGTATGCAGCGAAGTACCGGTCGCTCACGCGACCGTGGCTAGAGCCAAATCCTCATGGAAGCAAGCATGGTGCAGCTCCCCTTTCCAAATCTAGAGGTAAACCTTCAGCCGTGAGTGGAGCTATTATAGGGACTTGCGAGCCAAGATGCAACAGGAAGACCTCTACGGAGCGTAGATGCCGGGCGCCCCGAACCACTTATGCCATGAGAGACGGCATCCGATTCTCCTTGAAATGGTTTCAATGTGATATCACAATGCAATCAGCAGTCGCACGGACTGCTCGGGGACTCGCCTCCTCCCCATCGCAATCTGGAGCGCGGCGCCGGGGACGTCACGCAAACGCCGGCGCAGTCGTGAAAGGAACTCACAATGAGCGTAGAAAAGCAACTCAAGGCCAAGTCGGGCTACGGCATGCTCGTCGCCGTGGCGGTGGCGCTCATCGCCATCATCGGCCTCTTTATCTGGAGCACCATCGGGCTCGCGAGCACGCCCGACGGCGTCGATGCGCCCGCAGTCTACGGATGGGGGCTCGGCCTCAGCATCCTCGCGTTTTGCCTGTGGTTCATCCCACTCAACGGATTCTTCTCGCTGCAGCCCGGCCAGGCGCGCGTGTGCATCCTGTTCGGCAAGTACGTGGGCACCGTCCGCGACGAGGGCTTCTTCTGGGCCAACCCGTTCTTTAGCAAGAGCATGGGCGGATCGGCCGGGATCGGCGAGATGATCGAGCTCGAGATGAGCGATTCCAAGGCCGCCAAGGCCGCGGCGCAGAAGGCCGCCAAGGGCAACCCCACCACCATCTCCACCCGCGTGCGCACCCTGAATGGCGAGCGCCTGAAGGTCAACGACAAAATGGGCAACCCCATCGAGATCGCAACCGTCGTGGTGTGGCACGTCGCCGATACCGCCAAGGCGCTCTTCGACGTCGACGACTACCAGAGCTATGTCGCCATGCAGGCCGAGACGGCGCTGCGCCACGTGGCGAGCGTGTACGCCTACGACCACCTGGAGGACGAGTCCGATGCCGCCGGCGCCATCACGCTGCGCGCCAATGTGGAAGAGGTCTCCGAAGCCCTGCGCCGCGAGCTCGCGATGCGCCTGGCGCCCGCCGGCGTCGAGGTCGACGATGCACGTCTCACGCACCTCGCCTACTCCCCCGAGATCGCCCAGGCGATGCTGCGCCGCCAGCAGGCCGAGGCCGTCATCGCCGCACGCAAGAAGATCGTCGAGGGCGCGGTCTCCATGGTCGACATGGCCGTGAAGGAGATGGCTGCCGGCGGCACCATCGAGCTCGACGACGAGCGCAAGGCGCAGATGGCCAGCAACCTCATGGTGGTGCTCTGCGGTGAATCCGAGGCGCACCCGGTGCTCAACGCAGGCTCGCTGTACTAACCCCAACACCAATGAGTAATTTGGGGACGGGTGCAGAATTGCACATTCGACAAGAAGGCACGTCATGGCACGCAAGCAGTATCCACTCCGTATAGACCCCGCTATCTGGGAGGCCGTCCAACGCTGGGCGGACGATGAGATGCGCAGCGCCAACGGTCAGGTGGAATGGATCTTGCGAGACGCCCTCAAACGCGCGGGAAGGCTGCCGAAGAAAGAGCCCTCGTCCAAGGACGCGCCCAAAGGCGAGGAGGGCTAAGCTGGGAAGACAGGGCTCGGCCGCTGCCGACGTCGGGACAAAGCCGCGCCCCGCGCCGCGGTCGAGGCAGAGCTGAGCCCCGCCGCTCCAAAGTCGAGCCGAGCGGCGGGGCCAACACCAACCCAAAGCAAGCTCGCCCCCTCTATACGCACCAACCGGTCCCCGGAGGCATCCGCCTTTGGGGACCGTTCTTTTCCCAGCTAGATGTCGTATATAAAGCCTTTTGACAGCTCGATTTTGCCCCGTGGGGGTCAAATATAAAGACCTTTGATGGTACGATGCTCGCGTCAATGACATGGTGGCTCTCGACAGGGGTCACCCCGACCCTCTAGGGAGCAAACGCATGGAGCTGGGCTCGCACATCAAGGAGCATCGCACGGAGCTCGGACTGTCCCAAGACGATCTGGCGGAGCGCATCTACGTGTCGCGCCAGACCATCAGCAACTGGGAGTGCGGCCGTACGTATCCGGATGTCCAGAGCCTGCTGCTGCTTTCCAACGTGTTCGGGGTGACCGTGGACTCCCTCATCAAAGGAGATGTGGAAACCATGGCACAGGTAATGAACGAAGCGGTCAAGAAGTACAACGCCCTCTCCACAATCACGGTCGTGAGCGCGGTCGTGTTTTTGGTGCTGAGCGCGTGGGCGGCGTTCCAGTTCGAATGGGGCTGGGGCATGCACATCGCGCCCACCGCGGCGTTTGCCGCCGTGGCGCTCGTCGTGATGCTCGTGGCGTTCGTGTATATCGAACGCATGAAGAAGCAGCACGACCTCGTCACGTACCGCGAGGTGTTGGCGTTTAGCCGCGGCGAGCAGGTCGATCGCGACACGCTCGAGGGGCGCCGTGAGCGCGAGATGGACCCTTGGGTCAAGGGCACGCGCAACGCGGTGCAGATCATCATCGGCGCCATCGCCGGCGGACTGGTGGGCGTCGGCATCGGCATGCTCGCCAAGATGCTGAGTTAAAAGCGCGGGTACGCACCCGTTCCCCGAAATGGTATCCCCCTTAGCCCCCATTCTGAAGATGTATGCCAGAATGGGGGCGATTCCCGTTAGGAGGTGCCCCATGAACGTCACCGTACGCGCGTCCCTCATCGCATTGATCGCAATCGTTGGCGCCTGCTGGGCAATCCCCGTCCTCCTGGTGAGGGTCGTCCCATCCGATGCCGGCATGATCGCCATGATGACGCTGATCTACCTCGTGCTCCCCGTAACTGCGATCGCCCTCGGCCTGCTCGCCGCGAACTCCGCGAGGACGCTCTTCTGGATACCCGCGGCGCTCGGAATCGGATCCGCGCTCCTGTTTCCCCTCGCGGTCGAGGGCAGCCGGGACCTTGCGTTCCATGGGGTTGCCTATACCGCAATCGGCTACGCCGCCATGGGCCTGCGCACTTGGATGACTGCTCGACAACATCGCTAAGCCATCGCAGCAACAATCATGCAGGTAAACCCCGTGCAAAACAGTTTTTGCAGCGCCCGGCAAGCCTTGCCGCATATGATGTACAACAGATTCGATAGCGCACCCGGCGTGTTCGCGGGACGCTCCTTCACGACCGGGAGGTGACGATGGACATCAGCAACCAGATCAAGACGCGGCGCGAGGCGATGGGGCTCTCCCAAGAACAGCTCGCCGAGAAACTCTACGTGTCGCGTCAGACGATCTCGAACTGGGAGCGGGACAAGACGTATCCGGACGTCCAGAGCCTGCTCATGCTGAGCATCCTATTCGACACCTCCATAGACACGCTCGTGAAGGGAGACGTGACCGTTATGGAAGAGGCAGTCGAAAGAGATCGCAAGCGCATGGGAACGCGAATGCTATGGCTGGCCGTGCTGATGCTCGCGTTGCTGGCGGTGGCGTTCGCACTGATACTGTCGCCGGCGTTTAACTGGATGGAGGGCACCTGGGGCGCCGGCGTCGCCGCGGCTGCGGCGTTCCTGCCGGCGATAGCGGCGCTTGTTGTCGCGACCGTCCTCGAGCGCATCAAGCGCGAGAACGACCTGGTGACATACCGCGAGATCCTCGCCTTCATGAACGGCGAGGCGAACATCGAGCGCGATCCGCGGGTACTCCCCCGCCGCGCGTGGCCGACGAAGCATCGACTGGCGTACGACTTGCTGACCTTCTTCGCCGCGGCCGCCATCGGCGGAGCACTCGGCTTTGCCGTGTGGGGGCTGCTGAACTAGAGGCAGCATCTGCCGAAGTCCGCATCACGCGCGTCAAGAATCAGCGCTTTGGGCGCCAGCGTTGCGCTCGTGATGCGGACTCGAAGGTGCCCGCAGCCGAAGACTTCAAATTGACGGCAAGCACTAGCTTGAGGCCCGCTCCACGCCGGCAATACAGCACCACCCAGCAAAATGCGGGCGGCCCCGGCACACCCGAGGCCGCCCGCTTCATTCAGACGGATGTCTTCGAACGCCTCTACTCCCTATCGCCGCATGCAGCCGCATCATTCTCATCGTCATCGTCGATAACGATAAGGGCGATAGCGGAGCCCAAGCTACCGACGACCCACGGGAGCCAGAACAGGCCGCCGATCCCCTCGGACGCATCCATGGCAGCACCGACGAACAGCCAGATGAGCGCGATGATGGTGGAGGCGAGCATGATCACGACGCAAGCCCTCTTCTTGCGCGCCGCTGTACGGCGATACTTGGGATTGCACGCGCGCAGATACGCCTCGCGGCTCTGGGGATCCAGCTGCGACAGCTCCTCCGCACTCAATTCGACCGTCTCGAGCCACTCCTTGTTGTACTCCGCGACATCCATGCGGCCCCACAGCATGCCCCAGCGGACAATCACCCCAACACCGACGGCGACCAGGACCATCATCAGCGTGTCGCCATATACCTGGACGTTCGCCTCCACCTCAAACAGCGCCGATACGGCGATGCCAAGAAGGATGATCGCGATACCCGAAACGATCGCGATCGAAGCACGACGACGCTCTGCCGCCTTTTGCTCTGCGGTGTAAAAGTCCGCAACATACGGATGGGCTTCCACAAAAGCCGCGTGCTCCATGCCGGATGGAATAAGGAATCCCAAGCCAGCGGCAACGAGCGCGAACAACGCCATGAGGACGATTCCGTCTGAGTGCAGGACCTCATCGGTGAAGACCGCGGCGGCGACCCCCAAGATGATGAGCGCCACACCGAGTGCGACCTTGCGGGCAAATGCGACCATGTGCTCGTCATAGCCGCATACATCCGTGTTGGGACCGACGGGGATCGCGGGCACAAAGGCGGATCCGATGTCGGACAACGAGTTCCGCCCGTGCGGAGCCTCGACGCGGACGACGGCGTTCCCATCGTTTTGCACGCCATCCGCGGCGCTCTGGCTCACGGCCGCGCGGCGCGACACGTCACCCTGCACCAAGTCATCGAGCGAGCACTCGAAGATCTGGCACATCTTGATGAGCTTGTCCATCTCCGGGTAGGACTTCTCGGCCTCCCATTTGGTGACGGATTGGCGGGACACCCCGAGCAGCATGGCGAGCTGCTCCTGGGTCATGTGGCGCTCTGCGCGCAGATACTGAAGGTTGGTACGGAAGCTCATAGTAGGTCCTCTCGTTGGCTGGGAGCGACCGCTCGGGCGTCATGATCTTGGCTCACGACGACGGCGCGGGCGCGGCATCCCAGCGTTCGGTGCTTTCCTGCCGGCGACTTACACACTACGGTAGCCACATGGCAAGAACCACCAACTTGAGGCTTCATTTTACGCAACCTGCAGGCACCCTATGGTTGCAAACCGCAGGTAGATTAAATGGACGTCATATTATTAGGAGCTTGCATCCCCTGTGAACTCAAACAATCCCCGCCGATGTTACGACCCGTTGCTTGCGGCAACGGACCATCTGCGGGCAGCATTGCGGTAACGTAGGAACCGGGCGAGAGAAAGGATCCACCATGCTGAACGAGAACATCCAGGCCCTCAGGAAATCGAAAGGGCTATCGCAGGAGGAGCTCGCGCTCAAGCTGAACGTGGTGAGGCAGACGGTTTCCAAATGGGAACGCGGGCTCTCGGTGCCCGACGCGGAGATGCTCGTCGCCCTCGGTGAGACGCTCGACGTGCCGGTGAGCAAAGACGAGGCGCGAGGCGATGGGGCTCTCCCAAGAACAGCTCGCCGAGAAACTCTACGTGTCGCGTCAGACGATCTCGAACTGGGAGCGGGACAAGACGTATCCGGACGTCCAGAGCCTGCTCATGCTGAGCATCCTATTCGACACCTCCATAGACACGCTCGTGAAGGGAGACGTGACCGTTATGGAAGAGGCAGTCGAAAGAGATCGCAAGCGCATGGGAACGCGAATGCTATGGCTGGCCGTGCTGATGCTCGCGTTGCTGGCGGTGGCGTTCGCACTGATACTGTCGCCGGCGTTTAACTGGATGGAGGGCACCTGGGGCGCCGGCGTCGCCGCGGCTGCGGCGTTCCTGCCGGCGATAGCGGCGCTTGTTGTCGCGACCGTCCTCGAGCGCATCAAGCGCGAGAACGACCTGGTGACCTACCGCGAGATCCTCGCTGTCCGCAATGCAGACAGGTGCTTTACAGCCACAAGCGCGATAGTTTCAACAACAAGATGCAGTGCCCCAGAGCCCCTAGCAGTCGACGATGGTCTTGCCGATCATGATGTTGAGGATCTCGACGTCGGTATCCTTCATGCCAACGCGGCCCACATAGCCCATGCTGGCGATCGTCTCTTCCACCGTATCCTGAATCAGGCCCTCGCCGGCACGGAAGCCGCGGCCCTGCATGGCCATATCGTGGCCCAGAATCGCCGCATCAACGGCAGCGGAAATCTTAGCGGCGCAGCTTGCCTTGGCGCCATCGCACACGATGCCGCCCACGTTACCGAGCGTATTGGAGACCGTCGCGCCGATCTGCTCGCGCGTGCCACCGCACAGCCAGGTAATCGCCGCGCCGGCACCGCACGCAGCGCAAATAGCACCGCAAAACGCCGAGAGCGCACCAATATAGCTCTTGATATGCACGGCGATAAGATCGGACAGCATCACGGCGCGCACCAGGCGCTCGTGGTCGCAACGCAGGTACTCGGCATATTCCATAACGGGCAACGCACAGGTAATACCCTGGTTGCCCGAGCCGCACACAATGGCGACCGGCAGCGCGCAACCGTTCATGCGGGCGTCGGACCCGGCGGCTGCACGGGCACGGGCACGGCAGGCGACGTCATCGGCACGAGCACCCAGCAGCGTACGACCCACCTCGGCGCCCCAAGCGTGCGCAAGGCCCTCGGCACTGATTGCGCCATTCAGCTCAATCTGACGCTCAACGGCAGCGCGGGCGTCCTCAATGTCACCGTCCTCGATAAAGTCGATGATGGTCTCGATCGACATGGGCGTATCGGCGTTATCTGCCGCCCGCTCGGCCACGACGCGCTCGGCGCAGGCGGCACACTCCCCCGCCGACTTGCCGCATACCGGAATACCGTCGAGGGTATGGCACGTGACATTGGTGTGGTGGTCGGTAATCTCGACGACCGCGGTATGGCCCCCGGCCGTGGCAGTCACCTTGATGTAGAGGTTGGGCACACCCTCGACAAGCGATACATCGCAGTAGTCGGCGTCGGCGAGGAGCTCGGCCACGCGAGCACGGTCTTCATCGTTAACGCTCTCGAGCACCTCGAGCGCGCTTTTGGCGTCGCCGCCCACGGCACCCAGCACGGCCGCGGCTTCAATACCGTGCATACCGCCCGAGTTGGGCACGGTCACGCTCTTAACGTTCTTGATGATGTTGCCCGAGCAGGCAACATCCATATGATCGGGCTCGTAACCGAGCGTCTGGCTCGCCAGCGCTGCTGCATAGGCAACGGCAATGGGCTCGGTGCAGCCGAGTGCACAGACAAGCTCGCGGTTCAAAACATCGCAAAACGCGGCATCACGAAGGGAATCGGTAGACATAGGTATCTCCTGCTTGCATAACGGGCTGGGCTCTCAAAAAAGTTAGCTCCTTTATTTGATAACAATGCATCAAAAACCGCAACCATGGTTCCGGCAGACGGCGCTCAAGCGCAAACTGACGACATTCATTCACGAGAAGCCAGTCTTGTTGCCTGCTAAAGCGTTTGACCAAAAAACGCTCGAGCGTTTACGCAAAAGTCGCGCTATCATGCAGTCGAACGCGGTAAACACCTTTAGCATTTGCGCCGCACAGACCAGAGAGGAACCATCCATGAAGATCGGTATCGGTAACGACCACGCCGCCGTCGAGCTCAAGAACATCATTTCCGAGCACCTGAAGGAGCGCGGCTGCGAGGTCGTGAACTTTGGCACCGACACCTCCGAGAGCTTTGACTACCCCATCGCCGGCTACAAGGTGGGTAAGGCCGTTGCCAACGGCGACGTCGACCTGGGCATCCTCATCTGTGGCACCGGCGTCGGGATCAGCCTGGCTGCCAACAAGGTCGAGGGCGTACGCGCCGTTGTGTGCTCCGAGCCCTTCAGCGCCAAGCTCTCCCGCATGCACAACAATACCAACGTGCTCGCCTTTGGCGCCCGCGTCGTGGGCTCCGAGCTCGCCAAGATGATTGTCGACGAGTGGCTCGACGCCGAGTTTGAGGGCGGTCGTCACGAGCGTCGCGTTAACCTCCTCAACGAGATCGATCACACGCGCGGCCTTAAGATCGTCGACGAAGCCTAAACTATTCAGTGCCACAAGCTAACAGCAGGGGCCCGCTCGGAACACATGTCCGAGCGGGCCCCTGCATAGATTTTGGAATAAAAGGGCGCCGCAGATGGAGCTCCGCGGCGCCCAAGCCACACGCTAACAGCTTTAAGGAGTCAAAGCTGGTTTAGCCAAAGAAGCGCTTGATCTCAATCTCGGCGTTCTCCAGGCAGTCGGAGCCGTGGATCACGTTGGCGTTGACATCGACGGCAAAGTCGCCGCGGATGGTACCAGGAGCAGCGTCAAGCGGATTAGTAGCGCCCATGAGGGTGCGCATCTTAGCAACAGCGGAGAGACCGGAAACGACCATCTTGACGACCGGACCGCTCGTCATAAAGTCGCAGAGACCGCCAAAGAAGGGCTTGTCGGCCAGATGGGCGTAGTGCTCCTCGACGGTAGCGCGCTCGAGCGTGGTCATCTCCATGCGCTCGATGACAAGGCCGCTGCGCTCAATGCGAGCAACGATCTCGCCGATCTTGCGGTCGCGCACGGCGTCGGGCTTAATCATGATGAAGGTCTTCTCGATAGCCATAAAAGTAGCCTTTCAAGTAGGTTCGCGCGTGCCCAAGTCCCATTCCGGCACCCGCCCGGACTGCATCGTAACAGAGTTTTAGCTGCAGTTAAACAAAAAGCTGTTTATTGAAACGTTGCAATTTATTAAAGCGCTCCATATGTGTCACTTCTGTTTCGAAGCCCGATTAGAGTACCATCCGACCGCCCATCAACCGCATCGAACAGAGCAGGCGGTCGGTTGCCGCCCGCGAACGTAACCCCTTCACAACCTGCCCAAAGGTCCTACAGAAGTTCTCGACAAGCCCCTCCCCCATAGCAACAAAATACGGGCGCCCACATCAGCAGGCGCCCGTAAAGTGAAAACGATTTATCAATAAATGGCCAAAACGGCTTCAGCCAAATCCCTACTTTACCCCGTGGCCCATCTCGACGACCTTAGTCAGTGACCCAAACACACCCTCGTCAGCCACGAGCTGTACCTCGGCACGCTCCAGCTGGACGGCAACGGCGGCAGGGGCGGTGCCGCCCTCGGTCGTGCGCGCGGCGACAATCGACGGGATGTCGAGCGCCTCGGTAATGTCGCGCTCAAAGAGCGGGCTTGCCTCATGGAACACCTCAAACGGCAGGTCCTCAAGATTGCAGCCGCGCTTCTCACACATCAGAACCAGATGCCCCACCACGGCATGGGCCTCGCGGAACGGCAGACCACGCTTAGCCAGGTAATCGGCAACATCGGTGGCGGCAAGGTGACCCACGCCGCACTCGCGCGCCATGGCATCCTCGTTGACGGCCCAAGTCGAAATCATACCGGCCATAACCGACAGGCACTGCATGAGCGTATGGGCGGTATCGAGCGCGCCCTCATTGTCCTCCTGCAAATCCTTGTTATAAGCAAGCGGCAGGCCTTTCATGGTCACGAGCAGCTGCACCAGGTTGCCATACACACGGCCGCTCTTGCCGCGAATAAGCTCGGCAAAGTCGGGATTCTTCTTCTGCGGCATGATGGACGAGCCGGTGGAGTACGAGTCGGAAAGCGTGATAAAGCCAAATTCGGAGCTCGACCACAGCACGATCTCCTCGGAAAGGCGCGACAGATGCATGGCCATGACTGAGCCGGCGTAATGCAGATCGAGCAGGAAATCGCGGTCGGAAACCGCATCGAGCGAGTTGGGAATCACACCCGCAAAGCCAAGTTCGGCAGCCGTCATCTGACGATCGAGCGGATAGCTCGTGCCGGCAAGCGCGGCAGCACCCAGCGGGCAGTTGTCGGCGGCATCAAAGGCGGCCTTCAGGCGCGTAAAGTCGCGCGCGAACATCCAGGAATACGCCAGCAGATGATGCGAGAGCAGCACGGGCTGAGCGTGCTGCATATGCGTGTAGCCCGGCAGAATCACCTTGTCGTACTTCTTAGCCGCATCCACCAGCACATGGCGCAGCTCAAGATTGGCCTCCATGAGCTCCTTGGCCAGCGCCTTGACGCCCAGGCGCTTATCGGTCGCCACCTGGTCGTTGCGCGAACGGCCGGTATGCAAGCGCTTACCGGCCTCGCCGATGCGGCGCGTCAACTCGCTCTCGATGGACATATGAATGTCCTCATCGTTGATATCGAAGGTAAAGTTGCCGGCATCGATATCCTGTTCGATTCCGGTCAGGCCCTTGGCAATCGCCTGCTCGTCCTCGGCACTGATGATGCCCTGGGCCGCCAGCATTTTGGCATGCGCCTTAGAGCCGGCGATATCCTGCTTATAGAGATGTTTGTCGACCGGCAGCGACGCGCCAAACTCCTGCGTGACCTCGGCCACGCCTGCCTCAAAACGACCGCCCCAAAGAGCCATGGAACCGTCCCCTTTCTCCAAATACCAAAACAAGCGCCCAAAGCAATGCGCCATATCGCTAAAGCGATTTTTCAACCGCTAGTTTTACACATTCCCCACCGTGTGCGGTGCCATGTAGCTAATTTGCAAAGAAGTGACGCGCCATGCACTTGGCGCCCAACGTCTCCCTCCGGATGTTGCCCTGCGAACCATCGATCCAGGCCTTCAGGCTCATAGGGACGTCCTCGACCCTTGCAGCATCGAACTCGGGCGCGAGGGCAAGTAAAGCATGCGCGATAGCATTGAACATAATGGATACTCCTCATATATAGGCGCAGAGCCGCCAAATTGATAGAAGGAGCCCCGCCGGACAACCCCGGCGGGGCTCGGACTCAGCCACAGTCGCGGCATCATATATCCGGGCGGAACGTAGGGGCCACCGATGTTAAGAAGTGTCAGCAAGCATAACGAAAGGTAGGGACCCCGTGCGCCCGTTATGTATCACGCGGATGGGCCGCGCGGATACCAAGGGAAGGAGGCGCTAGGCCTGGGCGGCAGCAGAGCTGGGGCCCTGGACCTTTGCCCACGTCTTGAGCGACAGCGTATCGATCTCGATAAAGCCGGCGCTGGCCTTCTCGTCAAACGTGGTGTCACGGTCGTAGGTAGCCAGACCGTAGTCATACAGGCTAAACGGGCTCTTGCGGCCAACGACATGGCAGTTGCCCTTAAAGAACTTCAGGCGGACGGTGCCGGTCACGAACTTCTGGGTGTCGGCCATAAAGGCGTCGAGCGCGTTCTTGAGCGGGCTGTACCACTGGCCGTTGTACACGGCGGTGGCCCAATCCTGCTCGAGTTTGATCTTGGTCTTGAGCAGGTCGCCCTCGACGCAGATGTCCTCGAGTGCCTTGTGGGCGGTGATGAGCGTCAGGGCGCCGGGAACTTCGTAGCACTCGCGGCTCTTGAGGCCCACCAGGCGATCCTCGACCAGATCGAGACGGCCAAAGCCATTGTCGCCGGAGATCTTGTTGAGGGCGATGACGATCTCGGAGAGCTTCATCTTCTTGCCGTCGACGGCGACGGGCTTGCCGGCCTCAAACTCAATCTCGGTGTAGGTCGGGGTGTCCGGCGTGTCCTCGGGGTTCTTGGTCATAACCCAGGCGTCGTCGAGCGGCTCGTTCCAGGGATCCTCCAGGTGGCCGCACTCAATGGCACGACCCCACAGGTTGTCGTCAATGGAATAGGGGTTATCGTTGGCACCCTCGGGAACCGGCACGTTGTGGGCGTGGGCATAGGCGACCTCGTCGGGACGGCACTTCAGATCCCACTCGCGAACCGGGGCGATGACCTTAAGCTCGGGATCGAGGGCCTTGACGGCAGCCTCAAAACGAACCTGGTCGTTACCCTTGCCGGTGCAGCCGTGGGCGACGTAGGTCGCGCCAAACTCGTGGGCGACCTCGACAAGCTTCTTGGCGAGCAGCGGGCGAGACAGGGCGGAGAGCAGCGGGTACTTGTTCTCGTACATGGAGTTTGCAGCGATGGCCTTAGTCAGGAACTCATCGGAGAACTCGTCGCGCAGGTCGAGCACCTGGCAATCGAGAATGCCCAGGTCGAGCGCCTTCTGCTTCTTGGCATCCAGGCCGGTCTCCTCCTGGCCCACGTTGCCGCAGACACAAACGACATCGAGATTCTTCTCGTCCTGGAGCCACTTGACACATACGGATGTATCAAGACCACCGGAATATGCGAGAACGACTTTTTCCTTGCTCATGGCTGTTTCCTTTCGCCCTTGGTAGCTAGTTAGAACATCGGTCAGTTGCAAGTCATTTCAAGGTCATATACCGTGCAATATCAGGTTAAATAGCAAAAATCAGCACATACATGCCCTAGAAACATGCAGCAATGTCGTGCTAAAACCCAACGACCTCAAAATGACTCAGTTGAGGCAATTCGCCCCATGCGGACAGAGACGATTGTTATCGTCGTCGGGAAATTGCGCGCTGGCGTCGGATGGCATTGTCTGCAGTAGTGATGATCTTTACGAACTGCATCTGCCTCTCCTTTCACCTATCGCCGGGCGCAATTCAAATATCGTAAACGGTACCTTTTTCTCGGTAAGCGGTTGTTTTTCCGTCTCCGTTTTCGATGGTCGCTATATTACGCTAAAGTGCCCGCAGCACAAGCGACAAATTCAAATTTCTGAAAAGTTTTTTCATTACTTTGTGAAGCGTGGTGCAAACACGCTCCGTTCCTGCGAAAATACGCTCGACTACGAGTTGATGGTTATAACGTCTGAAACAATCTCGAAACGAAAGGCTCGCTTTTATGCAAACTTACGAATCGGACGCCAACATCGGCAACATTAAGATTCTCGCCGTCGATATGGACAAGACGCTGCTGACCGACGAGCGTGTGCTGCCCCAGGGTCTTGATGAGCGCCTGGACAAGCTCGCCGACGCCGGCATCGTATTCTGCCCCGCCAGCGGACGTCCCGCCCCCAAGCTCGAGGAGATGTTCGAGGGCATCAAGAACCGCCTCGCCTTTTGTCCCGACAACGGAGCTTGCGTGATCTATCGCGGCAGCTATATCTATAAAAGCAATATTGACGTGGAGCTGTATCAGCAGGTCTTGAACCGTGCCTCGGAGGATCCTCGCGCTGTCCCCGTCCTGTGCTGCTTCGACGAGTTCTACGTGCTTGCCCGCGACCATCAATACCACGACGAGATCAGCGTCTACTACAACACAATCAACTACGTAGACAGCTTTGAGGGCATTGATTTCGAGTCCAACAAGATTTCGGTCTTTTTCCCCGGCTACGACGCCGAGCCCGCTTTCCGCGAGACCTATAGCCCCGAGTTCTCGGACAAACTCTACGTCACCAACGCTGGGCGCGAGTGGATCGACTTTATGAACCTGGGCGTCGACAAGGGCGCCGGCGTCGCTCACCTGTGCGAGCACCTGGGCATCGATATTGCCGATGCTGCCGCCGTGGGCGACACCTACAACGACATCCCCATGCTGGAGCGCGTCGGTCACAGCTTTATCGTGGACAATGCCGAAGAGCACATGAACGCGCACGCCAAGTGGCGCATTCCGAGCAACAACGACGGGGGCGTACTGACGCTCATCGACGCCATCTTGGCGGCTCGTTAACGTTGCTCGCCCGGCCAGGTCCTGCGGTGACTTGCTTGCCGCCTGGATGGCGTCTTGGCGCCTAGATACTTGGCTGAAATGATTTGAGCAGAGGGGAGCCCCTTGTTGGAAGGGGCTCCCCTCTGTTTTGGTTACTGTGGGACAAATTAATCAGTAGTGTTTGTCCCAAATCTTAAGTATGTGGGGGCTTGCGTCTTGGGCGAGCTTGCCTTACGGAGTGCTTCCCTATTTCGCGTCGGCCCAGGTTATGCCGGTGCTGGCTTCGGCGATTAGGGGGACGCGGAGGTCTACTACGTGCTCCATGACGTCGCGGACCATGGTGGTTAGGCGCTCGACTTCGTCGATGGGGCACTCAAAGTCCAGTTCGTCGTGCACTTGCAGGATCATGTGGGCGGCAAAGCCTTCTTCTTCCAGGCGACGACTTACGCGGGCCATGGCGATCTTGATGATGTCTGCTGCGGTGCCCTGCATGGGATGGTTCATGGCCGTGCGCTCGCCAAAGCCGCGGAGTTGCGGGTTTTTGGCCTTGAGCTCGGGAATATGGCGTCTGCGGCCATACATGGTCTCGGCGTAGCCCGTCTGCTTGGCGCGCGCCACCACGTTGTCGAGGAACGTACGCACGCCCGGGTAGGCCTCGTAGTAGCGGTCGATCATGTCGCGCGCCTCGGCCATCGAGATATGCAGCGACTGCGACAGGCCGTAGGCCTGCTGGCCATACACGATGCCAAAGTTCACGGCCTTGGCGCGACTGCGCAGGTCGGGCGTTACCTCGGACACCGGCACACCAAACACGCGCGCCGCCGTCTCGGCATGGAAGTCCTCGCCCTCGTTAAAGGCGCGCACCAAGTGCTCGTCACCCGAGAGATGTGCCAGCAGACGCAGCTCGATCTGCGAGTAGTCCACCGCCAAAAAGACGCTTCCCTCGCCTGCCGAAAACGCCGTCTTGACGGTACGCCCCAGCTCCGAGCGCGTCGGAATGTTTTGCAGATTAGGGTCGCTCGAAGACAGACGCCCCGTCGCGGTGATGGTCTGGTTGTACGTGGTGTGCACACGACCGTCACCGCGGCGCAGCGGGCCCAACGTGTCCAGATAGGTTGACTTGATCTTGGACTTCTCGCGCCAGTCTAAGATCAAACGAACAATCTCGTGGTCACGGGCAAGATCACTCAGTACCTTGGCATTGGTCGAATAGTAACCGCGCTTGGTCTTTTTGAGACCCTTGGTCGGAAGGCCCATCACATCAAAGAGCACATGCGAAAGTTGCATGGGGCTGCCGATGTTAAAGGTCTCGTCACCGGCAAGGTCGCGAATGCTTCGTTCGACCTCGGTGATCTGGGTCGCCAGACCCTCGGACAGACTGTGCAGGCGGTCGGGGTCCACGAGCATGCCCGCGCGCTCCATCTTGGCAAGTACCGGAACGAGCGGCATCTCGATGCCATCGAACACGTTGGCGGCGTTCTCACGGGCCATGCACTCGCGCAACGGCGCCACGAGCGCCAGCGTCAGAGCCGCAGTACGGGCGGCAGGCGCCGGAGCGTCCTCACCAGCACCCTCTGCACCGCGCGCCGCAGGCAACGCCATCTGCAGATAGGTATCGGCCAGATATGCCTCATCGAACTCGGAGCGATCGGAATCCAGCAGATAGGCAGCGACCACGGTATCGAAGATACGCGTGGAATCGGCAGCGAGCGGATCCATGAGCTCGGGCTCAGAAGAATCGATGGGCGAAAGCTCGTGCAGCAGCGCTTTCGTATCCGGGCTCGCCACGCGGCCCTCCATAAACAGGCGCGCAAGCACGCCGGCGATCACACCGTGAGCGAAGTTGAAGCCCTCAACCTCAGCCGCCGCACAGCTGTCGCCCTCCTCGAGCGCGAACAGGCCCTTGGACGTCGCCAACCACAGCGTGCGCGTCAGCCCAAAGAGCGCGCCCTCTTCCTTGTCGTCGTCCACCACGGCGGCGACCCACTCGCCGGCATCAATCGCGCGGGAGACCTCAGCCGCAACGGCACCAAGCGCGTCGGCATCGCCGGCGGCTGCGCGAACCATAGCAGGTATCTCAAACACACTGGAGGCAGCAGCCCCGCCCTCGCCGCCGATCAGCGCCAAGAAACGGTTCTGCATGGCGGTGATACCAAGCGTACCCAGCGCCGCGGAAACCTCATCGGCAGAAAACGCCGGGAAGGACGTCGCCTCAAAATCGAGTTCAACGGGCGCATCGGTGCGGATGGTCGCAACCTTGCGGCTCAGTAGTGCGTCATCGATGTGTGCACGCAGGTTCTCGCCCATCTTGCCCTTGACCTCATCGGCATGCGCGATGACTTCGTCCAGGCTACCGTACTTCGCAATGAGCGCACTCGCCTTTTTGGGACCGATGCCCGGTACACCGGGGATGTTGTCGGACGTATCGCCCTTTAGACCGTAAAAATCGGGCACGAGCGCCGGCGTAATGCCGTGATACAGGTCGTCCACGCTCTCGGGCGTCATAATCGCCACGTCGGACAGGCCCTTGCGGGTCGAGACCACGTTGACGCGCTCGGTCACGAGTTGATACATGTCGCGGTCGCCGGTCACCAGTAGCATGTCGCAGCCGGCCTCTTCACCCAGGCGCGCCATGGTTCCCAGGATGTCATCGCCTTCCCAGCCCTCGGACTGCAGAATCGGCACGTTGAGCGCGGCGAGCAGCTCCTTAATCATAGGGAACTGCGCATGCAGATCGGGGTCCATGGGCGGGCGTTGCGCCTTATACTGCGGCAGCATCTCCATGCGCACGCGCGGTTTACCCTTGTCAAACGCCACGACGACGCCGTCGGGGTTAAAGGCATCGATCATCTTGAGAAACATGTTCAGAAAGCCAAAGATCGCGTTGGTGGGACGACCGTCCGGCGCGTTCATGGTCGGCGGCACGGCGTGGAAGGCGCGATGCATGAGCGAGTTGCCGTCGATAACGGCAAAGGTGCGGCGCTTGTCAGACATATTAAATACCTCGCTTTGGGCTGGGCACGGTTTGCTCACTCCAGTTTACACGCTCCCCGCCCCGCGGCCACCTCACATCAAGCTCCCCCGCCACCGTGAGCCCGCGCGTGATACGATGGCTCACGGTACATCAACCAGCACGATCGATCCGAAAGGAGCCTGCGTCATGGAGCGTCCCTGCGCATGGAAAAAGTACACGCCACAGCAAGTCGAGGAGCTCGAGGAGCTTTGCCGCGGCTATAAGCAGTTTTTGAGCGAGAACAAGACCGAGCGCCTGTGCGTCAAGACCGGCATCAAGATGGCCGAGGAGGCGGGATACGTCGACCTGGAGACCGTGATCGCCGAAGGCCGCGAGCTCAAGGCAGGCGACAAGGTGTACGCCGCCAATCACGGCAAGGACCTCATGCTCGTCAACCTGGGCAACGCCCCGCTCGAGCAGGGCTTTAACATCCTGGGCGCCCACGTGGACTCGCCGCGCCTAGACCTTAAGCAGAACCCCGCCTTCGAGGCCGGCGACATGGCCTACCTCGACACGCACTACTACGGTGGCGTCAAGAGCTACCACTGGGTGGCCTCCCCGCTCGCACTCGTGGGCGTCATCTGCAAAAAGGACGGTACCACCGTCGACATCAATATCGGCGACAAGGCGGACGACCCGGTCTTTACCATCTCCGACCTGCTGATCCACCTCTCGAGCGAGCAGATGTCCAAGCCTGCCAAGGACGCCGTCGATGCCGAGATTCTCGACGTGATCGTGGGCGGCCGCCCCGTCAAGTTCGATGAGGACGACAAGGACGCCCCCAAGGAGCCCGTCAAGCAGATGTTCCTGGATATCCTCAAGGAGCAGTACGACGTCGAGGAGGAGGACTTCCTCTCCGCCGAGATCGAGGTCGTGCCCGCCGGCCCCGCCCGCGACATGGGCCTCGACCGCTCCATGATTCTGGGCTATGGCCATGACGACCGCGTCTGTGCCTACCCCTCCATGCTCGCCCAGATCAACGTCACCAACGTGGAGCGCACGAGCATCACGCTCATCGTCGACAAGGAGGAGATCGGTTCCGTGGGTGCCACCGGCATGACGAGTCGCTTCTTCGAGAACACCGTCGCCGAGATCATGATGCTCGCCGGCGAGGACAGCCCGCTGGCTCTGCGCCGCGCGCTCGCCCGCAGCCGTATGCTCTCCTCCGACGTGTCCGCCGGCTTCGACCCGGGCTATGCCGGCAAGTTCGAGACCAAGAACGCCGCCTTCATGGGTCGCGGCCTGTGCTTTAACAAGTACACGGGCAGCCGCGGCAAGGGCGGCTCTAACGACGCCGACGCCGAGTATGTGGCCCTCGTCCGCGACATCATGGACGAGGCCGGCGTGGACTTCCAGACCTGCGAGCTCGGCCGCGTCAACGCTGGTGGCGGCGGCACCATCGCCTACATCATGGCCAAGTACGGCATGAACGTCATCGACTCCGGCGTTGCCGTCCTGTCCATGCACGCCCTGTGGGAGGTCGCCAACAAGGCCGACATCTACGAGGCATATCGCGGTTACAAGGCCTTCATCGAGCGAGCCTAACCAACCCTTCATCAGTTGCGGTGAAATACGGACTAAACTGGCCCATAAACGGCCAAAACAGACCGTATTCCACCGCAACTTTTTTGGCAGAGGAGAGTCCATGCTGCAGGTCATCATTTCGCCCGCCAAGCAGATGCGCGCGGCCCAAGATGCTTTTGAAGTCCTGGGCATCCCACCCTTTGTGCGCGAGACGGCTCGCCTCCACCGCGCACTGCTAGATATCGAGCGGAATGAAGGCAGCGGCGGCCTGCAGGCGCTGTGGAACGTGAGTGACAAACTGCTGGGACCTTGCCTCAACACACTGCATGAGTTCTGGCCCATCCTGAAAAGCGGCGATCTCGACAATCCCGCACTCGCCCGTCACCTCTCCCCTGCCGTCATGTCCTATCACGGCATTCAATACCAGAGCATGGCACCCGAGGTGATGGATTCCGCACAGCTCGCATGGCTGCAAGACCATCTGTGGATCCTCTCCGGCCTCTACGGGTGCGTTCGTCCCTTTCATGCCGTCGAACCGTATCGGCTGGAGATGGGCGCGAAGCTTGTCGTCGACGGTGCCCGAGACCTCTACGCATTTTGGAGCGATAAGCTCGCGCGGGCTATCGCCCCGGCAGGCTCAAACACCACGATCGTCAACCTCGCCAGCGTAGAGTATGCCAAAGCCGTTCTGCCCCACCTCGCGGGCGACGCCACAGCCGTCACATGCCTCTTTGGCGAGGGCATCCGCAACGGGAAGCCCATCCAACAGTCGACCGCCAGCAAAAAGGCGCGCGGCTCCATGGTGCGGTGGATGGCAGAAAACAAGCTCGAGGACGCCGCCGGTCTTACCGAGTTCAACATCGGCTATCGCCACGCCCCCGAGATCTCATACCCAGGCACCCTCGTGTTCATCAACGAACAGATGCTCTAGACCCGCCACCCAAAACTGACCCGCTCAGCCTTCTCTATATAACTTGCGGTGGAATAGTTCCTATTTGAGCCTTTTATCGCACAATCAGGAACTATTCCACCGCAACTTTTATGAATTGGCTGGCTAGGCTCGACACCTATTCTGCTAGACCGTCGGCCTTTGCAATCCCGTTTGTCGAACCGTCCTGATAGATAATCTTGACGTGCTCAACCTCGGAAACCGCAACACCCGTCGGAGGCTCCAGACGCCATTCCGTCAGGGCGATATCCATGGTCGTGGGCACATCTCCTTGATCTTTGAGCTTCACCGTCAGCGTTTTGAGCGCCGCGTCAAACGTCACGCGTTCGATTTCTTCGCCCGGAATGGACCCACCACTCAGCTGCAACTGCACAAACTCATCGCGCGGGTACCAATAATCGCCCGGAATGGCGAGCGTATTGGCATTACCGCCAGTACTCCTCACCGTCATAATCGGTAGGCTATCATCAGCCTCGAACTCCCATGCAGCGCCGCCGCGACCACCAAACGTCCAGATACAACAGGCAATCACCATCACGACAAGGATCGCAAAACCAATCGCGACAAGGCCATGGTGCGCACGGCCCTCCTCGGCCGATACGTCCCATTGCATCTCTCGATATAGATGCTTGTCTTCCATGTTCGCCTCCCCACGGGCATGCTCATCGCGTCAATCGTACCCATTCGAGCTATACTTGAGCCCACCACATAAACGGGGAGCTTGCAGGACAAGACGGCAGGCTGAGACTGGGCGCGCCCGCCCTGACCCGCAAACCTGATATGGGTAATGCCAACGAAGGGAGCCGTGCCAATGAGCACACAGACCGAGCCCAAGCTCGTCACGCAAATCGACTTCGCCCGCGCTGGGCAGATCACACCTCAGATGAAAGAGGTCGCTGAGCGCGAGCATCGCGACCCCGAGTACATCCGCGAGCGCGTGGCAGACGGCCGCATCGCCATTCCCGCCAACATCGTGCATATCAAAAAGGGCATGCGCGCCTTTGGTGTCGGCGAGGGCCTGTCCACCAAGGTCAACGTGAACTTGGGCATCTCGGGCGACAAGGCCGATGCCGCCGAGGAATGGAAGAAGGTCAAGATTGCCGAGGACTTTGGCGCCGACGCCATCATGGACCTCTCCAACTCGGGCAAGACGCGCCAGTTCCGCCAGCAGCTCATCGACGAGACGCCGCTTATGGTGGGCACCGTCCCCATGTACGACGCCATCGGCTACATGGAAAAGCCGCTGGTCAAGCTCACCAAGGACGACCTGCTCGAGGTCGTTCGCGCGCACGCCGAGGACGGCGTGGACTTCATGACCATCCACTGCGGCATCAACAAGTCGGTCATCAAGACCTTTAAGGAGACCGGCCGCCTCATGAACATCGTCAGCCGCGGCGGCTCGCTGCTGTTTGGCTGGATGGAAGTCACCGGCAACGAAAACCCCTTCTACGAGTTCTACGACGAGGTGCTCGAGATCTGCCACGAGTACGACGTGACGATCTCGCTCGGCGATTCCTGCCGCCCGGGCTGTCTCTACGACTCAAACGATGCCACCGAGACCGCCGAGATGATCGAGCTGGGCAAGCTGTGCAAGCGCGCTTGGGCCGCCGGCGTCCAGGTTATGGTCGAGGGACCGGGTCACATGGCGCTCGACGAGATCGCCGCCAACATGAAACTGCAGAAGCGCCTGTGCCACAATGCTCCGTTCTATGTGCTCGGGCCGCTGGTGACCGATATCGGCGTGGGTTACGACCACATCACCGCTGCCATCGGCGGCGCCATCTCCGCCAGCTCCGGTGCCGACTTCCTGTGCTACGTGACACCGGCAGAGCACCTATGCCTGCCCAACGCCCAGGATGTGCTCGACGGCCTCATGGCCACCAAGATCGCCGCACACGCCGCCGACATCGCCAAAAAGGTGCCCCACGCCCGCGACATGGACGACAAGATGGGCCAGGCACGCCGCAAGCTCGACTGGGACGCCATGTGGAAGTGCGCGCTCGACCCGGTTACGGGCAAGAAGCGCTACGAGGAGTCCCCCGCCGCCACCGAGGGCACTTGCACCATGTGTGGCAAGATGTGCGCCGTCCGCACCGTCAACAAAATCTTCGAGGGCACCACGATCGACCTCGGCATGGAGGACTAGCCCTGTCGCCGCGGCCGCTTCTGGCGGCGAGCCGGTGCCTGTCAATTGTTGACGTGTGAACATTTGCTTGCATTTGCGTAAAGATTGCATCGCCCGCCCGGGTTCGACATAGAGTCGGCCCGGGCATCTTTATAATGCTGGCTTATAGACCCATTTGATTCCGACCGAACAAGGGAGCGAACATGGATCGCAGTAAGGTACCTGCCGTTCTATCCATCGCAGGATCCGATTCCAGCGGTGGCGCCGGCATTCAGGCCGACATCAAGACCATCACGGCGCACCGCCTGTATGCCGAGACGGCCATCACCGCTATCACCGCACAGAACACCCTGGGCGTCACCGCCGTGCAGAACATCTCCCCGGATATTGTCGCGGCACAGATCGATGCCGTTTTTGACGATATCCGCCCCAACGCCGTCAAGATTGGCATGGTTTCCTCTGCCGAGATTATCGAGGTTATCGCCGACCGCCTGAGCGCTTGGAACGCGACAAACGTGGTAGTCGACCCCGTCATGGTAGCCACCTCGGGCGCACGGCTGATTGCCGAAGATGCCGCCGAGGCGCTCACCCGCCGCCTGTTCCCGCTAGCGACGGTTATCACGCCCAATATTCCCGAGGCCATGGCCCTGCTCGACTACGAGGTCGACTCCGAGCGCACGCAGCAAAATGCTGCCATGCTCCTCACCCGCCGCTTTGGTTGCGCATCCCTCGTTAAGGGTGGGCATCTTGTCAACGAGGCCAACGATGTACTGGCCGAACCCGCGCCACTCGATGACGAGGGCAACCATCTGGGAGATCCACTCACCACGTGGTTCCGCCACAAGCGCATCGAGACCGACAACACACACGGCACCGGCTGCACGCTCTCGTCCGCCATCGCCTGCGCGCTGGCGCAGGGCATGGATCTTGCCGACGCCGTCAACGCGGGCAAGGCCTACCTAACGGGCGCCCTCGCCGCCGGCTTTGACATGGGCAAAGGTTCCGGCCCCGTCAATCACATGTGGCAGTATTAAGATTCGCAGCCCAAACCACCGCAAAGGGGACAGGCACCTTTGCGGTGGTTTGGGGCCGTGCTACTCACCGAGCATCTCTTGGAGCTTGGCCGCCACGGCATGTCCCAAGCTCTCGTGGCTTTCGGGCATCATATGCAGATAGTCGATATCGCCCGGCTCGGCAAAGTCGGCGGCATTCAAAAAGTCGCAGCCAAACTGCTCAGCCACATGTGCGTAGTACTCGCCAAAATGCTCCGAGGCCTCGACGGAACGCTCGTCAAAATCGGTCATATATACATCGGCGATTTGCGGCTTGATCTTGATAGGCGCCATCAGCAGAATGCGCGGACAAGGCGCAGCGTCGGTCCACGGAAACGCGCGGACGGCGCGAATCAGCGCCATGGCGCCACGGGCGATATCGGAAGCTGTCACGTTAAAGACCGTCTTACAGTCGTTGGTGCCCAGCATGATCACAATGGCGTCCAGCGGCTTATGGGCCTCGAGCAGCATCGGAAGTGCGCGGATGCCGTTAAGATTGGTGTCCAGATGGCACATGTCGTCGCGTACCGTCGTGCGGCCGTTGAGGCCTTCTTCAATTACATGCCAGCCCTCGCCTAAGTCACGTTGGGCCACGCCGCACCAGCGCACATCCTGCGCATAGCGCACCGCGGTGCCGTCGCGCATGCCCGCCGGATCGTAACCATAGGTGTTGCTGTCGCCAAAGCATAGAACGTTTTTCATCGTAAGCCCCTCGCTCAGTAAAAAGCCGACGGAAGCAGCCTCTCCCGCCGGCTCGACCCATCTGTCAGCACGTACCAATTACAGGTACTTGCGCCAATCGTCCTCGTCCTCATCATCCTCGGTAGCAGCCTGGGTCTGCTCGGCGGCGCGAGCTGCCGCAGCGCGAGCGGCAACCTGGGCATAGGACTCCTCGTTGCGCTCGGGGAAGTTTGCCAGCACGTGCTCGAACTTGGCAAAATCCTCATCCCAGCGCGTAGAAGGCACGGCAAAGAAGACTTGCTTGACCTTAAAGTCGCCCGACGCGAGCTCCTTGCGGAAGAGCTCGGCCACGGCCTCGGCGTCAAAGCCGTTGTTGTCGCAGCCCCAAGCGCCCAGTACGAGCTTCTCGCGACCCAGCTCGTCGCAGATGGCAAGCACAAAGCGAATGCGGTCGCGCAGGGCGTCCAGCAGAGCATCGTCGCTCACGCGATACTCCTGGCGGGCGCGCTTAACGTTGGGCGCGGCGGCCACGATCACGTCGGCGTATGCATGCACGTGGTTGCGGTCGAAGCGCACCGCAGGCACCACCAGCGCACGGTTGCGGTAAAGCTCGCAGTTGATGTTGCGGCGACGGTTCTCGCCGTACCATTTGCGCTGCTTATCGAGAACGTTGTACAGATACGAATCGGCGCACAGCGTGGCCTCCTGGCCCAGATAGCCCTGGATGTAGCCACCGCCCGGGTTGGTGAACGAGGCAAAGGCGAGCACGGCCATGTCGCAGAACTGCGCATAGCCACGACCGTTGTCCAGGATGGCCTGCGTGGCGGAGGCATCGAGCACGGTGACCTCAGGCAGAACCGGAGCGGGCTCCTCAGCAGGCGCGGACTCAGCTTCGGCGATTTCCTCGGCAGGCTCAGGCGCTGCCTCGGTCTCGGGCGCCGTCTCGGTCTCGGCAGCCTCCGCGCCCTCGACGTCCTCGGCAACCTGTTCTTCGGCGGCCACAGCACTCTGAACCTTGGCCTTCATCGCCGCGACAAAACCGGCAGGCATACCATCGAACTCGCACACGCCGGCAAGCGAACGCTCGATATCCTTGGCGCACGCTTCGGACACAGTTGCCACGTGACGCTCGGCGGCCTTGGCACGGGCCTCGCGCTTGGGATTGGGCTGACCCGCTCGGTTGGACCTGCGGTTACGGTTCCTGTTGTCGACGTCTGCCATAAGTGGTCACCTTTCCTGTCGCTGCCGCTATCCGCTTTTCCCATCCATGATACCCCGCCGCGTACAAAAAAGACGGCCCCGAAGGACCGCCTTTCGCATCGATTTGCACGTACGGCAAGCACCGCCGCAATTCGCCACTAGTCGCGACGGCCGAGGATGTTCAGAATGCGCAGGAACACGTTGATAATATCCACGAACAGATTGGACGCCATGAGCACGGCGTTGGGCAGCGTAGGCGGCACCGTCGTGGCAACATAGGTGTCGTAGCCAATAAAGCCGGCGAACACCACGATCACGATCAGATCGGTGATGGTCTGTGAGACGCCCATGAACATCAGCACGATCTCAACCAGAATAGTAGCGAGCAGAATGCCAAAACCGATGCCATATACGCGCTGGAAAAACTTGGGGAACGTCACGCCCAAGGCGCCAAAGACAAAGGTGATGGCGGCCGTGGCGATAAAGGCAGTGTTGATGGTGGGCAGGTCGTAGTTGGCAAGGCCAAACGACGCGGTCAGGCCAAAGGTGCTCGCAAAGATTACGTAGCCCACAAGGGACAGGCCCACGGACTGCTTGCTGGCGGCGGCCGACATCATGACCATGCCGACGATGGTCAAAATAAACGAGCCAAAAACCAGCGGTAGGGCAGCCCCGCTCATCATCATGCGCGCAAACGACATGGTGCTCGTAAAGTAAGCACCGACGCCCATGGCACAAAAGCCCAAGAAGATGAGGGCAGACATGGCAAGATTATACGCACGCGGCGACATCTCCTTGGCACGGCTTGCGCCGGTTTCGATGGGGCCGTTCTGATAGCCCTGAATATCGTTCATAATTTCGTCCTTTCAAAAGCGCCGCGACAGCGCAGTAGCTGACAAGATTCCTGTCATTGTACCCGAATGCCGTACGTCCTTACCTACGGCGCTCGCCCTCGAGCGTGCGATCAAAGGCCCAGACCCACCAACGCATCACGTGTGCCTGCGAGCCGTCCGCCCGCTCGCGCGTCTGGTCCTCCAGATACAACTCGGTCGCGTGCCCGCCAAAACGCACCTTATAGGTTGCCGTACGGATGCCGTGGACCATCAGGCCAAACCCGGTGGTCGAGATAATTTCGTCAATCGTAAAGCAACGACCGTCGACCCAGCAGACGGTGACCGGCACGACCTGTCCGCCCGCGAGGATGCGAGCCACGACGTCCACATACTGCTTGTGCACGCGCCGAGTTTTGCCATCTGTCTGTCGATATTCCATGCCTCCTATTATCGAACGCATGTTTGCATATTGTAAAGCGAACAGACTGTGGTTTTGGGATGTTGGGGCACGCACACGTGTCCTCATGGTGTGTTAGCAAAAAGAACACCCGCGGTCAACAGGGCTAATATTCAATATTAGTGCCAAAAAATTCACTTCTCCCATCAGAACTCGGTAAAGAAACCCGCAGGAGGTGATACGATTTATCATGTTTTTGTAACGTGCCTGCAAACTTCGAGAAAGCCCATATATGGACGTAACGTTCTCAACCTTCCTCGGCCAAATTGTGTCGAACCCAGTCCTTGCCGTCACCGTGATCCTCGCGCTCGGCGCCATCTTCGTCAATGGATGGACCGACGCGCCCAACGCCATCGCGACCTGCGTCACTACGCGTTGCATGCCCGCCCGCGCCGCCATTCTCATGAGCGCCGCATTCAACTTCCTCGGTGTGCTCATCATGACGCACTTTAATGCGAGCGTCGCCAATACCATCTCGCATATCGTCGACTTTGGCGGAAACAGCACCATGGCGCTCGCCTGCCTGTGCGCGGCCCTGTTCTCCATCGTCGTCTACGGCGCCACAGCGTCGCGTTTTGGCATCCCCACCTCGCAAAGCCACAGCCTTATCGCCGGCCTGACCGGTGCCGCTATCGCCCTCGGCGGCGCGAGCAGCGTCAACGTCCACGAGTGGATGAAGGTCATCTACGGCCTGGCGCTCTCCATCGGCCTGGGCTTTGTCATGGGCTGGGTCCTGTGCAAACTCGTCTCGATTCTTTTCGCCGCCGCCAACAGGCGACGTGCCAATGTCTTCTTTAAATACGCTCAGATCGCGAGCGCTGCGGCCATGAGCTTTATGCACGGCGCGCAGGATGGACAGAAGTTCATCGGCGTGCTCTTTTTAGGCGTGGCCTTCGCAAACGGCCAGACCAGCGTCGGCGATGCCGGCATCCCCATCTGGATTATGCTGCTGTGCTCGGCCACTATGGGTATCGGTACCAGCGTGGGCGGTGAGCGCATCATCAAGTCCGTCGGCCAGAGCATGGTTAAGCTCGAGAAGTATCAGGGCTTCTCCGCCGACCTCGCGGGCGCCGCGAACCTGCTGCTTGCCACCCTTACCGGCATCCCCGTGTCCTCCACACACATCAAGACCTGCGCCATCATGGGCGTCGGTGCCGTCAAGCGCCTCTCGGCCATCAACTTCGGAGTCGTCAAGGACATGATGTTCACCTGGTTCTTCACCTTCCCCGCCTGCGGACTCATCAGCTTTGTCATGGCCAAGCTGTTCATGATGTTCCTCTAATCAAACCGAACGTCCATCCGGACCGCAACACTTCGCCCACCCGTCTTCGCCTCGAAAGGACCCACCCATGGCAAAGAAACCCGATTCGTTCTACTTTGACAACTACGTCGCTTGCGCCGACCTCGCCGTCCAGGCCGCAGAGCTGCTCACCAAGATTTTTGAGAACTTCGATCCCGCGCAGATTCACGACATGCTCAATAAGATGCATGCGATTGAGCATGCGGCAGACAAGAAGCACCACGAGCTCGAAGACGCCCTGCTCACCGCCTTTATCACCCCGCTCGAGCGCGAGGATCTGGATCTGATGAGCTGCGCGCTCGACACCGTGCTCGACCGTATTGAGGGCGTCGTGCAGCGCGTCTACTTCACCAACATTCAGAGCATCCATCCCGACGCCATCGTCATCGCCCACAAGGTGACTGACGCCTGCCGCGCCATGAAAGACCTGATGGTCGAGCTTCCCAACTACCGCAAGTCCAAAACGCTGCGCGAGCTGGTCATCCAGATCAACACCATCGAGTCCGAGGCCGACGAGCTCTACATCAACGCCATGCGCAACCTGCACGTTAACGGCAAGGATCCGCTCGAGGTCATCGCTTGGCGTGACGTCTACGCCTTCCTGGAGTACTGCGCCGACTGCTGCGAGAATGTGGCCGATGTTGTGGATTCGATTGTCATGAAGAACAGTTAATTGGGGGTACGTGTCCCGGCGGCGAAGGGCCGGCCACGGTTTGCTTTCTCACTCCGGCTGCTTTGCAGAGTCGTTCGAAAGCAAACCGTGGCCGGCCCTTCGCCTTACGTACCACCATTGGGAACTTTGGCTGATACTTTGAAAGCAATGAGGCTTTTGTTGACAGGGCCTTTGAGCCCGATTGGGAACTTTGGGACCGCCTTAAACGTTTGGCTGGATCGGGCTTTGGGTACCCTTTGTTTTGCTTTGGGTTGATACACTGAATTTGGAGGGCTTGGTTGTGAGTTATTTGGATCTGGCTCGGGGTCGGTATTCTTGTCGTGAGTTTGAAGATCGGGCTGTGGAGCAGGCTGTGGTGGATGCCATTGTTGAGACTGGGCGTATTGCTCCTTCTGCTTGCAATAATCATCCTTCTCGTGTGATGGTGTTGGATACACCTGAGCTTCTGGAGAAAGCTGCTGCTTGTCAGCCTCGGTTTGCTCGTGATGGGTCTATCTTTGGGGCCCCGCTTGTCTTCCTTATTTGCAGCGTTACCGATGATGCTTGGGTGCGCCCGTACGATCAGATGAATTCCAGCGAAATCGATACGTCCATCGTGTGCGATCAGATGATGATGGAGGCCACCGAGCAGGGCCTGGGAACGTGTTGGGTATGCCATTTTAAGCCCGAGGTGGCACAGGAGCAGTTCAACCTGCCCGAGGGCGTCTATCCCTATCACATGCTCGTCTGCGGATATCCTGCCGACCACATCGCCGATTCCGAGCATCGCGAGGCCCGTACCATTCCCCTCTCCGACTTCCTCCTCAAGTAGATTTTGGGACATGCCCTAAAACCTATCCTTGACCGCTCACCGGTTCGCCGAGTTCTGCGCCACTATGTGCAGGGCTCGGTTTTTTATGTGGCTTATAGGACAAAATGTGTGTCCCGATAAAACACCCGTTTCCATCCATTAATC
>CBCTIZ010000001.1:0-323611 GCA_965147105.1 uncultured Collinsella sp. | reverse complement strand
ATTAATGGATGGAAACGGGTGTTCTATCGGGACACACATTTTGTCCTATAAGCCTGGTTTGTCTCGTCCTCCAGTTTGTCTAAATCTGTAACACCAAGACCGATATTTGGCATCTAACTGTTACAGATTGAGATGAAACTTAGGGTGTTTTAGGAATATCTTGATCTGTAACATGTAGAAGCGGAATAGGCCTCTTGCTGTTACAGATCGAGACAAGGGCGGGTGCGGACCTGGATGTTCTGCTCGAGCGTGGATTTCTGGACACGCGAGCGAAGAAAATCTTCCGACCGGAGAACGAGCGTGGATAATTAACTTGGATAGGGAGCTAAGGTAAACACCGATTGTCTATCGAAGGCTTTAGAAACGACGACCCCGATTTCATTGTGGAATCGGGGTCGTTTGTGCCTGAGGAATCCGAATGGATTAATCGAGCTCCTAAGGGACTTCTTGGGTTCTTGCTAATGGTCTGCCGAGGATGTCCCCAATGCAAGCAGCGGGCATCTACTCAATATAGTTGGGATTCTTCTTGATGATCACGCGTGCAGCGATGAACGAGACGACGATGGCGATGACGGCGACAACGCACGCCAGTACGAAGTTGCCCATGGATCCATCGGGAGCGATAAAGATCAGCGCAGAAAGAAGACCGGGGCATGCTCCCGCAACATACTCCTTCAGGACGAAGATACCTGCAGGGAGTCCCGCGCAGAGGGCGCCGATTGCCGTGCCGACAAGCAGGCGGGGACGCTCGATGAGGCAGCCATAAAATGCGGGCTCAGTTACGCCACAGAGTGCGGTGACGGCAACCGTGGTGACCATACCTCTCTTCTCCTTGTTGCCTTTCATTGCAGTTGCCAAGGCGAGACTCGTGCCGCCAATGCAGAGGTTTGAGATGAAGCCAAAGATGATGGGCGCCCAGCCGAGCTGCGCCAAGCTCGTAACTTCGATCGCGATGTAGGCCTTATCAAGACCGAGCATGACAAAATAGGGGTTAAGGGCTGCAAGGATTGGAGTAGCGATAAATGCCACGTTATCCATGAGCCACGTGGCGGCATCACTCAGCGCGTAGCCCATCATGCTGCCGGCGGGGCCGAGGATAATCAGCTCAACAGGCACGACGATGAACATGGTGAGCAGCGGCTTCAAGAACAGTTTGGTAATGTCGGGGATGATTTTCTGAAGACCGCGATCAACAAAGTACATGAACACAACGCCCAGTACGATTGGCACCACCGTGCTCGAGTAGTCATTCGTCGGGATGGGGATGCCAAGAAAGTCGAGACCCTCAGCACCGCTAATAGACGAGCTAATCATGATTGCGCCCAGCAGTGCGCCCATGATAGGCTGCATCTTCATGACGGCGGCGAGCTGATAGCCGAGGTAAACGGGCAGGAAGCTAAATGAGGCGCTGAAGATCGCCAGCAGAACCTGGGCGGTTCCGCTATCGGTGCTCAATCCACAATAATTGACCAGGAGATTCTTGATCGAAAGAATGAGTCCGCCAACGATGAGCGCCGGGACGATGGGCATGAATACCTGTGCAGAGACGTTCCCGAATTTCTCAATCAAGCCCATGGCGGTGTTACCGCTTTTAATGCCTTCTGCAAGGTCTTTGGCGGTTTGGGCATCGTCGGCAACCGTGCCACCGCCGACTTCGATTCCCGCGAAGTCGAGGAAGTCGTTGTAAGCCTCGGTGACGTTGGGGCCGATGATCACCTGAAGCTGGCCACCGCTGACTACTGCCCCGAGCGCCTGGTCGGCCGATTTGGCGAGCTGGAGATCGATGATCGAGGTGTCTCGTGCGTCGATGCGAAGGCGCGTCGCACAATGAGTTACCGATGTAATGTTCTCTTTGCCGCCAACAGCCTTTAGGACTGTTTCGGACATTGCCTGATATTTCATCTCTTTCTCCTAACCTTCCTGCTCCTGATACTTCGAGATAAGGTCTCGGTACCAATACCAGCTCTTTTTGGGGGTGCGCTCCAGATTGTTCTCGAAGTCGATATGGACAAGTCCGTATCGTTTTTCGTAGCCGTTGATCCAGCTATACAGATCCATCGTCGACCAGAGGTAGTAGCCCTCAACGCGCGCGCCGTCGCGCTTAGCCCTCATCATGTGCTCGATGAACTGGCCCAGAAGCTCGATGCGGTCATCATCGTGGATCATTCCGTCTGCGTCTGGTTGCTCATAGGCGCCATGTCCGTTTTCCGTAATAAAGATGCGGGGCGCGTCATAGCGCTCGTGGACATCCATGATGGTTGAATACATGCAACTTGGGAGTATTTCGCGGCCCCATTTATTGCGGGGAACATTGCTGTCGCGGGCGCTTTCAAACAAGGGCGCAATGCATTTTCCTTCGACCTTTTTGCTCGAACCGCCCTTATTGTTCGCCGAAACGGCAAGCTCTCCACCGTGCCAGTCGGTTACATACTCTCGGCAATACACGTTGAGTCCAATAAAATCGACTTTACCGTCGCTGAATTCTTCTACGTCATTTGGGGATCGATAGAGCGAGACGCCAAGTTTTTCAAGGATTTCGTCCATTTCTGGCGGCAGTTGACCCTGAAGCGCTGGTGCCAGAATCATGCGATTGGCGAAAAAGTCTGCGTATCGAAATACGTCATCGGGGTGCTCGGTTGCCGGGTCGAGTTCGACAACGCCGCCATCGTGGACGGCGCCGATGATGCCGTCGTAGCCCATTTGACGATATGCTCGGACTGCGAGTGCGCTTGCGCGCATCAGGTTGTACTGAAACTGCATGTACGACTGAACATCGAGCGATCGATTGGGGGGATAGTTGCCCAACATGTTTACGCAGTAGCTGTAGAAATGCGGCTCGTTAACGGTAGCCCAGATTTTGACGCGGTCTCCAAAGCGCTCAAAGCAAATCTTGGCGTATTTGCAGAACCACTCTGCCATGTCGTTGTTCAGCCATCCGCCTTTGCAAGCAAGCGTGAATGGCAGATCGTAATGGAACAGCGTAACGTTGGGCTCTATGCCATTTTCGAGGCAGCAATCAATGACCCGATTATAAAAATCGATACCCTCTTCATTCACTTTGCCGATACCGGTGGGGATGATTCGACTCCATGAAAGAGAGAAGCGATAGGTGTTTTGTCCGCCTTCTTTCATCATGCGGATATCTTCTTCATAGCGATGGTAGAAGTCGCAAGATACATCACCGTCAACATGGTTGATGTTCTTATTGCTTGTGTGGCTAAAGAAATCCCACTCACCAAGGCCTTTGCCGTCTTCGTTCCAGGCACCCTCGCACTGATAAGACGCCGTGGCGGAACCCCAGAGAAACGGCATGTTGTTCACGTTGCCCATGAATCCCCTTTCCATCATTCAACACGGTGGATACGTGTGGCGGAATTATGATTAAGATGACGTCAACTGATTTGAATCATAGGAGAACGACCAAAGCTGTTTGATTCAATAAATGAATCATGATTTCGAGGAGAGCGGAAAGAGGGATCACGTGAATATCAATGACTTCGATGTGCTCAATCGCATTAGCTCCATCATCAACAGCGAGTTTGGGTCAAACGATGCCGCCATCGCTCGATATCTCATCGCTCACATTAGGCGTTCGAGCGAAATCAATGTTGCCGCAATAACCCGCGATGCATTCGTGACCCGTTCCGCTGTTCGTCGTTTCTGCAATCGATTGGGCTACCAGTCTCTTAGCGATTTGAAAGAATCATTTACTCAGTCAGTCTTTCCAAGCGACTTAAGCCATCGAGAGGAGGAATTTGGCTACGAGGAGTACAGGGCAGAGCTCGACGTTCGCATGATCGAGATGTTCGCTGAGGTTGAAAGCGGCGTGTCCGATATCGCTATTAAGCATCTTGTCGACGAAATTGATGGCCATAAAAACGTTGAAATCTGGTGCACCAATAATGTGAGCGCCAATCTCGTACGATTTCAGCAGGAAATGTTTTATGCGGGCAAGATAGTTCGCATAGTTGCTGGGGCTAACGTCGCGGAATTGAAAAACATGGGAGACGCTTCGCAGTCATTGATAATTCTCGTATCGGTCTCCGGGCTATTTGCGTCACAGGCGCGTGAGTATCTTGATTGCCGTTCGGGCAGGAAGATTCTAATTACTGCGTTTAGCAACGATGACAAATCGAGGTCTTTTGACCGTGTATATCGTCTTGGTAATGCGGGAAACGGAATTGACCGACTCGGGGTTTATTCGAAATACGCCATGACTTATTTTTTCGACTTGCTATCGTCGTGTTACTTGAGTCGCTACCCCTGCACCAAGGGGGAGCCGCTCTATGGGTCTACTTTGGCCTGGCCCGAGTAGTTGCGGCTTTACAGTTCTCTCGCCTGGAGAATGAACGTGGATAATCTGCCACTTTGGCCTTAGAGCCGCGCTAAAAGTGGGAGATAATCCACGCTCGATCGTGGCGTGGAAGCCCGATCTCGACCTATATATAGGTGCAAATAAGCCGTTATCGAAGTTCGATCCTGAAGGTGTACTCCACTACACCAAAGTGTTACCTCGGGAAACGTCACCTCAGTATCCAAAACCACCGTCCTTCATATCCAAACTCAACAAAACCGCAGGTCACAGCTATATAGATACGCCCGGCACCGTGTATCTAGAGGTTTTCGTTGACAGCCCCCAAGGTTGCATCGTATTATCTTTTTCGTTCGCGGGGGCGGCGGTCCAAAAGACCAAAGGACCTGCGGATACTTGAACGATTGGGAGTTTGCCCGAGTGGTTAATGGGGACGGGCTGTAAACCCGTTGGCTCTGCCTACATAGGTTCGAATCCTATAGCTCCCACCCGTCAAGTGCCTGTATAGCTCAGTCGGTAGAGCACTTCGTTGGTAACGAAGAGGTCACCAGTTCAAGTCTGGTTGCAGGCTCCATCCGGCGGTGTAGCTCAGTTGGTTAGAGCACACGGTTCATACCCGTGGCGTCACTGGTTCGAATCCAGTCACCGCTACCATAGGTAACACGGTGGCTTCTCAATAGTATGTTGAGAGGCCACTATGGTATAAAGGCAAAGTCCCGTCCGGGGACGACCTGTTTAGAGGAGGGCTTTATGGCCAAAGAGAAGTTTGAGCGCACTAAGCCGCATGTTAACATCGGCACCATTGGTCACGTCGACCACGGCAAGACCACGCTGACCGCTGCCATCACCAAGGTTCTCTCCGAGACCGAGGGCTGCAAGGCTGACTTCACTGCGTTCGAGAACATCGACAAGGCTCCCGAGGAGCGCGAGCGCGGCATCACGATTTCCGTCTCCCACGTTGAGTACGAGACCGCTGCCCGTCACTACGCTCACGTTGACTGCCCGGGCCACGCTGACTACGTCAAGAACATGATCTCCGGCGCTGCTCAGATGGACGGCGCTATCCTGGTCATCGCTGCTACCGACGGCCCCATGGCTCAGACCCGCGAGCACATCCTGCTCGCCCGTCAGGTCGGCGTTCCCTACATCGTCGTCTTCCTGAACAAGTGCGACATGGTCGACGATGACGAGCTCATCGACCTCGTCGAGATGGAAACCCGTGAGCTCCTCTCCGAGTACGATTTCCCCGGCGACGACATCCCCGTCATCCGTGGCTCCGCTCTGGGCGCTCTCGAGGGCGACGCCAAGTGGATGGACGCCATTCGCGAGCTCATGAAGGCCGTCGACGAGTACATCCCGACGCCTGCTCGTAACAACGACCTCCCGTTCCTGATGGCCGTTGAGGACGTTATGACCATCTCCGGCCGTGGTACCGTTGCTACTGGCCGTGTCGAGCGCGGTGAGCTCAAGCTCAACGAGCCCGTCGAGATCGTCGGCATCAAGGATACCCAGAACACCGTCGTTACCGGTATCGAGATGTTCCGTAAGTCCATGGACTTCTGCGAGGCTGGCGACAACGTCGGTCTGCTGCTCCGCGGCATCAAGCGTGAGGACATCGAGCGCGGCCAGGTTCTCTGCAAGCCCGGTTCGGTTACCCCGCACACCAAGTTCACCGGCGAGATCTACGTTCTGACCAAGGAGGAGGGCGGCCGTCACACCCCGTTCTTCGATGGTTATCGTCCTCAGTTCTACTTCCGTACCACCGACGTTACCGGTACGGTCAAGCTCCCCGAGGGCACCGAGATGGCTATGCCTGGTGACCACATCACCATCGAGGGCGACCTCATCCACCCGATCGCCATGGAGGAGGGCCTGCGCTTCGCTATCCGCGAGGGTGGCCACACCGTCGGTTCTGGCATCGTCTCCACGATCATTGAGTAAATTAGCTCTTTGATATAGCTGACTTAGAGAACCCGGCACTTATATGGGTGCCGGGTTCTTTTCTGCAATGGATATTGAGCCGTTGCTGGTGTCGAGAGGATCGATTATGGTCCTGGATGCACCGTCGATTAGCTCTCGATGGCTTCATTGATGTGTTCAAAATATGAATGGATCCACCGAGAACCAATTGACTCGAGGTTTTCATTGACAGCACTTACGTGGAGCTGATAAAGTAACAACTCGTGCCCGTACGGGGCGGAAATGAAAGGTTCAGGATACATGCGTACTCTAGTTACTCTTGCGTGCACTGAGTGCAAGCGCCGCAACTATACGACCACCAAGAACAAGTCGACCATGCCTGATCGTATGGAGATCAAGAAGTATTGCCCCTGGTGCCGTCACCACACGCTGCACAAAGAGACTCGCTAGTCTCTAGTCACATACGCCAGTAGTTCAATTGGTAGAGCATCGGTCTCCAAAACCGAGTGTTGAGGGTTCGAGTCCTTCCTGGCGTGCCAGTCATTATTCCGTAAGCTCCCACTTGGGGGCTTACGGTTTACTCATGTATAAGCGCATTGCGCGGAGGTAACCCAAATGGCCAACAAGAAGAACAAGAAGAAGGCTCAGCAGCCGGCACCTGCCAACAGCGCTGCCGCCAACTCCAAGGTTGAGGCCAAGAAGGCCGTTGCCAAGAAGAACGAGAAGGCTGCGAAGTCCAAGAAGAACGAGAAGCCTGGTTTCTTCGCCCGCACCAAGAAGTATTTCGCTTCGGTCAAGTCCGAGATGAAGCGTGTCACGTGGCCCGATAAGAAGGAGCTCGTGAACTACTCGGTCGTCGTTTGCGCTTCTCTGGTCGTCGTCGGCGTCGTCATCGCTCTGCTCGATGCTGGCTTTGGCGAGGCTCTTGCTCTGTTCTCTGGATTGAGGGGCTAAACCATGTCTAAGCGTTGGTACGTCGTTCACACTTACTCTGGATACGAGAACCGCGTTAAGTCCGATCTCGAGCATCGCATCGAGACTATGGGCATGCAGGACCGTATCTTTGATATCGAGATTCCTATGGAGCGCGTCACCGAGATCAAAGAGGGTGGCAAGCGCGAGACCAAGGATTCCAAGATCTTCCCGGGTTATGTCCTGGTCCGCATGGAGATGGATGACGATGCTTGGACGTGTGTTCGCAACACGCCCGGCGTCACCGGTTTCCTAGGCGGCAACGGCAAGCCCGCTCCGCTTTCCCGTGACGAGTACAACAAGATGACTCGTCGTCCCGGTAAGGGCGATTCGCCCAAGCGCACCTCGGTTGATATTCAGGTCGGCACGTCCGTCCGCGTCACCGATGGCCCGCTTACCGACTTTGATGGCAAGGTCTCCGAGGTTAACACCGAGGCTGGCAAGCTCAAGGTCACGTTGATGATCTTTGGCCGCGAGACGCCGGTCGAGCTCGACTTTAACCAGGTCGCTGTCATCGCTTAAGTTTTCGTCCGTTCGCGCGAGCGTGCTTCTTCTGTGACTGCTCATCTCAGGAGTGCTTCTAACACGTGCGTGCTTACGATATAGCAAGTACTTCACACTCGTGATTCGAAAGGAATGACCATGGCTGAGAAGAAGGTTGCCAACGTCATTAAGCTCCAGATTCCTGCTGGTGCAGCTAACCCCGCTCCTCCCGTCGGCCCCGCCCTGGGCGCTGCTGGCGTGAACATCATGCAGTTCTGCCAGGCCTTTAACGCCGAGACGCAGGACAAGAAGGGCGACATCATCCCCGTTGAGATCTCTGTCTACGAGGATAAGTCCTTCTCCTTCATCACCAAGACCCCGCCGGCGGCTCACCTCATCAAGAAGGAGCTGAACCTCAAGTCTGGTTCCGCTAAGCCCCAGGCCGACAAGGTTGGTCAGCTCTCCCAGGAGCAGCTCACCAAGATCGCCGAGATCAAGATGCCGGACCTCAATGCCAACGACATTGACGCCGCCAAGAAGATCATCGCCGGTACCGCCCGTTCCATGGGCGTCACCATCGCTGAGTAGCGATTTCTTATGGTAACGACGGGTGCTCCGACCGGGGCGCCCGTTAAATGTGTGCAATAGGGCACACGATACGATGTGGGAGGGCTCACGCCCGTTTAACCACAGGAGGTAATGCACATGGCTAAGCATGGTAAGAGCTATAACGCCGCTGCCGAGAAGATCGACCGCGCCACGCTCTACACCCCCCTTCAGGCTGCCAAGCTCATCAAGGAGCTCGACACCGCCAAGTTCGACGAGACCGTCGAGGCCCACTTCCGTCTGGGCATCGATACTCGTAAGGCTGACCAGAACATCCGTGGTTCCATCTCCCTGCCTCACGGCACCGGCAAGACCGTTCGTGTTGCCGTCTTCGCCGAGGGTGAGAAGGCCCGCGAGGCCGAGGCTGCCGGCGCCGACATCATCGGTTCCGACGAGCTCGTCGCCCAGATCCAGAAGGGCGAGATCAACTTCGACGCCGCTATCGCTACGCCGAACATGATGGCCAAGGTTGGCCGCATCGGTAAGATCCTTGGTCCCCGTGGCCTCATGCCGAACCCCAAGCTCGGCACCGTGACCATGGACGTCGCCAAGATGGTCTCCGAGCTCAAGGCTGGTCGCGTTGAGTACCGCGCCGACCGCTACGGCATCTGCCACGTGCCCCTGGGCAAGAAGTCCTTCTCTGAGCAGCAGCTCGTTGAGAACTACGCTGCCCTGTACACCGAGATCCTGCGCGTCAAGCCCTCTTCTGCTAAGGGCAAGTACGTCAAGTCCATCTCCGTGTCTTCCACCATGGGCCCTGGCGTCAAGGTCGATCCCGCTGTCCAGCGCGACTTCCTGGCTGAGTAACTGCTTGTTACTGCCTGAGCAAAGCAAGCATTGCTAAAGAAACCCGGTTCTGCCCTGCGCAGGACCGGGTTTCTTGCTATCTCGGGTTAAAACCAACACGAAGTAGACAGTCGCCTTTGTGGTAGTTACCAGGGTGTTCTGGCGGTTGAGGACTCGATGGCATCGTGGCGCTTGAGCTCGCGGCGCATGGTTTGCGAATTGAGCCAGGCCGCCTGCCAGCCACGGATGGGGTAGCGCGTCTGGTCGAGCTCAAACTGCGTATAGCCGCAGGCGTTGATGATCGTCGTTCCACATGCATGCTGCCGCTCGCGCTGAAAATCGTAACCGTAGCTTTGGTGTACATGCCCATGCACCATGTAGTCGGCCCCCCAGGACTCAAGCGCCGTGTTAAAGCACTCAAACCCTCGATGCGGCAGATCGTCCAGATCACCCATACCGGCCGCGGGTGCATGGGTAAGCAGAATGTCGCACCCGCCGACCATCCTAACCTTACGCGACAGCTTACGCATGCGCTTGGACATCTCGCGTTCGGTGTACATGTTGGCGCCGTCGCGATAACGCATGGACCCGCCAAGGCCCGCAATGCGAATCCCTCGGTACGTGTACACGCTGTCTTCCACGCAGATACATCCACCCGGTGCATGACGTGCGTAGCGGTCATCGTGATTGCCGCGTACGTAGATGAGCGGTTTATTGATGACTGTGACCAAGAACTCAAGATAGTCCGGGTCCAGATCGCCGGCGGACAAAATCAGGTCGACACCCTCAAAGCGTTCCTTGCGAAAGCACTCCCAAAGGCATCGTTCTTCGGTATCGGCTATGGCAAGGATCTTCATAGGGCGGTAACTCCCGGCTCATCGTCGAGCTGCGGAATGGTGCCCACCACGTTGTCCGCCAGCCAATTCATCTCGACAATCTGCGTGCTCGGCAGCGGAGGGAAGCCTTCGATCTGTACCACGCCGCTCTGGCTGTGGAGCTCGCCGCCAAAGGGGTTGATGGATCCCTCGACAATGCCATTGCGGAGCAACTGCACGAGTTTGCGCGTCTGGTAGGGTAGGCCCGGAGCGTAACGGATGTCGATAACGCCGGAGCTCATGCCGTACCAGTAGTTGACGGCGCGCACTTGGTTGTCATCGCTGGTCTCGTCCCACGTGCCGTGCAGAAGGCTGCGAACGATGAGCTCGTAGTAACGGCCCCAGTTCCATACCGGCATGGCGATGCCGGAAACCTTGCCATCGACCAGGCGGTGGAGTCCGTAGGCCGTAGGGTCTTCGAGCGACTTTGACATGTCAGCGCCGGTCATGAGGCTCACGCCTTCGCGGCACATGGCCTCGGCAAGACCGCCGGCGGGCACATCGCCCCAGGTGAGGATAATTTGCGCGCGGGGGTCGAGCAGCGAGGCGCCGATGGCAAAGGCATTGATCTCGCTGAGCGCGCCGGATGCGAAGACCGACGCGTGGTAGCCGATGCGATGGTTGTCCGCCATGCTGGCGGCAAGGGCGCCCAGGAGGAACTTGGCCTCGTACATCTTGCCAAAGTACGAACGGACGCTTTGGTGGGGAAGGCCGATAGAGCAGTTAAGGAACCGAACCTGGGGATACTCAACGGCAGCTCTGAGCGTGTATTCCATCAGGCGGTGCGAGGTCGAGAAGATGACGTTGTCTCCATGTTTGACAGCCGTTTCCACGGCGGCGTAGAACACGTCCGGATCGTGACAGTCCTCGAACGCCTCGGTGCGCACGATACCGTCAAAGTGCTCATCGAGATACTGACGTCCTTGGTCGTGCAGACTGTCCCAGCTCGACGTCGCACAGGGGAACTCATGGATAAAGGCGATACGCAGGGGGTTGGCCGCCGAATAGACAGTCTTGCCCATAAAGAAGTTGAGCACGCCGGAGGCGGACTTGGCGGGCGACTCCTCCTCATCGACGCTCGGCGCTTCGACAAGATCGACCTTGTCCTCGTCATTTTTGCCGGCAATGACCAGCTCGCGCCAAATCTTGCACAGGCGGTTTACGACGATATCCGTTGGCGTATCCAGCAGACGGTCCTGGTTGTACACATTGAGGTACACGAGCATGGCGTCGGCAGGCGTAATGTCCAGGTGGTCGCCGCCTGCGCGAAGGTAGGCGCGCTTAAAGAGCAGGAAGGTATGGCGCAGGTAGTCGACCTTTTTCTGCGGCCATTTTTCGATAAGGTTCTGACCGAGCATCTTGGCGAGCGTCTCGTAGCTTCCCTCACGCGAGAACTCGATCTCGTATAGGGGGCAGACGCGCCAAAACGCGCAGAACTCACCGTACAGGCGGCTTTCGACGGAATCCCATGTGCCGGGGTAGAGACGGGTGACCTTGGCCGAAACCGTCGGGGCGTCTAGGAATTTGAGGACACTGACGCGTTTGTTGCCTTCCTGGACATAGAACCGATGCATGAACTCGGTGACGATGATGGGGTCGCGATAGCCCTCGGTCACCTGGATGTCGTAGAGGTTGGACCACTTGCGGGCGAACTCGGTGCTAAACGGAAGCAGGGGCATAAAGTTACACGAAAAGGCGGACTGACGGCCCTTGGTGACCGTGCCGACGACCATTTCGAGCGGAATATCCCTTAGGCCGACATTCTCACGCTGACCTAAGGGGAGCTGAGCAACCAAGCTATCGAGGTCCGTAAGGTATGGATGCTCGCTTTGGCTGATGGCGCGACGGCGTCCCTGCTCGCCGCGCTTGCGTGCTTGACGATAGGCCTCTTCCATGGTGTCTACTCCCTTAGTCGTTTAAACAACGATATGAACCATGGTACCACGAATGAAAACCACCACAAAGATGCCTGTCCCCTTTGCGGTGGTTTAGGCAATGATGGGGGCGATGGCGCGGATGCAGGCGTCGGCTGCCGTGAAAGTAGTGCTGTCGTCGCTGACGATAAAGATGATCTTTCCTTTGATGCCAAAGTCGCCGATTTCGCTAAAGAGTACGTAGGGCTCCTTGTCAAAGCCCGAGATGGGCGAGACGGCCGTTTTGGTTGCGCTCGTGAGCTCGTCTGCCAGCACGTCAAGGGAGGCCCACTTAGACGTGTCCTTTACGGCAACGGGCACGGCCACGCGCCCAAAGGGCATCAAATGCACGAGCGTGTTCTTGGAGATGTTGGAATTGGGCACAATGATGGTCTGTCCACAGGCATCCTCAATCGTTGTATGGCGCCAAGTGATGTCTTGGACCACGCCGGATACGCCGCCGACTTCGATATTGTCGCCGGGCTTGATGATGCCCATAAAGGTCACTTGCATACCGCCGATAAGGTTTGACAGCGTGTCCTGAAAGCCAAGCGAGATAGCGATGCCGCCGACGCCAAGAGCGGCGACGAGCGCGTTTGCGTTAATGCCAAAGCAGTTGTCGAGGATAAAGCTGCCGCCAATCATCCAGATGACGGCGCGCGCGATGTTGATGAAGATACTCGATGCCGGAAGCGGGTTATCGTCTCGGTTAAGCAGATGGTTTAGGGTCTTGGATACGACCTTGGCGGCGACGGCGGTGCCTATCGCCAAGATGACGGCCCAGATGATGTTGTGGACCCACCGTTGCTCAAAGAAATGAAGAATCAGCTCAAACAATTCCATGTAGGGAAAACCTCCTAATGATCGTCCAACCATGATACCCACCAAGAAGCCCGTCCGATCAAATTCGGACGGGCTTCTGTGCTCGATATAAGGTTTACGCGGTGGGGCTGCAAGGCCCGGCGGTGTAGCTTAGCGTCGACGCTTCCAGATAATGCCGAGCATGATGACGATGATGCCGCCGATAAGGCAAGCGCCAACTACTGCCAGCGTGCGGTCTCCCGTTGCGGCGAGCTTACCGGTCGTCTTCTTGGTGATGACCTTCGTGGTCGTCGTGTCCGTCTTAGGCGAGGGCTTAGGCGTCGGGGCCGGTGCGGGCGTGGGGTCCACGGCAGCGGAGCCAAAGCTGATGGTGCCCGCGAGCGAGGCCATCTTGCTCTCCCAGCTGTTCTGCCCGATCAACGCCCTTAGCGCTGACTCGCAGGTACCCCACTCGGTGTGCTTGGTGGCGTTTGCGAAGGTGGGGAAGTCGGTCGTGCTGGTGATGATGTAGTTGTTGGTGGCGACGGTATAGGCCTTGGCGGGGTCGAGCGTGCTGCCGTCCTTGGTGAGTGTGGCACTCACAATGCGCTTGCCTTCGGGCTGCGTCCAATCAATCGTCACGTTGATGCCGCCAAAGGAGAGAACGCTGCCAGAGTCATCGCGCCACTTGTACTTGTCTTGCGCCTCCTGCTCGGTGTGACCGGCCGCCACATAAGCCTGCTGAAGCTTGTAGCTGTCGTTGCAATCGTCGCTAATTTGTAGCGAGTGCTCGAGCGCTGCGAGGAAGTCAGCGCCGGTCATGGTCCAGGTCTCCACGGTGTTGCCGTAGGGCGAGATAGCGATGACGTTGCCGGCGGTCACGTTGCCCGCCGCGATGCCGCCGCGGATGCCGCCAGCGTTTTCGATAGCGAGGTCCGCGCCCGTCAGGGCAAGATAGGAGCCGCAAATCACATGGCCGATGGTCTGGGCCTTGGTGGTGTCGCCCTCCTTACTGGGTCGGAAATCGGTGGTGCGCACCATTTCCCAACCATGCGTGCCTGCGGCGTCCTCGCCGTAGAAATAGTTGGTGGTGGATGTGCCGAGCACCTTGTTCGATTCGTTTTCAAAGGCCTCGTCGAGCGGCTTGATCTTGTTGCGGACGTCTTCAAGGCGGCTTTGGTAGTCGGAGCCCTTGTCGGGGTCTGCCAAAAGGTCGTTGACGTTCTTGGCGGTGTAGAGCTTCTCGTCGCTGCCGTCTGCAGGGACCGTGACCGTGTCATCGTCGGTCGTCTCGGTGCCATTCGTGTCGTACTTGTACGGAATGGAAAGCAGTCCCACCTCGGCAAAGGCGCTGCCTGCCTCGACAACGTGGATCGTCTTGCCGTCGGCTCCCGTCACCTTCTCGTTAAGGTTGATGTGCTCGTGGCCTGCGATAAGGGCATCGACGCCACGGAGCCGTGTGGCAAAGGTCTTGGCGTCGAGCGTGTGCGCGATACACACAACAACATCGCAGCCCTCCTTGCGCAGCTGCTCTGCCTCGGCATTGATGGCGTTCGCGGCACTCGAGAAGCTGGTGCCCGCGACCAGGTCCGCGCGCAGCGAGGAACCTAGCGACTCATCCATGGCTCCGACGACGCCGACCTTGATTTTGTAGTCGAATGTGGAGTGATCTTCGCTATCCTCCCAGGTGCGATCGAGCGTCTTCGTGATGCTCGAGCTCCATGCGCCGTTCGAGGACGTTGCATTCGCGCAGAGCATGGCGAAGGGCGTGCCGGTGGTGCTGTAGCCGGTCATGGTACGGAGTTTGTCCGCACCGTAGCTCCAGTCGTGGTTGCCTGGCGTGGTCGCGTCGTAGCCGTCGGCGTAGAAGGTGTCCATGAGCTCGGCGATGCTCTTGCCCTCGCTCATGGTGGCAAAGGACTGCCCGTGGAAGGTATCGCCTGCATCGAGCAAAAGATCGGGGGCGCTGCTTTGGGCGCTATAGAGAACCGCCAGTCCATCAAAGCCCACCGTGCCGGTGCCCTTGCTTTCGTTGTAGCTGTACTTGTAGCTGCCGTGGATGTCGTTGGTGTGCATGACGGTCACCGAGCCGTCAATAGCGGCGGGCAGGTTTCCTGCGAAAGCGAGGCTTGGGATGCCTGCGAGCGCGCCGGCAAACAACGCGGCGGCTAATGCAAGGCGGGGGAGTCTTTTCATGACAGTTTCCTTAGTCCTTAGCCAGAATGTCTGGTTGAATATCGGATTATCGACATAATATGCGAAAACCGCCGCAAGGGCGTCTGTCCCTTTGCGGCGGTTTTGACGTTTGAGCAGATAAAACCTGCCAAAATAAACCTGTCCCTTTTTGGTAGGTTTAGCTTAGCAGCATGCGGTCGTTGGCGAGCTCGCCGCCCGAGACCTCCTCGAACTTCTGCAGCAGGTCGGCCACGGTGAGCGACTTCTTCTCGTCGCCGGCCACGTCGTAGATCACATGGCCCTCGTGCATCATGATCAGACGGTTGCCCAGACGGATGGCGTCGTTCATGTTGTGCGTGACCATGAGCGTGGTCAGGTGGTTCTCGTCGACGATCTCCTCGGTCAGGTTGAGCACCTTAGAAGCTGTCTTGGGGTCGAGTGCCGCGGTGTGCTCGTCGAGCAGCAGCAGGCGTGGCTTGGTGAGCGTGGCCATCAGCAGGGTGAGTGCCTGGCGCTGGCCGCCTGAGAGCAGGCCGACCTTGGCGTTGAGGCGTGTGTCCAGACCGAGGTCCAGGCGTTTGAGCAGCTCAACGTACTCGTCCTTCTCGGCCTTGGTGACGCCCCACGAAAGACCGCGACGCTGGCCGCGGCGCTTGGCTAAGGCCAAGTTCTCGGCAATTTGCATGTCGGCTGCGGTGCCGCGCATGGGGTCCTGGAACACACGGCCCAGGTACTTGGCGCGCTGCGACTCGCTCAGACGCGAGATGTCGGTGCCGTCGAGCTCGATGACACCAGAATCGAGCGGATACACGCCGGCGATCATGTTGAGCAGCGTGGACTTGCCGGCGCCGTTGCCGCCAATCACGGTTACAAAGTCGCCGTCGTTAAGGGTGAGGTCGACGCCGGTGAGTGCGCGCTTCTCGGTGACGGTGCCCTTGTTAAAGGTCTTTTTGACGTGCGAGAGCTTAAGCATCTGCCTCATCTCCCTTCGTGTAGGAGCTGCGGAGCTTATAGCGCTCCCAAACCACGGGCACGCACAGGGCCACAGCGACAATCACGGCGGAGAGCAGCTTCATGTCGTTGGCGTCCATGCCCAACTGCAGCACGATGGCGCGGATAAGGAAGTACACCACGGAGCCAAAGACGGCGGAGGCAAGACGGACGCTAAACTGCGTGAGGCCGCCGGGCAGCAGACGGCCGAGCACCTCACCGATAACAATGGCGGCAAGACCGATAACGATGGCACCGGTGCCCATACCAATGTCGGCATACTTTTGGCTCTGGCAGATGAGCGCGCCCGAAAGGCCGATGAGGGCGTTGGAGAGCACGAGGGCGATCATCTTGGTGGAGTTGGTGTTGACGCCCAGAGCGCGGATCATGTACTCGTTGTTGCCGGTGGCGCGCAGCGCCGAGCCGATCTCGGTGCCAAAGAACCAATACAGGATGGCAACGATAGCCACGGCGAGCAGGATGCCCAAGATGATGGCAACGGTGGACTGCGGCAGACCGGTCATATTGCTGACGGCCGAGAACACGGTGCCCTTGGCAAGAATGGGCGTATTGGACTTGCCCATGATGCGCAGGTTGATGGACCACAGGCTGATCTGGGTGAGGATTCCGGCGAGGATCGCGGGAATCTCGAAGACGGTGGTCAAAATGCCCGTGACGGCACCCGCGATGGCGCCGGCGCACATACCGGCCAGCACGGCGAGCAGCGGGTCGACGTTGTTATTGACGATGAGCACAGCGCAGACGCAGCCGCCGAGGGCAAAGCTGCCGTCGCAGGTCATATCGGGAATGTCGAGCAGGCGGAACGTGATAAACACGCCAAGCACCATAATGCCCCAGAGGACGCCCTGCGAAACGGCGCCCTGCAATGCAATGAGCATGCTTCATACCTCCTAGGATAGGGTGGACACGTGATTCACCATAATAGCGGTAACAATGCATAGAAGAGCTGCGGACAGACGTTTTGTTTTACCTGAAACAAGCAGGGCGGACGCCGGTCTACAGCGCCCGCCCCTGTGGCTCAGATATTGAATAACGCGGCTAAAGCGCGAGCACGGGCTCTAGACGCATGCCGCGTATGGCATTACGCGTCCAGAGCGGAGAGGTCGATGCCCAGGGCCTCGGCCATCTCGTCGTTCTTGACGACGACCAGGTCCTTGCTCGAGAGGTGTTTGATCGGCATGTCTTCGGGCTTGGCCTCGCCTTTCAGGATCTTAACGGCCATCTCGCCCGCGGCGTAGCCCAGGTCCTCGTAATTGATGGAGAGGGTGAACAGGCCGCCGGCCATGCACATACCCTCCTCGCCAGTCACGAAGGGAAGCTTGTTTTCCTTGCAGATCTGGCCGACCTGCGAGGCACCCGCGGCGATGGCGTTGTCGGTGGGGGAGTACAGCGCGTCGACCTTGCCCACGGCAGACTCGACGACGGACTGAATCTCGTTGGAGCTCGAGACGGTGAAATCGGTGTACTCCAGGCCCAGCTTGTCGAGTTCCTTCTTGGCGGCCTTGATCTGGACGTCGGAGTTGGACTCGGCGGTGCAGTAGAGCAGGCCGACCTTTTTAACGTCGGGCAGGACCTTCTGCATCATCTCGAGCTGCTCGGCGACCGGGGTGAGGTCGGAAGCGCCGGTGACGTTGGTGCCGGGCTTGTCGTTGTCCTGGACCAGGCCGGAGGCGGCGTAGTCGGTGATGGCACAGCCCACGATGGGGATATCGGCCGTGGCGCCGGCGGCAGCCTGCGCGGCGGGCGTGGCGATGGCATAAATCAGGTTGACGTTGTCGCCCACAAACTTGTCGGCAATGGACTTACACGTGGACTGGTCGTTCTGGGCGTTCTTCTGGTCGATCTTGACCTTAAGGCCGCTCTTCTTGATGGCCTTGACGAAGCCGTCGTTGGCGGCATCGAGCGCGGAGTGCTCGGTGAGCTGCAGAACGCCGATGGTGTAGTCGGAACCGGCGGCAGCGGAGCCGGAACCAGAGTTGCCGCCGCATCCGGCGAGCGGGGCGAGCGCGAGCAGGCCGGCGGAGACCAGAAGGCTCCTGCGGCTGATGGTGATGTCCTTCATATCATTACCCCCAGTATAAAAATGGCTGGAAACACTGCACTGGGACAAAGTGCAAGTGGGACTATAGTAGCGCTGATGTCCATTTTTACAACAGCCTGGCGGGTTTTTTAATACAGAATCGGATGGGCGGTACGGGTAGTCGAATGGGCGGCGGAGGGTCTTATGCGGCGGAGGAGGCGTCGTCCTCGTCCAGGGCGGCGAAGAGCTTCTTGCCGTCGAGCAGGCGCGTGCTGACGTTTCTCATACGGGCGATCTCGACGGTGCGCAGCGTATCGTCGGTGCCTCGGGCGTCGTAGACCGTTCCCAGCAGATACGAGATGCCATCGCGCTGCCTGATGGCAAAGGGACGGAGTGTCATCCGTGCTGCTTCGGTTTCGCCGCGTGTCGTGACGCTCGAAATATCAAAACTCACCGTGGTTCCGTGGTCGATGGCCTGCTCGACGAGCTCGCACGTGTCGATGCGCTTGATGGGCGTGCGTGTTGCCTTGGTAGCCTTGCTGCCTGCGCTTGGAGCGGGTTCGGGTGTATCGAGGTAGCCGCGAACGTCGGCGCTCGCCATGGCAACTAAGTGCTGCGCCATGCTCTTGCGGATAGCGATAGGTGTGGAGCGGTTGCGCATGACCATACCGTGGAGCCGGATGATCTCTTCATCGGTGAGCGGGCGGGTAAGAAGTTTGTAGCCCACGCCGCGTTTGTACTCAATTTCGTATCCGGCATGGCGAAGCGCGGAGATGGCGGTGTAGATGCTGCGCCGCGCCGCCGAGATGGGCATGCGGGCGGGGTCGTCGGGATGGGCGAGGCGCCGGATCAACTCATCGGAAAGCATGGCCTTGTCCTCGCCGGTGTTTTCGCTTAATAGTTGCAGGATGCGAACGGCGCGATAGGCCGCCATCGAGGCGGCGCCTCTAGTCGTGGTGTCGTAGGTTTCAACAGCGGCTTCGGTCATCGTGCCCACGTCCTTTCCGTTTTGGGTGGCGACGGTATGGAGCCTAGGACGTGGGGCTTTCCCAGGGGCGCAGGGCGCTCTGGGCGGTCGGTAGTCGTCGGCAAACGGCGGGTCGAGTTTTCAACAGCCCTGCTCAACTGACCAAAAACTTGCCAAAAGCTTGACGGATGCTGTTGAAAAAAGCGCCTCTCGACCGATGTCGAGAGGCGCTTGTGCGATGAGCGTTGGCGTGTGGCGACGCGAGCTAGCGTCCGACGATTAGAAGTCGGCGTTGCCCACGGTGCGCGGGTGCGGCAGGACGTCGCGGATGTTGCCCACGCCGGTCAGATACATGACCAAGCGCTCGAAGCCCAGACCATAGCCGGCGTGCTTGCAGGAACCGTAGCGGCGCAGGTCAAGGTAGTACTTGTACTGCTCGGGATTCATACCCAGGTCCTTGATGCGGGCCTCGAGCAGATCCAGGCGCTCCTCGCGCTGGGAGCCACCGATGATCTCGCCGATGCCCGGCACCAGGCAGTCGGCGGCGGCGACGGTCTTGCCGTCGTCGTTCATGCGCATGTAGAAGGCCTTGATCTCGGCCGGGTAGTCGGTCACGAAGGTCGGGCGCTTAAAGTGCTCCTCGGTCAGGAAGCGCTCGTGCTCGGTCTGCAGGTCGATGCCCCAGCTGACGGGGTAATCAAACTGGTGGCCAGCAGCGACTGCCTGCTCCAGGATCTCGACGGCCTCGGTGTAGGTAACGCGGGCAAAGTCGGAGTTGGCGACATGGTCCAGGCGCTCGAGCAGACCCTTGTCCACAAACTTGTTGAGCATATTGAGCTCGTCGGGGCAGGTGGCCATGACGTCCTTAAGGACGTACTTGAGCATGGCCTCGGCGTTATCCATGTAGTCGTTAAGGTCGGCAAAGGCCATCTCGGGCTCGATCATCCAAAACTCGGCGGCGTGGCGCGTGGTGTTGGAGTTCTCGGCACGGAAGGTGGGGCCAAAGGTGTACACGTCGCCAAAGGCCATGGCAAAGTTCTCGGCATTGAGCTGACCGGACACGGTGAGGCTTGCATGCTTGCCAAAGAAGTCCTGGCTCCAGTCGACCTCGCCGGACTCGGTGAGGGGCGGATTTTTGGGGTCGAGCGTGGTCACGCGGAACATCTCGCCGGCGCCCTCGCAGTCACTCGTGGTGATGATGGGGGTGTTGACGTAGACAAAGCCCTGCTCCTGGAAGAAGCGGTGGATGGCGGCAGCCGCGACAGAGCGGATGCGGAACACGGCGCGGAACAGGTTGGTGCGCGGGCGCAGGTGCTGCTGGGTGCGCAGGAACTCGACGGTTGCGCGCTTCTTCTGCAGCGGGTAATCCGGGGCGCTGACGCCCTCGACCTCGATGGAGGTGGCAGAAAGCTCGAAAGGCTGGGGCGCATCGGGGGTCAGCTTGACGGTGCCGGTGCAAATGAGTGCGGCCGAGACGTTTTGATGGGCGATCTCGTCGTAGTTGTCGAGTGCCTCGCGGTTCATGACGACCTGCAGGTCGCGGAAGCAGCTGCCGTCGTTGAGCGTAACGAAGCCAAAGTTCTTCATGTCGCGGACGGACTTGACCCAGCCGGCGACGGTGACGGTCTGGCCGCCGAGCGACTCGGCATCGGCATAGAGCTGCGCGATTTTGGTGCGGTTCACGTATCCTCCCATAACGGTTGAATGATAGTTATCCATACAGTTCGATATTCTAGCAGCTCGGCTCATTTGGGCTATACAGATAAGGCATTGGCGGGATGGTTTTTCAAACGAAAAGCGCCCGCGGCCAAATGGTCGTGGGCGCTTGACGAGGTGCCTTTTGGCTGTGTGGCGCGGGGCCTGGCTACTTGGTCTTGGCAACCAGCAGCGGGTCGCCCAGCTTGACGAGCGGGTTGCCGCCGATAAGCGTTCCAGACTCGCCGACATGGTCGATGCTCTTAAGACGATCGAGCTCGGAGACGATGACGGTCACGATGTCCTCGTGACCAGCGGCCTTAATGGCCTCGCGGTCGAAGCTGATGAGCGGCTGGCCTGCCTTGACCACATCGCCCATCTCGACAAAGCGGGCAAAACCCTTGCCGTTCATTTCCACGGTGCCCAGGCCAACATGGATGAACACGCGCAGGCCGTCCTCGGTAATCATGCCGATGGAGTGGTTGGTGACAGTGGTGGCACCGATGCGGCCGTTGGCGGGCGCATAGATGGTGCCGGTAATGGGCTCGATGCCATAGCCCTGGCCAAGCATGCCCGAGGCGATCGTCTCGTCGGGAACCTCGTTCAGGTTGACGAGCACGCCGTTGACGGGGGCATAGATGACGCCTTCGCGGGTAGCGAAGCTTGCTGCGGGCGGAACGGACGCCTCGCCGGTCGAGGTGAAGGTGGACTTAAGCGAATCGAGCAGACCCATAGTTGCCTCCAACTTAAATAGGCGCATATCGCGCGTTTGGTTTGCCGGAAACATTTCACATGTGTTTCGCGGCTTGGTCAACGCCCCTATTCTACGCTGCTCAAAGATACCTCTGAGCTGGGATTATGTGATATATCAGTTGAAGGGAAACTTATTGCCGGAGTGTTTCTGCGCCACGGGTTCAAGTGGGGTACGCTTGAAGGCAAAAAACAAGGGCGCTTAATTTGCGCGAAGGGAGCACATATGATTGTCGAGAACCATGCGCTGTGGGGCGAGGAGCCGACCGAGGAATATCCGGCGACCTTTACGTATTTGGGTGCCGAGCCGCTGCCCGATAAACCGAATGGCCGCCGCCCTGCCGTGATTATCTGCGGCGGAGGTGCGTTTACGCATATCGCTCCGCATGAGCAGGATCCCGTGGCGTTTGCGTTTTTGGATCACGGCTACCAGGCCTTTGTGCTCAACTATGTGACGAGCGGCACGGGTGACGCAAGTTTTCCGCACCCGCAGGCAGATCTTGCCAAGATGGTCGCCACGGTGCGCGCCAACGCTGACGAGTGGCATGTCGATCCCAAGCGCGTGTGCGTCGTGGGCTTTTCTGCTGGCGGCATGATTTGCGCCTCGCTGGCAACGCAGTGGAAGACCGGCCCCTTCGCGGCACTTGCCGGGGCGCGTCCGGACGACATTCGTCCCGATGCCGTGGTGCTGGGTTATCCATTGCTCGACTTTGCTTATGTGCGCGACATGCAGACGCGCGATCCGCGCATTGACTTGCGTGTGCCCAAGACGGGCGGCAAGACGGGGCGCGATTTGCTCAACGACTACCTGTCGATGGTGACGGGCGGCGAGGCAACTGACGAGCATCTGGCCGACATCTGCCCCACCACGCATGTTTCGCGTCAGATGCCACCGACCTTTGTATGGGGCGTGTCCGACGACAAGACGGCGCCGATCGCGCAGGTCTATCCGTTTGCGCAGCGCATGGCCGAGGAAGGCGTCGCTTGCGAGATGCACGTCTTTGACCAGGGCGGTCACGGCCTTTCGCTCGGCAACGCCAACACCGCGGTCGACAACGAGGACAAGCAGGTGGCAGTCCGTCCCTGGATCCGCCTGGCCTTCCGCTTTCTGGAGCGCCATCTGTAAGAGGACGGGCATCCCAGCCCTTCAATAACTTGCGGTGAAATAGTTCCTATCTGGGGCATCAACCAGCCCATCCAGGAACTATTCCACCGCAACTTTGTTTTTGATGTCCCGTCCGGAAACTGCATCCCAGTTCCCCCTTCAAGGTGGGACACGGTTTCCCATAGGGCCTCGACTGGGAAAGTGCGTCCCGTTTCGAGTGGGGATTCCGGGATGCATTTTCCGTAAGAGGCCTGTTTGGGAAACCATATCCCGTTTCGAGCCAGAATTCTGGGATGTAGTTTCCCCGAGAGGCCTCATCGGGAAACTATGGCCCTGAACTCTCCTGCCTGTCCCCATTGCGCCAATCTGCTGATTGAACGTCGTTGCGTGTTCACGCTATCATGTAAGTTTAAAATTGGTTAGCCATGGCAAACGGTTAGCCATGGTGAACATAAATACAACGCCCTGCGGGCGCCGGGGGAGGAACACAGACGTGAGGCTCGATACGCTCGAGATTGGAAAGGACGCCGTTGTCGCATCGGTGGCATCGGACGACCAGGCACTCCGACAGCATATTTTGGACATGGGCCTAACGCCGGGCACCGAAGTCACCATGATGAAGTACGCCCCCATGGGCGACCCGCTCGAGATCCGCCTGCGTGGCTACGAGTTGACACTGCGCAAGGACGATGCCGCTCGCATCGAGCTCGTGGGTATTCACGACACCGATACGGGTCCGCGCGCTAACGCCGCAATCGGCACGACGGAGCATCCGGCCCTGGGCGAGGGGACGTATTCGCCCCGTGCGGCAAAGACGGCCGTGCCCGAGGGCGCGCCGCTGCACTTTGCCCTCGCCGGCAACCAAAACTGCGGCAAGACCACGTTATTCAACCAGCTGACGGGCTCCAACCAGCACGTCGGTAACTTTCCCGGCGTGACGGTCGACCGCAAAGATGGCACCATCCGCAACCACCCCGAGGCAAGCGTTACCGACCTGCCTGGCATCTATTCGCTGTCGCCGTACACGGGCGAAGAGATCGTGAGCCGTCAATTCATCCTTGACGAAAACCCCGACGCCATCATCGACATCATCGACGCCACCAATATCGAACGCAACCTGTACCTGACGCTACAGCTTATGGAGCTCGACCGCCCCATGGTCATCGCGCTCAACATGATGGACGAGGTGACCGCCAACGGCGGCGCCGTGGACGTCAACCTGCTCGAGAGCCTGTTGGGCGTGCCCGTTGTTCCCATTAGCGCTGCCCGCAACGAGGGTATCGGCGAGTTGGTGGACCACGCCCTGCACGTGGCGCGGTTCCGCGAGCGCCCTGGTCGCCTGGACTTTTGTGCGCCCGACGGCCCGGACGGCGGTGCGCTGCATCGCTGCATCCACGGTATTGCTAACCTGATCGAGGACCATGCCGTGACGGCGCACATCCCGGTGCGCTTTGCGGCGACCAAGCTGGTCGAGGGCGATGAGCTGGTAACCGAGGCGCTTCACCTGGATCGCAATGAGCTCGACGCTATCGAGCACATCATTACCCAGATGGAAGGCGAGGCCGGCACCGACCGCCTATCTGCGCTGGCCGATATGCGTTTTAGCTTTATCGGCGACGTGTGCGGGCGCTGCGTCGTCAAGCCGCACGAGAGCCGCGAGCACGTGCGCTCCGTCAAGATTGACCGCATCCTGACAGGTCGTTACACAGCCATTCCGGCGTTTCTGGTGATCATGGGCCTCGTCTTTTGGCTGACGTTTGGCGTGATCGGCGCGGCGTTGCAGGGACTCATGGAGGACGGTATCGCTGCCATCATCGCCTCGGCCGATGTGGGCCTCAAGGCGTTCGGTACTAACGACGTGGTGCGCTCGCTGGCTGTCGACGGCGTGCTTACGGGTGTGGGCAGCGTGCTGACCTTCCTGCCGATTATCGTCGTGCTCTTTTTGTTCCTCTCCATTCTGGAAGACTCCGGATACATGGCGCGCGTGGCCTTTGTCATGGATAAGGTGTTGCGTCGCTTTGGCTTGTCGGGCCGCAGCTTCGTGCCCATGCTCGTCGGTTTTGGCTGTACCGTGCCGGCTATCATGTCGACCCGTACGCTCCCATCCGAGCACGACCGCAAGATGACGGTCATGCTCACACCGTTTATGAGCTGTTCAGCCAAGTTGCCGGTTTACGGCTTGCTGTGCGGAGCATTCTTCCCGCAGGCGACGGTTCCCGCCATGGTCTCGCTCTATCTGATCGGTATCGTGGTCGGCTGCATCGCGGCTTTGGTGCTCAACCGCACGGCATTTAAGGGCGACCCGGTGCCGTTTATCATGGAGCTTCCCAATTACCGCCTGCCGAGCGTCAAGACGACGGTGATGCTGGCATGGGATAAGGCCAAGGACTTCATCACCAAGGCCTTTACCATTATCTTTGCCGCTACGGTGGTCATCTGGTTCCTTCAGACGTTCGACATCCGCTTTAACGTGGTCGCCGACCAGTCGCAAAGCCTGCTTGCCGGTCTGGGTAGCATCATCGCGCCGGTGTTGGCCCCGCTCGGCTTTGGCGACTGGCGCGCCTCGACGGCGCTCGTCACGGGGCTCATTGCCAAGGAGAGCGTCATCTCGACGCTCACGGTGCTTTTGAGCGCAACGTCGCCCGCGGCGCTGTCGACCATGTTTTCGCCGTTTACCGCCTACGTGTTCTTGGTCTTTACGTTGCTGTACCCGCCTTGTGTGGCGGCAATCGGCGCTGTCAAGAGCGAGTTGGGCGCGCGCTATGCCGTGGCCGTATTCGCGTTTCAGGTCGCCGTTGCCTGGATCGTGGCGTTTGTCGTGCATTCGGCGGGCATATTGCTGGGGTTGGCTTAGTTATGAATTGACGGCGCAACCTCTGTGTATCGAATTGTTTTCGGCCCCGCTTCTGTACTGACGGATGCGGGGCCGTTGCTATATAATCGCCTCCGCTCAAAACGATTGGAGACGTTATATATGACTCAGACAAGGCAAGACGGCATCACGCTCAGGCAGTGGCTCCCACTCGTCGGTCTCACCTGCTGTGCGTTCGTGTTCAACACGTCGGAGTTTATGCCCATCGGCCTTTTGACTGATATCGCCGCGTCGTTCTCGCTCACCGAGGCCCAGGCGGGCATCATGATCTCGGTCTATGCCTGGGGCGTCATGCTGCTGTCGTTGCCACTCATGGTGTTCGCTTCGCGTTTCGAGTTCAAGCGGATGCTGCTGGGCGTGCTTGCCGTGTTCTCGCTGGGCCAGTTCCTGTCCGCCTTGGCGCCGACCTATCCCATCTTAGTCTGCGCGCGCCTGGTGGTTGCCTGCGCGCACGCCGTGTTCTGGTCGGTCGCCTCGATCATGGCGTCGCGCCTGGTTGACACACGCCACGGGGCGCTCGCTATCAGCATGATCGCCACGGGCTCGTCCATCGCGCAGATCTTTGGCCTGCCTCTCGGTCGCGCCATTGGCTTGGCCGTGGGCTGGCGCATGACGTTTGCCGTGGTCGGGGGCCTCTCAGCCATCGCGGTCGTCTACCAGGCAGCGGTGTTCCCGGCCATGCCGGCGGGTGAGCGCTTTACCGTCAAACAGCTGCCCGAGCTGCTCAAGAACCCGCTCCTCATCGCGCTCTACGCAGTCACGGTCTTCATGGCGACCGGCTATTACGCAAGCTACAGCTATATCGAGCCCTTCCTGGCGCAGGTCGCGCACGTCGATGCGGGCGCCATTACCATGACGCTGACGGCGTTTGGCTGCTCTGGTTTGCTCGGAAGCTGGCTGTTTGGCCGCCTGTTCGATGGGCATCGCTTCCCGTTCTTGGCTATCACGCTCTCCGGCGTGCCGGTGGCCCTGCTGCTCATGGGGCCGGCCGCATCTTCGCTCGTGACAGTGCTTGCCGTCTGCGCACTGTGGGGTTGCTGCGCCACGGCCTTTAACGTGGCGTTTCAGGCCGAGCTCATCAAGTGCACGTCGGCAGATTCGTCGGCCGTCGCCATGTCGATCTTCTCGGGCCTGTTTAACCTCGGTATCGGCACGGGCACCGCAATCGGCGGCGCCGTGGTTTCGGGTCCCGGTATCGCTTGGATCGGCTTTGTGGGCGGGGCGATTGCCGTCGTGGGCGTTATCCTCGCCATCACGGTGATGTTCCCAGCCATCCGCCGCGCCAAGCCCGTCGCCTAGCCACGTCCCCTCATCAGTTGCGGTGGAATAGTTCCTGTTTAAGGCCTTTGAAGGCCCAAGCAGGAACTATTCCACCGCAACTTATTTTGGGGGAGGGGATACAAGCTGGGCATACAATGGATGTCGTTGTGTTGAGCTTACCGGGAGGTTGCTATGTGGGCATACGAGACGACGTTCTATCAGATCTATCCGCTGGGCTTTTGTGGAGCTCCGCGCGAAAACGCCGCCCCCGTTGCCGAAGATGAACTCGCTCAGGCTGCCAACGCCGCGCCCAACCCCGATGCGCCCATCATGAAGATCGCCCAATGGGCCGACTACCTGCAAGAGCTCGGCATCGGTGCTGTGCTCATTAACCCGCCGCTCGAATCCGACAGCCATGGCTACGACACGCGCAGCCTGCGCCATATCGACCGTCGCCTGGGTGGGGATACCGATTTTGCCGCCGTGTGCGAGACGCTGCACGCCCATGGCATCCGCGTGGTGCTCGATGCCGTCTTCAACCACGTCGGTCGCGGCTTTTGGGCCTTCCGCGATGTGCAGGAGCGCAAGTGGGACTCGCCCTACAAGGATTGGTTCCACATCAGCTTTGACGGCGACTCCTGCTATGGCGATGGTTTTTGGTACGAGGGCTGGGAAGGCCATTTTGAGCTCGTGAAGCTCAACCTGCAAAACCCCGCCGTGGTCGATTACCTGCTTGAGTCCGTGCGTCGCTGGGCCGAGGGCTTTGGCATCGACGGCCTGCGCTTGGACGTCGCCTATATGCTCGATCGCGATTTTATGCGCCGCCTGCATACTTTTACCCGTGAGCTCAAGCCCGACTTTGTGCTGATTGGTGAGACGCTCCACGGCGACTACAACCAGATCGTCAATGACGAGATGCTTGACTCCTGCACCAACTACGAGTGCTACAAGGGCCTGTACTCCAGCTTTAACTCGGTCAACATGTTCGAGATCGCCCACTCGCTGCATCGCCAGTTTGGCGGTGACCCGTGGTGCATTTATCGCGGCAAGCATCTGCTGTCGTTTGTCGACAACCACGATGTGCCACGCCTGGCGAGCATCCTTACCGACAAGTCCTGTCTGCGCCCCGCTTATGGCATGCTCTTTGGCATGCCGGGCATTCCGTGCGTCTACTATGGCAGCGAGTGGGGGATTCCTGGCGAAAAGGGCGGCCCCGATGGTGACTGGGCGCTGCGACCTGCGCTCGATGAGCCTGCGCCCAACGAGCTGACGGCCTTCATCAAGCAGCTCGCGCACCTGCGCTCGGCAGACGACGCGGCGGCCCGTGCCCTCAACTATGGTGCCTATCGCAACGTGGTGATCCAGAACAAGCAGCTGCTGTTCGAGCGTGCCTGTGACGGCGCGACGGTGCTCGTGGCGGTCAATGCCGTGAACGAGCCCTATACCTTTGGAGCCGGCGAGCTCAACGGCTCCTTTGTCGACCTGCTTGCCGACGATGCGCCCACGGTCGAGCTTACGGGTACCCTCGAGCTTGCACCCTACGAGGTGCGCTATCTGTTGAGGGCCTAGCCCATGGCCGTGTCTGACGAGGATTATCAACATATTGAGCATGGGTTTGAGCCTGTGTTCGACCAGCACTCGCGCGTTTTGGTGCTCGGGTCGTTTCCCTCGGTGCTTTCGCGCGCCAATGCCTTTTATTACGGCAACCCTCAGAATCGCTTTTGGCGCGTGATGGCCGCGTGCCTCGGTGTGCCTGTGCCACCCAACGAGGGCGACCCTTTGGCAAGTGGTGAGCCCGCGACGCTCGATGCTTCCATTGCCGCCAAGCGGGTCATGCTGCTGAACGGCGGCGTGGCCCTGTGGGATGCAATCGAGAGCTGCGACATTAAGGGCTCGAGCGACGCGAGCATTCGCAACGTTGTGCCGGCACATATCGAGCGCATTACCGATGTCGCGTCGATCGAGGTCGTTGTCTGTAACGGCGGTACGGCAGGGCGACTCTACAAACGCTACTTGCAAGATCGGACGGGGCTGCCTGCCATCGTCCTGCCCTCGACAAGTCCCGCCAATGCCGCCTGGCGCCTGGAGCGTCTTGTTGAGCGTTGGCACGAAGCCGTCGACTGGGCTGTTATTTAATTTAGATTTTTGTTTGAGCGTGGGCGCCCAGACGTTTCAGAACACCTCGCCAGATCGGCGCGGGCACGGCTGGCTCGGCGCAAACCATGCCGTCGGCGTCGACGTTGGCGGCATTGCCGCCGCCAAGTCGCTGTGCATGCTCGACGGAGCAGCCCATGCGCACAGCGCCCACAAGCTTATCCATCGCTTCCGAAAACGGTCGCCGCAAGAGTCCCATGCGCGGGGAGCGACGAAGCGCCGCAATGCCGCTGCCGGCGCAGATGGCAACGCCGCCACACCACAATTGGTCATGGCGCTCACATGCCTTGTGCAGGCGAACGGCGGCTTCACGCGCCTGCTCAGCGCCCTGTTGTGCGGCTCGAATCACGGCATAGACACGTGTTCCCGTACTGCCAAAGCGCTCAAGCGCCTGCTCGATAGCAGTCAACGTCTCATCGTCAGCCATATCTTCAATGGCCAGCACGATGCCATCGGCAACGCTGCCGGCGTCATTTGCCTTCAAGTCGACCGAGTGGGGGAGTGCGGTGCCGGAAAACCGGGCATAGGCCGCGATGGCATCCTGCAGGTCCCAGAGCAAAAAATCAAGATCGGCGCTATTGGGAATGCTGATATACGCAATGGTTTGCAGTGTTTTTGGTACGTCGCCACGCGCGGTCGTCTCCATGTCATCTCCTTTCCGGCTCGTTTCCGTTTAGGTTACACCGTCTGGCGGCGCCCCGCCGCGCTATCCTAGTGCAACCCTTACGAAAGGAACGCCATGCGACTGCCCATGAATACCTCGCTTGCCACGCTCAAGCCCTCCGGTATCCGCCGGATCAACGCGCTCGCCGCCCAGCACCCGGGGTGCATCGCGCTTGCGCTTGGCGAGCCCGATTTTCCCACGCCCGATGTGATTAGCGCCGAGGTGACTGCTTCGTTGGGCCGCGGTGACACGCACTATCCGCCCAACAACGGTCGCCCCGCCCTGCGTGAGGCGTTGTCTGCTTATATGGGGGACGCGGGCCTTATGTTTTCGGCCGACGAGGTCATCCTGACCGACGGTGCGACCGAGGCACTGTCGGCAACATTCATGGCTATGCTCAACCCCGGCGACGAGGTCATTATCCCCACGCCGGCCTTTGGTCTGTACGAAAGCATTGTCGTGACCAACCACGCCAAGGCGGTCTTTTTGGATACGGAGCCTGCGCAATTTCAGATTGACGAGGATGCGCTTCGTGCTTGCGTGACGCCGGCGACCAAGGCCATCGTCATCTGCTCGCCCAACAATCCTACGGGCTGTATCCTCAACGCGGCTTCGCTCGACGCCGTGGCGCACGTGGCGGAGGAGGCGGGCATCTACGTGGTCTGCGACGACGTATATAACCGCCTGGTTTATGCGGATGGCTACGAGCGCTTTGCCCAGCGTCACCCGGAGCTGCGTGAGCAGACGGTCGTCATCGAGAGCTTCTCCAAGCCCTGGGCTATGACCGGCTGGCGCCTGGGCTGGCTCGCAGCGGCAACCCCCGTCATCGCTGAGATCGCAAAGGCCCACCAATACTTGGTATCGAGCGCCGTCTCCTTCGAGATGGACGCCGCAGTCCGAGCCCTCACCGTCGACCCCACCCCCATGCTCAATGTCTACCGAGCCCGCCGCGAACGCGTACTCGCCGCCTTAGACGACATGGGCCTCGACGTAGTAGAGCCAGCAGGAGCCTTCTACACTTTCCCGAGCATCAAAAAGTTCGGCCTTGTCAGCGAAGACTTCTGCATCAAAGCCATCAAAGAGGCCAACGTAGCCCTAGTCCCCGGAAACTGCTTCGGCACCGAAGGCCACGTCCGCCTCAGCTACTGCGTCTCCGACAAAGACCTAGACGAAGGCCTCCACCGCCTGTCCACCTTCATTTCAACCCTGTAGCCATCAGGGACGCAACACATCAGCCCACCGACTTAAGGCTTATGAGTGGGGGCGCCGGCCAACGGGAAACCGGGCTGCCCCAAAGTCACCGCAGGCCGCGCCGCCGAAGGCCGGGCGCAAGGTTTTCGTAGATTCCGCACGAGCCGAAGAGCACTTAATGTGCTCTTCGTGCGAGCCCAGGACCTGACCGAGCGAAAACCTTGCGCCCGGCCTTCGGCGGTGCGGCCGGATGGTGGAATTGTGTGCAGCCCGGTTTCTCGTTGACCGACGCCGGGGTCCCCGCCATAATACTTTCGGTTCACGCACGAATCCGCTGCCAGAGACAGCCGGCGCAAACGGGTCTTACCCGCGAGCTTAATGGGATATCCCGCCAGCCGAGGTGGTCGAGTAGATATGTCTTCTCGCCCCCGTCGCTCATGCAGCGCGGGGGCTTTCTTTTTGGACATGCCCCCGTCACGTCCTTGTGGCGGACCGTGCCCGGAAAGAATTCGAGGAGGTGTAATTCATGCCCCAGCAGTACAAAATCGACAAGGTTGCAGAGATCGAGTCCCGTATCGCCGAGAACGCCGGTCTGTTCGTCGTCAACTACAACGGTCTGACGGTTAAGCAGGCTCAGGAGCTGCGTCATCAGCTTCGCGAGTGCGGCGCCGAGATGAAGGTCTACAAGAACAACCTGGTCAAGATCGCCCTCAAGAACCAGGAGCAGCCCGAGATCGACGAGATTCTCGCCGGCCCCGTCGCTTATGTGTTCTACGAGACCGAGCCGGTCGAGGCCGCTAAGGCCCTTAAGGACTTCTCCGCTAAGTCCAAGGGCGTCCTTGAGATCAAGGGCGGTATCTCCGACGGCAAGGCCGTTTCCGCTGATGATGTTAAGGCTATCGCCGAGCTGCCCACCAAGGATCAGCTTCTCGGCCAGATCGCCGGTCTCATCTCCGGTTTCGCTCGCGACATCGCTGTCTGCGTCAACGGCGTTTCCTCTGGTCTCGCTCGTTCGATCCAGCAGGTCTCCGAGCAGAAGGCAGCCTAGTCGCTGTTTTCACCCGCGGCGACAACGCCGCACCCCTGGCGCATTCGCGCCGTGTTTTAACTGATCTCCGTGCATTCGCACGGAAACCGAAAGGACTTAGAAATGGCTAAGCTTACCACCGATGAGATCATCGATGCTCTTAAGGAAATGACCCTTCTCGAGGCTTCCGAGCTCGTTAAGGCTATCGAGGACACCTTCGGCGTTTCCGCCGCTGCTCCTGCCGCTGTTGTCGCCGCTCCCGCTGCTGGCGCTGCTGAGGCCGAGGAGAAGACCGAGTTTGACGTCGTGCTCGAGGGCTTCGGCGACAACAAGATCCAGGTCATCAAGGCCGTCCGTGAGCTCACCAACCTTGGCCTGAAGGAGGCCAAGGAGGTCGTCGAGGGCGCTCCCAAGGCTGTTCTCGAGGGTGCCAAGAAGGAGGACGCCGAGGCTGCCAAGGAGAAGCTCGAGGCTGCTGGCGCTGCTGTCACCCTCAAGTAATCAGGCTTTCTCGCCAGATTTCTTTGCAGACGGGGTTCGCATTGCGAGCCCCGTCTTTTTTGTTTTTCGGTCCCTCGACATCGGTTGCTCAAACTGCCATGTTCTGTGATTTGCGTCGTATCGGCTGCCTTGCCGTTGGGCAATAAAATTGCACCATTCGAGCAATAATTTGCGTTGACCTGCTGAAGAATTGTCTCTGCCTTGTAGCGACATATAGTTCCAGCGGTAAGATGCTTGGGTATCGTAATTTGGTCTGCGGCTGTGTGCCGCACGCATGGGGCGCTTTTGCGCCTGCGAAAGGATCTTTGAATAACATGAAGGCAATCATCCCCGCCGCCGGTCTTGGCACGCGTTTTCTGCCTGGCACCAAGTGCACGCCCAAAGAGATGCTGCCGGTGCTCGACAAGCCCGTCATTCAGCATGTCGTTGAGGAGGCGCTCGACCCCGAGGAGGTCGACGATGCCATCATCGTTACTTCTCCCGGCAAGCCTGAGCTGCTGAACTACTTCCAGCCCGATCGCTCGCTCGAGAACCTGCTGCGCGAGCGCGGCAAGAACGCCTATGCCGACGCCGTCGCCCATGCGGGCGGTATGCCGGTCGACTTCCGCTACCAGTACGAGCCCAAGGGCCTCGGTCACGCCATTCGCTCTGCTGCCGACGCCGTGGCAGGGGAGAACTTCCTGGTTCTTCTGGGCGACTACGTTGTGCCTAACCGCGACATCTGTGACAAGATGCTCGCCGTTTCCAAGGAGTACGGTGGCGCTTCGGTTATCGCCGTCGCTGCTTGTTCGCCCGAGGAAGTCAGCCGCTACGGCGTTATCGCCGGCGAGCGCGTCGGTTCGCTCGAGGGCGCCGAGGACGTTGCCGATGCCGAGCCGGGCGCTGTCTGGCGCATCGGCGGTCTGGTCGAGAAGCCCGCTCCCGAGGCTGCTCCGTCCAACCTGTACATCGTCGGCCGCTACCTGCTGAGCCCGCTGGTCATGGACCTGCTGGCAGATCAGCAGGCCGGCAAGGGCGGCGAGATCCAGCTCACCGACGCCATGGCCCGTTCGCTCGACCGTGAGGCCATGTATGCAGTCGTCATCGACCCGCTGTCGGGCTACGACACCGGCACTCCCTCTGGCTGGATGGCCACTAACGCCCTCATGGCTGCAAGCGACCCCCGCTTTGCCGATGCCTTCTGGGACGCCATCGACGAGCGCGGCGGATTGATGCGCAAGTAAGCCTTCGGGCATCGACATTTACGGGCGTGGACCTCGGTTCGCGCCCGTTTTTTATAAGAGCTGCGATTGCCGGCTCTCTGTTCACAGAAAATATATGAACAGATGTTCGACACACATACATCTACCTGCGTGTTTTCTGTCGAAAAACTTTGCTACTCCAAAAACTCAATCGCGTCAAGGCTTTTCTTGCCCAACGGTCGGTACCTGATAAACTATTAGGTTGCGATAACTGGCGAAGCTATGCCTCGCCAACCCACCGAGCATTTCCGTGAAGGAGGAAAAACCTGGTGACCTACGCATACACTGCCACTGAGCGCAAGCGCGTCAGCTTCGGGAAAATCCCGGAGGCCATGGAGCTCCCCAACCTTATCTCTGTTCAAAGGGAATCCTTTGAGCGTTTTAAGGACGAGGGCCTTCGTGAGGCGTTCAAGGAATCCAGCCCCATCCAGAGCCAGAACCATGTTCTCGAGGTTACCTTCGGCGAGCATCAGTTCGGCGACCCCGCGCACACCGTCGAGGAGTGCCGCGAGAAGGACATGACCTATCAGGCCCCGCTTCTGACCGACGTCCGTCTCACCAACAAGGAGACCGGCGAGATCAAAGAGCAACTCGTCTTCATGGGCGACTTCCCCATGATGACCGATCAGGGCACCTTCATCATCAACGGTACCGAGCGTATCGTTGTCTCGCAGCTCGTCCGCTCCCCGGGCGTGTACTACAGCTCCGAGATGGATTCGGGCAAGCAGATTTACAAGGCCCAGATCATCCCGTCCCGCGGTGCTTGGCTTGAGTTTGAGGTCGACAAGCGCGACCAGCTCATGGTCTCCATCGACCGTAAGCGCAAGCAGAGCGCCACGATGTTCCTGCGCGCCCTTGGCATTGCCGTCACCAACGACGACATCATCGAGCTGCTCGGCAACTCCGATGTGATCAAGCGCACCCTGGAGCGCGACACCGCCCTCACCCGCGAGGATGCCCTTATCGAGATCTACCGTCGCCTGCGCCCGGGCGAGCCTCCCACCGTGGACGCTTCCCGCAGCCTGCTCGAGGGCCTGCTCTTTAACCCGCAGCGCTACGATCTGGCCCGCGTCGGTCGTTACAAGGTCAACAAGAAGCTCAACCTCACCACCGAGGAAGAGGTCACGGTGCTCACCGACGAGGATATCGTCGCGACGCTGCGCTACCTGCTGTCCCTCGCTGCCGGCGAGCAGGGCTTCAAGGTCGACGACATCGACCACTTTGGCAACCGCCGCATCCGCACCGTCGGCGAGCTCGTCGCCAACCAGTTCCGTATCGGCATGAGCCGTATGGAGCGCGTCGTCCGTGAGCGCATGAGCTCCCAGGACATCGACGAGATCACCCCGCAGTCGCTCATCAACATCCGCCCGATCGTGGCCTCCATCAAGGAGTTCTTCGGCTCCTCGCAGCTCTCGCAGTTCATGGACCAGGCGAACCCCCTGACTGGTCTGACCCACAAGCGCCGCCTGTCCGCACTCGGTCCTGGCGGCCTTGCCGGCCACAAGTCCGGCTCCAGCCGCCGCACCAACGTGCCGACGGCCGTCCGCGACGTCCACAACTCGCACTACAGCCGCATGTGCCCGATCGAGACTCCCGAAGGCCCCAACATCGGCCTGATCGGCTCGCTCGCCCTCTACGCCCGCGTCAACGAGTACGGCTTCATCGAGGCTCCGTTCCGTCGCGTCGAGAACGGCGTTGCCACCGACCAGATCGACTGGATGACCGCTGACGAGGAAGAGAAGCACGTCATCGCGCCGGCCAACACGCCGCTCGATCCCAAGACCAACGAGTTCATCACGACCGATGCCGAGGGCAAGATCGTCCGTCCGCACACCGTGATCGCCCGTACCCGCGACTTCGACGGCTCCTTCGGCGCTCCCGCCGACGTGCCTGTCGAGGACGTCGACTACATGGACGTCTCGCCGCGTCAGATGCTCTCCGTCGCAGCCACGCTGATTCCGTTCCTCGAGCACGACGACGCCAAGCGTACGCTGATGGGCGCTAACATGCAGCGTCAGGCCGTGCCGCTGGTTCACCCCGCCGCTCCCTATGTCGGTACCGGCATGGAGCGCCGCGCCGCTCTGGACTCCGGCGAGGTCACCCTGGCCAAGAACGCCGGCGAGGTCATCTTTGCCGACGCCGCCAAGATCATCGTCAAGCATGCCGGCGGCATGGACGAGTATCACCTGGCCAAGTACCAGCGCTCCAACCAGTCCACCTGCATCAACCACCGTCCGCTCGTGCGCGTCGGTGACACCGTCGAGCAGGGCGAGCCCCTGGCTGACGGTCCTTCGACCGATCATGGCGAGCTCGCACTGGGCCAGAACCTCACCGTGGCCTACATGCCGTGGGAAGGCTTCAACTACGAGGACGGTATCGTCGTGTCCGAGCGCCTGGTGGCCGAGGACCTGCTGACGACCATCAACATCACCCGTCACGAGATCGATGCCCGCGACACCAAGCTCGGCCCCGAGGAGATCACCCGCGAGATCCCGAACCTCTCCGAGGACATGCTTGCCAACCTCGACGAGGACGGCATCATCCGCATCGGCGCCGAGGTCGGCCCTGGCGACATCCTGGTCGGCAAGGTCACGCCTAAGGGCGAGAGCGCTCTGACCGCCGAGGAGCGCCTGCTGCGCGCCATCTTCGGTGCCAAGGCCCACGACGTCCGCGACACCTCCCTTAAGATGCCTCACGGCGCTTACGGCCGCGTCATCGACGTCGTCCGCTTTAGCCGCGAGAACGGCGACGACCTGGCCCCCGGCGTCAACGAGCAGGTGCGCGTCTACGTCGCTCAGCGTCGTAAGATCCAGCAGGGCGATAAGATCGCCGGCCGCCACGGCAACAAGGGTGTTATCTGTAACGTTCTGCCGGTCGAGGACATGCCCTACATGGCTGACGGTACCCCGATCGACGTTATCCTCAACCCGCTGGGCGTTCCTTCGCGTATGAACGTCGGCCAGCTGCTCGAGTGCCACCTTGGCTGGGCTGCCGCCTGCGGTTGGGATACCGAGCAGGCCGACTCCGACAAGTACATCCCCGGTCCGTTCTTCACCGCGACGCCCGTCTTCGACGGCGCCAAGGAGGACGAGATCGCCGAGGTCATTCGTCGTGCCAACAAGAACATGCTCAACAAGGCCACCGCTGCCTTTGGTGATCACATGCGCCCCGAGTTCGTCACCCAGCTTGACGAGCGCGGCAAGACCCGCCTGTTCGACGGCCGCACCGGCGAGGAGTTCCGCGAGCCCATTACCGTGGGTACGTCCTACATCCTCAAGCTCGGCCACATGGTCGACGACAAGATCCACGCCCGTTCGACCGGCCCTTACAGCCTGGTTACCCAGCAGCCTCTGGGCGGCAAGGCCCAGTTCGGCGGCCAGCGCTTCGGCGAGATGGAAGTTTGGGCGCTGTACGCGTACGGTGCTTCCAACGTCCTGCAGGAGATCCTGACCGTCAAGTCCGACGATACCGTGGGCCGCGTCAAGACCTACGAGTCCATCGTCAAGGGCGAGAACGTCCCGGTCCCGGGTATCCCCGAGTCCTTCAAGGTTCTCGTCAAGGAGATTCGCTCCCTCGCGCTGGACATCGAGCCCATGCACGATGCCGACGAGGACGCCTCCGCCCCTGTGACCGCCGAGGAGACCTCTGCTCTCGACGACCTGGCTGCGCTCGCCGGCGTTGACGCCGACGTCGAGGCCGAGAATGCCGAGACCGCCGAGGCACCCGAGGCTGTCGCCGCCACGACCACTGATAAGGAGTAGTTGACTGTGGCAGATTTCGAAGCTACTGATTTTGACTCGGTAAAGATCTCCCTTGCCTCCGCCGACCAGATCCGTTCCTGGTCGCACGGTGAGGTCAAGAAGCCGGAGACCATCAATTACCGTACCCTCAAGCCCGAGAAGGACGGCCTGTTCTGCGAGAAGATCTTCGGTCCCGCCAAGGACTGGGAGTGCTCCTGCGGCAAGTACAAGGGCATCCGCTTTAAGGGCATCGTCTGCGAGCGCTGCGGCGTCGAGGTCACCTCGGCCAAGGTGCGCCGCGACCGCATGGGCCACATCGAGCTCGCCGCTCCCGTGTCCCACATCTGGTACTTCAAGAGCCCCACGAGCTTCCCGATGAGTCGTATGCTCGACATCAAGTCCAAGGACCTCGAGAAGGTTCTGTACTTTGCCAGCTACATCATCACCGAGGTCGACTACGAGGCTCGCGAGGCCGACGCTGACGACCTGCGCGAGGAGCTCGCCGCCGATCTGGAAGAGATCGATGCCGAGTGCGCCCGCCAGATCGAGTCCCTCAAGGAGCAGGGCAACCCCGAGAACTTTGACGAGTTCTCCGACGAGGAGCCGCTGACCCCCGAGGAGATCGCCTCTGGCATCGTTGACATCGAGGAAGAGTGCAAGGACGAGAAGCAGCTCCGCACGGACGCCTTCAACGCCTTCATGAAGCTCACCGAGCGCGACCTCATCTCCGATGAGCCGCTGTTCCGCGAGATGACCCGCTACTACTCCATGTACTTCAAGGGTGGCATGGGTGCCGAGGCCGTCCGCGACCTGCTCGCTGCCATCGACCTCCCCTCCGAGGCCGAGAAGCTCAAGGCCATCATCGCCGACGAGGACTCCCAGAAGCAGAAGCGCGAGAAGGCCGTTAAGCGCCTCGAGGTCGTTGACGCCTTCCTGAAGGGCGGCAACAGCCCCGCGAACATGATTCTGGATGTCATCCCGGTCATTCCGCCCGATCTGCGCCCGATGGTCCAGCTCGACGGCGGCCGCTTCGCCGCGTCCGACCTCAACGACCTGTATCGTCGTGTGATCAACCGTAACAACCGACTCAAGCGCCTGCTCGACCTGGACGCCCCTGCGATCATCGTGAACAACGAGAAGCGCATGCTCCAGGAGTCCGTGGACGCCCTGTTCGACAACGGTCGTCGTGGTCGCCCGGTCTCTGGCCGTGGCGGTCGCCCGCTCAAGTCGCTCGCCGAGGCCCTCAAGGGCAAGCAGGGTCGTTTCCGTCAGAACCTGCTGGGCAAGCGTGTCGACTACTCCGGCCGTTCGGTCATCGTTACCGACCCCAAGCTGCTGCTGCACCAGTGCGGTCTGCCCAAGACCATGGCGCTGGAGCTCTTCAAGCCCTTCGTCATGAAGCGCCTGGTCGAGCTTGGCAAGGTCGAGAACATCAAGGGCGCCAAGCGCGCTATCGACCGCGGTGCCACCTTTGTGTGGGACATCCTCGAAGAGGTCATCGACGGCCGCGTCGTGCTGCTCAACCGTGCACCGACCCTGCACCGTCTGTCTATCCAGGCCTTTGAGCCGGTGCTGGTCGAGGGCAAGGCTATCCACCTGCACCCGCTGGTCTGCTCGCCCTTCAACGCCGACTTCGACGGCGACCAGATGTCTGTCCACGTGCCGCTGTCCAGCCAGGCTCAGGCCGAGGCCCGCGTGCTCATGCTCTCTGCGAACAACCTGCGCTCGCCGGCATCCGGCAAGCCGGTCAACATTCCCTCGCAGGACATGATCATCGGTGTGTACTACCTGACCCAGGTCCGCGACGGTCTGCCGGGCGAGAACCACGTGTTCTCGAGCTTCGACGACGCGCTGCACGCCTATGACTGCCGCTCCGAGGTCGACATGCAGGCCAAGATCCAGGTCCGCGTGTCCGCTGCCGACGCCAACGTCATCAACGAGGACGGCACCCGTATCTTCCGCGTCAAGAACGGCAAGAACGAGTTTGTCGACTACGACGTCACCGGCAACAAGACCGCGCGCTTCGAGACCTCCATCGGCCGCATCATCTTCAACCGCCAGTGCCTGCCCGAAGACTACGAGTTCATGAACTACAAGATGGTCAAGGGCGATGTGGCCAAGCTGGTTGCGGACTGCTGCGATCGTTACCCCGAGGCCAAGGTCGGTCCGATCCTCGACGCCATCAAGTACTCCGGCTTCCACTACGCTACCCGCGCCGGCCTCACCATCTCGGTGTGGGACGCTCTCATCCCTGCCGAGAAGCAGGAGCTGCTCGATCGCGCCCAGGCCAACGTCGACCAGATCAACGAGTACTTCGAGGAGGGCTTCATCAACGAGACGGAGCGCCACATCGAAGTCGTTAACGAGTGGACCGCTTGTACCGATAAGGTTGCAGCGCTCATGCTCGACATGTTCGACGAGGAGAACCCGCTGTACATGATGGCCGACTCCGGCGCCCGTGGTTCTAAGACCCAGCTGCGTCAGCTCGGCGGCATGCGTGGCCTGATGGCAGACATGTCCGGCGAGACGATCGACCTTCCCATTAAGGCGAACTTCCGCGAGGGCCTGCTGCCGCTCGAGTACTTCATTTCGACCTACGGCGCCCGTAAGGGCCTGGTCGATACCGCATCCCACACCTCGGACTCTGGTTACCTGACCCGTCGTCTGGTCGACGTGGCCCAGGACGTCATCGTCCGCGAGGAGGACTGCGGTACGCACGAGGGCGTCACCTACAACCTCATCATCCCCGGCACCACCGACCTCAACACCGACCTCGTCGGCCGTTGCTTCATTGAGGACGTCGTGGCTCCCGATGGCACCGTGCTCTTTGAGCAGGACGGCTACATCGAGAAGGTCGCCGACATCCAGAAGATGGTCGATGCCGGCCTTAAGAAGGTCAAGCTTCGCGCGCTGCTCACCTGCCGCTCCAAGTACGGCGTGTGCCAGAAGTGCTACGGCTGGGATCTTTCCACCCGTCGTCCGGTCGCCATCGGTACCGCGGTCGGCATTATTGCCGCCCAGTCCATCGGCGAGCCCGGTACGCAGCTTACGATGCGTACCATTCACTCCGGCGGCGTCGCTGGCGTCGACGATATTACGCAGGGTCTGCCTACGGTCAGCCGTATGTTCGATATCGTCGGCAACGTCAACGAGAAGATCCTGGGTCGCGAGGCCGAGCTGGCTCCGTACTCCGGCCACCTCTCGATTAAGCCCGAGAAGTCCGAGTACGTGCTGACGCTCACTGACTCCGAGGATCACACCCGTGTCCTCGACGAGCGTCGCGTCCCCGCTTCGGTGCGCTTTATGCCCGAGATCGAGGACGGCTGCGAGGTTCGCGCCGGCGACCAGATCACCAAGGGCTTCGTCAACTTCCGCAACCTGCGCAAGCTGACCGACATCGAGTCGACGATGCACACCTTCGTCGAGAGCGTCAAGGACGTCTACACCAGCCAGGGCGTCGACCTGAACGACAAACACATCGAGGTGCTCGCACGTCAGATGCTGCGTCGCGTTCAGATCACCAACCCCGGCGACTCCAAGTACCTGCTTGGTCAGTACGTCGACCGCTACGAGTTTGCCGACGAGGTCGAGCGCGTTGCCCGTCTGGGCGGTCAGGCTCCCGTGGCCGAGCCCGTCATCCTGGGTACGCTCAAGGTCGCGTCCAACATCGACTCCTGGCTGTCGAGCGCTTCGTTCATCCGTACCGCCGGCGTCCTTACCGAGGCTGCCATCGAGGGCAAGGTCGACCACCTGCTCGACCTTAAGTCCAACGTCATCGTCGGTAAGAAGATCCCGGCCGGTACCGGCCTCAAGCCGTACGCCAACGCCAAGCTGACGTATCGCACGGCCGACGGGTACGTGGACATCGACGGCCCGGCTTCGCCCAACGCCAAGTCGCTGCCCGAGTGGGCTCCTGTGGAGCTCAAGGACCTGGACGAGCAGCTCCCGCAGCAGCTCGACTGGGCCGGCTACGACGAGTTCGGTGGTGCTGACGGCTCGTTCACTCGCAACGGCCACACCATCTCCGCCGAGAAGGCTCGTCTGTACCTGTTCGACGATCTGGGCGTGTCGCAGCGCTGGACCAACAAGTTCAGCGAGGTTGGCATCGAGACGGTCGGCGACCTGGTCGGCAAGTCCGAGGAGGATCTGCTGCGCATTGATGGTATCGGTGCCAAGGCGATCGAGGAGCTCCGTGACGGCCTCGAGGCCCACGACTTGCTCTACATCCTCGAGAACAACGACGACGTTGCCGACGAGGAAGACCTCTCGCAGCTGCTGCAGATGGTCTTTAGCCCCGACGGTCCGGACGATATCCTGCTGGGTACCTCCGCTCCGACGCATCACGCCGACGCCGACGAGGAGCTCCTGGGCGCCCCGATCGACGACAAGAAGGCTCCCGCCAACGGCGCGATCAACGAGGACATGGCTTCCCTCGACGAACTGCTCAACCAGCTCGTGGACACCGACGACGCCGAAGAGGCCAAGGACAACGACGAGGAGTAACTAGTTCCGCCGTTCTAACGAACGGCGGCGATCTCCGTCGCTGCGCGGCCCCCAGAGCTACAATCTGTCATTCAAAAGGCAGGGCATGACCAAAAGGTCAATGCCCTGCCTTTTTCATGCCACCTTGTACGCTCTGGGGGCCGCTCGCTTGCGTATGCTCAACCTGTTGCGTTCCGTCGATCCCTTGCCAATAAGGGGCAGAGTTTTTTTGGTAGGTTATTCCTGCTTGAATTTGAAACATTTCGTTCGGTCAAAGCGTATCTATGGTGAGGGCCTCAGCAAGAAACATCAGCATCACCGGGAGGTGATTATGGAAGAACAAGCATTTAGACAGGCGGTCGAAGATTACCGGGATGTCGTGTTTCGGATCGCATTGACGTACCTACGCGATCGTGCCGATGCCGACGATGTTGCCCAAGATGTCTTTCTTAAGTTGCTCAAAAGCGATGGACACTTTGAAAGTTGGGAGCATCTTCGTCGCTGGCTTATTCGGGTCACGATCAATGAATGCAAATCGCTCTTTCGAAAGCCATGGAGGCGCATAGAGGATATTGAGAACTTGGCTGATTCACTCTCGGCAGCGCAGGATGAGACCAAGGTGGTCCTGTCAGACGTTATGCGACTTCCGGAACGATTCCGTGTTCCCATCATGCTCTATTACTATCTGGGCTTTTCGACCTCAGAGATTGCCGAGTTATTGCATGTGCCAGCCGCGACTGTTCGAACGCGTTTGGCTCGCGGCAGATCGAAGCTCAAGTTCATCCTAGAGGAGGGCGACCGTGAAATCCAATCAAATCAAGCAGGCCTTCGAGTCCGTCCAAGCCGATAGCGATCTTGCTGACCGTGTTCTTTATGCCGCTGCTGGTGAGCCGCTTCGCCGAAAGGGTCACGCGAAGCCTCTGTATGTTGCCGTGATCGGATGCCTTGCCGGAGTGCTGGCGACCGGAGGGGTCGCCTACGCCGTCGTCAATTCCAGCTATTTTGCCTCTGCCTGGGGAAACCACGGCAACGGGGATTCCATTACCTGGACCAACGGCGGCTCATCGGGAACTAAATATACCTACACCAGAGAGTTTGGCGATGGCATCGCGCCCCAAAGCCTGGAAGGCGCAGTCCAGGAGGTTAATCTGTCCGTCGAGGGCAACGGCTATACGCTTGATATCCATGAGATGGCAATCGACCAAAACGGCTGCGGAGCCGTGACGTTTACGTTGTCCAATCCAAATGGAGTTAACTACTACAAGCCAGCAGCAGAGATTGGCGAACTTGTTCTCTATGGTGAAGAAGAGCAGGGCATCGGCACGCCCGATATGAAGTTCGGCGAGGAATGGCCTGACACACGCAGCACAATTGATAAGGACACATCAAGCGATACTGTCATTAATGGCACGATGTACTTTGCCGCTATGGATCGCGAGCGAGATTTGCAACATGCTGTCACCTGGAATATCCACTGGACCGAGGGTGAAGGTGAGAGTGCGAGGCGGTTTGAGGCGTCGACACCCGAGTTCAATATTGGAGCGTACGTCGATACAAAGGAACTCCGCTCCGGTGACTCGCCTCTTGAGATTAGCCCGTTTTCCATCCAGACGCACATCGATGATTTGGGCTATGAAGCAGTTGATAATAAGCTGACCGTCAGCTACAAGGATGGATCGGAGCAGATTATCGAAGATGACGACGCAGGGGTGTTCAACTTATATTTTTCTTATGGGCGCAATAGCGGAGAGAACATCTGGGTGCCAACGAAGTTGATTGATGTCGATCAAGTTGTCTCGGTAACCCTTGAAATTGTGAGGTATACATCAACAGGGGAGACCGAAACGAAAGAGCCCTTTACCATCGTCTATTCGTAAGATTTGGGGTCGCTTCCTACTAGGGGAAGCGGCCTTCTTTGCGGTAAATGGGCGGTTAGACCGCACGATATTCGCCTGCATTTCTGAAGTATGCGGCAAAATCTTGATGGGTCGACCACACCGTATATGCTCAAGCGTTCTACCTGCGGGTTTGTTATCGCAAAATCCCTGTGTGCTCGGTAAGTTCATAATTTGCCGCATACTTCCGAAAACACCGTCAATCTACAGTGTTAGTGAGGTCGGATCACCGCTGGAGCGCGACGTTTCCCCAGATAAAACCGACCAAAATAAACCTGTCCCTATTTGGAAGGGAACGTTGCCCCGACAAGCACGTCGGATTCCCGGTCCGGGCGGCCCGCTGTTTAAGTTTGTCGCGAGTTCCGCACGCAAAGGAAAGCACTTAATGTGCTTTCCGTCTTGCGCAGGACTGTAGAGCAGCAAACTTAAACAGCGGGCCGCCCGGGCCGGGAATCCGCCCCCGCGCACAGGAGGGGATTCCTTTTGTGTAGGCTTTGCGGAAATATGGCTATTTTGGGATACGCCCGGCGGCGTGGTCTGTTGACGGCACAGCTAACGCCACGTATCCTATCGAACTGCGTGTTTCGTAGGGGGATGCTGACCCCTCGATTCAAGCCGTTGCACTTTACAGAAAGCTGGAATCATTCGAGAAGGAGTACGCTTTGCCTACTATTAACCAGCTGGTTCGCCAGGGCCGTCGTTCCGTGCCCAAGAAGTCCAAGAACGCTGCTCTGCAGCACAACTCCCAGAAGCGCGGCGTGTGCACCCGCGTCTTCACCACGAGCCCCAAGAAGCCGAACTCGGCTCTTCGTAAGGTTGCCCGTGTTCGCCTCGTCAACGGCATCGAAGTTACTGCTTACATCCCGGGTGAGGGCCACAACCTGCAGGAGCACTCCATCGTGCTCGTCCGCGGCGGTCGTGTCCGTGACCTCCCTGGTGTCCGTTATCACGTCATCCGTGGCGCCTACGACGCTGCTCCGGTCCAGAACCGTATGCAGGCCCGTTCCAAGTACGGTGCTAAGCGCCCCAAGGCTAAATAAGCCAGATAACGTTTTGATACTTTCGCCGTGTGCCGCCTAAGCGCCGCACGGTAGACACTTAAGGAGATTTCACATGCCGCGTCGTGCAGCAGCTAATCGTCGTGAGGTTCAGCCTGACGCCGTTTACAACAACCGCCTGGTGACTCAGCTCATCAACAAGGTCCTTCTTGACGGCAAGAAGGCCACCGCTGAGCGCATCGTTTACACCGCTTTCGAGATCGTTGCCGAGAAGTCCGAGGGTGGCGACGCTCTCGCTACCTTCAAGAAGGCTATGGACAACGTCAAGCCCACGCTTGAGGTTAAGCCCAAGCGTGTCGGTGGCGCTACCTATCAGGTCCCGATGGAGGTCAACTCCCGTCGTTCCACCGCTCTGGGTATCCGCTGGATCGTCAACTTCTCCCGCGCTCGCAAGGAGAAGACCATGGCCGAGCGTCTCGCCAACGAGATCCTCGACGCTTCCAGCGGCCTGGGCGCTTCCGTCAAGAAGCGTGAGGACGTCTTCAAGATGGCCGAGGCCAACCGCGCGTTCTCTCACTATCGTTGGTAAGTTAAGGTAAGGAACTAACATGGCTAAGCCTAAGTACAAGCTTTCCGATACCCGTAACATCGGCATCATGGCCCACATCGATGCCGGTAAGACCACCACGACCGAGCGTATTCTTTACTACACCGGTAAGACCCACAAGATCGGTGAGGTCCATGAGGGCGCTGCCACCATGGACTGGATGGTTCAGGAGCAGGAGCGCGGCGTAACCATTACCTCCGCTGCTACCACGTGCTTCTGGAACAAGGACGGTAAGGACTACCGCATCCAGATCATCGACACCCCGGGCCACGTTGACTTCACCGCCGAGGTCGAGCGCTGCCTGCGCGTCCTCGATGGCGCTGTCGCCGTCTTCGACGCCGTTGCCGGCGTTCAGCCCCAGTCTGAGACCGTTTGGCGTCAGGCTTCCACCTTCAACGTCCCCCGCATCGCCTTCATCAACAAGTATGACCGCGTGGGCGCTGACTTCTTCAACGCTATCGAGACCATGAAGGATCGTCTCGACGCCAACGCCGTGGCCGCTCAGGTCCCGATGGGCGCCGAGGACAACTTCTGGGGCGTCATCGACCTGGTCACCATGACTGCATGGGACTTCAAGGCCGACGAGAAGGGCATGACCTACCCCGAGCCGATGGACGAGATCCCGGCTGAGTTTGCCGACATCGCTGCCACCAAGCGCGAGGAGCTCCTCGACGCTGCTGCCAGCTTTGACGACGAGCTCATGGAGAAGATCCTTATGGAGGAGGACTTCACCGTCGAGGAGCTCAAGGCTGCTCTGCGCAAGGGCGTTCTGGCCAACGAGCTCAACCTCGTCTTCGTGGGTTCCGCCTACAAGAACAAGGGCGTCCAGGAGCTGCTCGACGCTGTCGTCGACTACCTGCCCAGCCCGCTCGACGTCGAGGCCGTCACCGGTACCGATCCGGACACCGGCGAGGAGATCCAGCGTCATCCTTCCTTCGATGAGCCCTTCTCCGGCCTGGTCTTCAAGATCATGACCGACCCGTTCGTCGGTAAGCTCACCTACGTCCGCGTTTACTCCGGCCGTGCCGAGTCCGGCTCCTACGTGGTCAACGCTTCCAACGGTCAGCGCGAGCGCCTCGGCCGCATCCTCGAGATGAACGCCGCCGAGCGTATCGACCGTGACGACGCTGCCGCCGGCGACATCGTCGCTTGCGTCGGCTTCAAGAACTCCACCACCGGTGACACCCTGTGCGCCGAGGGCAAGGAGATCGTCCTCGAGAAGATCGAGTTCGCTAAGCCCGTTATCGACGTTGCCATCGAGCCCAAGACCAAGGCCGAGCAGGACAAGATGTCCCTGGCTCTGACCAAGCTCGCCGAGGAGGACCCGACCTTCCAGGTGTCCACCAACCACGAGACCGGCCAGACCATCATCGCCGGCATGGGTGAGCTGCACCTCGAGATCATCGTCGACCGTCTGCTCCGTGAGTTCAAGGTTGACGCTAACGTTGGTAAGCCCCAGGTTGCCTACCGCGAGACCGCTGGTCACGACGTCGAGAAGGCTGAGGGCAAGTTCGTCCGTCAGTCCGGCGGTCGCGGTCAGTACGGCCACGCTGTCATCAAGCTCGAGAAGATGGAGGAGGGCTTCGGCTACGAGTTCGTCAACGCTATCGTCGGCGGCGTCGTGCCCAAGGAGTACATCCCGTCCATCGACAAGGGCATCCAGGAGGCCCTGAACACCGGTGTTATCGCCGGCTTCCCGGTCCTCGACGTTAAGGTCACCCTGTTCGACGGTTCTTACCACGAGGTCGACTCCTCCGAGGCCGCCTTCAAGATCGCCGGTTCCATGGCTATCAAGGACGCCCTCAAGAAGTCCGATCCGCAGCTGCTCGAGCCGATCATGGCTGTCGAGGTCGAGACCCCCGAGCAGTACATGGGCGACGTTATGGGCAACCTCTCCGGTCGCCGCGGCAAGATCGAGGGCATGGAGGATCGCAAGAACAGCAAGCTCATCCGTGCCAAGGTGCCGCTGGGCGAGATGTTCGGTTACGCTACCGACCTTCGCTCCCAGACCCAGGGCCGTGCATCCTACACGATGCAGTTCGACTCTTATGAGCCCGCGCCCAAGTCCATCGTGGACGAGGTCATGAGCAAGAACGCCTAAGTTCGAGCTCCCTGTTACGTAATCCGCGAGAACATCTCTCGCACTCTTTGGAGGTTTAAGTTGGCTACCCAGAAGATCCGCATTCGCCTCAAGGGCTATGATCACGAGGTCGTCGATCAGTCCGCGAAGCTCATCGTCGAGACCGCTCAGAAGACCGGCGCTCGCGTTTCCGGTCCTGTCCCCCTGCCCACCGAGCGCAACCTGTACACGGTTATCCGCTCGCCGCACGTGAACAAGGACTCCCGTGAGCAGTTCGAGATGCGCACTCACAAGCGCCTCATCGACATCCTCGACCCCACCTCGGGCACCGTTGATTCGCTCATGCGTCTCGACCTCCCCGCTGGCGTCGACATCGACATCAAGCTCTAAGCGATATCGCTCATAGCTTAAAGGGCCCCGCTGCCGTTACGGTAGCGGGGCCCTTTTGTTTTGAATGATGGTTTGGACTGCCGGGTAATGCTGCCGAGTAGGTGGTTGCGGCGCCCTATTCGCTCAGGGGACGCAGCGATGCCTCCTCAAAATGGAAGGATCGCAAGCCGTCTTCCGTTTCGATGCACGCGCGACCAAAGTCATCGACCGTTTGAAAGATGCCACGCGCCAGCTCGTCCCCAGCGGGGGAGCGGGCGATAACGCGCTCCCCGATCCAATTAAGGTGAGCGATATATTCGTCGTGGACGGGCGCGAGCGGACCGGCATCTTCTTCCTTGGCGTTGAGGCGCTCTGCCCAGGCATCTACAGCGTCTATAACTGCGTGATAGACCTCATCGAGGAGCATGTCGACGGCGGGAACGCTCTCGTTGAGGTCCGAGAGGCCAATTGCCGCCAGGCCGCCATCGGGAACCTCCGCGGGCACATAGTTCACGTTGACGCCGATGCCACAGACCGCAAAGGGTTTGCCTTCGTTATCGCGTGCGGCCTCGACTAGAATGCCACCGAGCTTGCGCCCTCGCGCGACCAGGTCGTTGGGCCATTTGAGGCCAATCTCGTTTGCAAGACCCTGCTTTTCGAGTGCTTCGAGCACCGCTAGGCCGCTGACGGCGGCAAGACCAGAGTACTTTGCGGGATTAACGCATGGACGCAGGACAATCGAAAGCAATAGGTTGCCGGCGGTTGAATCCCACTTGTGGCCGCGCCGGCCGCGTCCTGCCGTTTGCGCGCGGGCGGCAAGTCCTGTGCCGTGCGGCGCACCCTGTTTTCCTGCTTCGAGCAGGTCATCGTTGGTCGATCCGGTTACGTCGACAATCGTTAATTGGGCATCCATAGCGGCTGCTACCTCCTTATTGAATAAGTGAATGACGCAATGGTGTCGGGAGATAGACACAATGTGAAGCCTTTGTCGCATTTGGACAATTTAATGTTAACACGTCAACAAAGACTGAAATGCGTTATCCTCTCTTGGTCGATGTAAACACGTCAACAACTCAAAGGAGGTTAGTGATGGGTTTCACGATTCTTGGAACAGGCTCGGCGCTTCCTAAGCGCAGTGTTTCCAATGACGAGCTGTCTGAGTTCCTCGATACCTCGGATGAGTGGATTTTTACCCGCACAGGTATCAAGAGCCGCCACGTCTGCTCCACCGAGTCACTTGACGACCTCGCCGTAGCGGCGAGCGAGCGGGCACTCCAGGTGTCCGGAATCGACGCCAGCCAGCTGGATCTGATCGTCTGCTCGACGACGACGGGTGATCATCTTGTTCCCGCTGAGGCGTGTGCCGTTGCCGAGCGTCTGGGCGCGACGTGCCCTGCCTTCGATGTCTCGGCGGCCTGCGCCGGCTTCGTATTTGCGCTCGATGTCGCCGAGGGCTATATCGCCCGAGGACGAGCCAAGCATGTGCTTGTCGTTGCTGCCGAGCAGATGACGCGCGCGCTTGACTGGACAGACCGCGCCACGTGCGTGCTCTTTGGTGACGGCGCGGGTGCTGCAGTGATAGAAGCTGGGGGAGACAGCCCCCTTGCCGTCGAGCTTTCGACGGCGCCCGACGTCGAGACGTTGCGCGTTCCCGGTCTGATCGGCACCTCGCCGTTTAAGGACTCCGCTGATAGTGAGAGCGTACTGTCCATGAATGGCCGCCGCGTGTTCAAGTTCGGCGTCAACGCCATCTGCGACACGGTCCATAAGCTTGCGATCGATGCGGGCATTTCGGTCGAAGACATCGATCATTTTGTATTCCATCAGGCTAACGAACGAATCCTGAGTCAGGCGGTCAAGCGCCTGGGCGTGCCGGACGAGCGCGTGGTTCGCACGTTGTGCGAGACCGGCAACATTTCGAGCGCATGCATTCCGCTTGCCCTCGACCGGCTGGCAAACGCCGGTGCACTTCACACAGGCGACACCATCGCCTTGGTTGGATTTGGCGCCGGTCTGGATATAGGTGGCTATCTGCTTCGTTGGAAGTAGTCGCACATAGGAAATAAAAACGCCCTAGGGCACAACCAAAGGAGAACTACCATGGCAGATCAGAAGACCTTCGAGCGCGTTTGCGACGTTATCCGCGAGACCGCCGGCCTTGACGACGTCGAGATGAAGCCCGAGTCTACGCTCGAGGAGATTGGTCTTGACAGCCTGGGTACCGTCGAGATCCTCGTCGCCGTCGAGGACGAGTTTGGCATCCAGCTCGATACCGAGGAGAACCCCAAGACGGTCGGCGAGTTCGTCGATACGGTCGAGGCGGCATTGGAGAAGTAGAGATGCTCAAGACTCCTCTCTGCGATCTGCTCGGCATCGAAAAGCCCGTGTTCCAGGGCGGCATGGCCTGGATTGCCGACGCCTCACTGGCGTCCGCAGTGTCCGAGGCGGGTGGCTTAGGGATTATCGCGGCCATGAACGCCGACGCCAACTGGCTGCGCGACCAGATTCACGAGCTGCGCGCCAGGACGAATAAGCCCTTTGGCGTCAACGTCATGCTTATGAGCCCGTTTGCCGACGAGGTTGCACAGGTCGTGATCGATGAGCAGGTGCCCGTTGTGGTGACTGGTGCCGGTAATCCCACCAAGTACATGAAAGCTTGGAACGATGCGGGCATCAAGGTCATCCCGGTCGTTGCCTCGGTGGCGCTGGCGCGCCTCGTGGCGCGTCGTGGAGCCACGGCGGTTGTTGCCGAGGGCACCGAATCGGGCGGCCATATTGGCGAGACCTCGACGATGGCACTGGTGCCGCAGGTCGTCGATGCGGTCGACATTCCCGTCGTGGCCGCCGGCGGTATTGCCGACGGCCGCGGCGTGGCGGCCGCCTTTATGCTCGGCGCTGCCGGCGTCCAGGTGGGAACACGCTTTCTGGTCGCAAACGAGTGTACCGTCTCCGAGCAATACAAAGAGCTGGTGCTCAAGGCGGGAGACACCTCGACGCGTGCGACCGGTCGCTCGACGGGACATCCGGTACGCGCCCTCAAGAGCCCCTTCACCAACGCCTATGCCAAGAGCGAGGGTTCCGGCGCGAGTGCCGAGGAGCTCGGTGCTATGGGAACCGGTGCGCTGCGTAAGGCCGCCAAGGACGGCAACTACGAAGAGGGTTCGTTTTTGTGTGGACAGATTGCCGGCATGGTTAGCGAGCGCCAGAGCGCACGTGAAATCGTTGACGACCTGGTCGATGGCGCCGAGCGCGTCCTGAAGGGTGCGTCCGCATGGGTAGCGTAGCGTTTCTGTTTGCCGGCCAGGGTGCCCAACACCCCGCGATGGGCGTCGACCTGATCGAGGCATCGCCGGCGGCCGCCGAGGTGTTCGCCATTGCCGACGAGGTGCGCCCGGGGACCAGCGAGCAGTGCCGGAGCGCCTCCAAGGAGGAGCTCTCGCAGACCGAAAACACGCAGCCGTGCGTGTTCGTTCACGACCTGGCAGCGGCTATCGCCCTGCGTGAGCGCGGCGTGGTGCCTGCCGCCTGTGCGGGATTCTCGCTGGGCGAGGTCGCCGCGCTCACCTTTGCGGGGGCATTCGATACGCGAGCGGGCTTTGAGCTCGTGTGCGAGCGCGCGGCGCTGATGGCCGCGGCTGCCGAGCGCCATCCGGGCGGCATGCGCGCCGTCATTAAGCTCGATGCTGCGCAAGTCGAGAACCTGGCTGCGCAGGCCGGCGAGGACTGCTGGCCAGTCAACTACAACAGTCCCCAGCAGACGGTTGTGGCCGGAGCGTCCGAGGCGCTGCAGGAGCTCGACGTCCTAGTAAAAGAGGCTGGCGGCCGCGCCATGAAGGTCGCGGTGTCGGGTGCATTTCATAGCCCCTATATGGCAGAGGCGACTGAGGGGTTGGCGACGTATATCCAAGCCGGCCACGAGCCGTCTCCGCTGCTGATTCCGGTCATGGCAAACATGACGGCGGCGCCCTATCCGGCGGACCCGCGAGCGGCATCGGATGTCTTGGCCAACCAGGTGAGCCATGCCGTGCGCTGGGTCGATACGCTGCATGCTTTGCAGGATCAAGGCATCGACACATTTATTGAGGTCGGCCCCGGCAAAACGCTGTCCGGCCTGGTCAAGCGTACGTTGAGCGACGTTCGTGTGTATTCGTGCGAGACGGCCGAGCAGGTCGCAGCTATTGCCGACGAGCTCGCATAGTCCACAGGGCTGTAACCCGAAAGGAATGACATGGGCAACTTGAACAATGGCGCGCTCGAGCGCAACGACTCACGTCGCGTGGCACTGGTCACGGGCGGCTCGCGGGGTATCGGCCGCGCCTGCGCTATCGGTCTGGCGGAGGATGGCTACGATATCGCCGTCGTCTATGCCGGCAGCGTCGATGCGGCGCGCGAGACGTGCGACGCCTGCGCGGCGGCTGGCGCCACGGCGCGCTCATATCAATGTGACGTGGCCGACCCCGCTGCCGTCAACGCGTGCGTGGAAGCGGTCCTCAACGACTTTGGCTCCATTTGGGCGCTCGTCAACAACGCTGGCATCACCCGCGATGGCCTGCTCATGCGCATGGGCGATGACGCCTTCGATCGTGTGCTCGATGTCAATCTTAAAGGAACGTTTAACATGACGCGCACGCTCACCAAGACCTTTATGCGCCAGCGCGGCGGCTGCGTCGTCAACATGAGCTCGGTTGTGGGCCTGATGGGCAATGCCGGGCAAGCCAACTACGCTGCCTCCAAGGCGGGCGTGATCGGCCTGACCAAGGCGGTGGCGCGCGAGCTTGCACCCCGCGGCGTACGAGTGAACGCGGTCGCCCCCGGGTTTGTCGAGACAGATATGACGGCAAAGCTTTCGGAAAAGGCTCGTGCGGCAACCGAGGAGCAGATTCCCCTTAAGCGCATGGCGCGCCCCGAGGAAGTGGCCGGCGTGGTGCGCTTTTTAGCGAGCGATGCGGCTGCTTACATTACGGGCGAGGTCGTGCGCGTCGACGGCGGAATGGCGATGTAGAAACCAGGGCCGAAGAACGGCTTGGATGAGGAGACCATGATGGAACAGAGAGTTGCAATCACCGGCATCGGTGCCGTATCGCCGCTCGGCAACACCGCGCTTGCCACCTGGGCGGCCATGTGCGCCGGGACCTGTGGCATCGGCCCGATCACGCACTTCGATACCGATGCGTTTACCGTCAAGGTGGCGGCCGAAGTCAAGGGCTTTGACGGCAACGAGTACTTTGGCAAGCGTGACGCCAAGCATCTCGACCCCTGCGTTCAGTTTGCGATGGCGGCTTCGGACGAGGCAATGCACGATGCGGGCTTTGATGTCGAAGGCGCCATCGATCGTGAGCGTCTGGGCGTCTACGTGGGCTCGGGCGTGGGCGGCATGACGACGCTCGTCGACAACGTCCACATGATCGCCGATCGTGGACCTCGCCGCGCATCGCCCTATATGATTGCGATGATGATTCCCAACATGGCTTCGGGCAATATCGCGATCCGCCACAAGGCAAAGGGACCGACCCTGCCAGTCGTGACTGCTTGCGCGACCTCGGCCCATGCGGTGGGCGAGGCGTTCCGCGCCATCAAGCACGGCTATGCCGACGCGATCCTCGCGGGCGGCGCCGAGGCGGCCATTATCCCCGATGCCGTTGCAGGCTTTACGTCCTGCCGCGCATTGACCACCAACCCCGATCCTGCGACGGCTTGCCGCCCGTTCGATGCAGACCGCGACGGCTTTGTGATGGGCGAGGGCGCTTGCGTGCTGGTACTCGAGAGCATGGAACATGCGCAGGCGCGCGGTGCGCACATTTATGCCGAGGTCGTGGGCTACGGTAACACCGATGATGCTTATCACATCACGAGTCCCGATCCCGAGGCTGCCGGCATTGCCCGCGCGATATCGCTGGCGGTGGCCGAGGGCGACGTCAAGCCTTCCGAGGGCCTCTACATCAATGCCCACGGCACCTCGACCAAGCTTAATGATTCGTCCGAGACGGCGGGCATTAAGCGAGCGCTCGGCGAGGACGCGGCGCGCGCCGCACATGTCTCGTCGACCAAGTCGATGACGGGGCACATGATCGGTGCCACGGGGGCCATTGAGGTCATGGCCTGCGCCATGGCACTCGAGCAGGGCGTGGTGCCGCCGACCATTAACTACCACACGCCCGATTCCGCCTGCGATCTTGATTACACGCCCAATCGCGCGGTTCGCGCCGACCTTACCTGGGCGCTTTCGACCAACCTGGGCTTTGGCGGGCACAACGCCGCCATCGCGCTGCGTAGATATACGAGGAGCTAGAGCATGGATTCCAAAAGACTTGCCGAGATAGCCGATGTGATGGAGGACCGCGGCCTTACGCGCGTACGTGTTGAGGAGCCCGATGGCACCGCGGTCGAACTCGAGCGCGCGAGTGCCGCGCAGCCGGTTGCCGTGCCCATGCCTATGCCGAGCGCCATGGCCGCTCAAGTTGCAGCTCCCACAGTCGCGCCTGCCGCACCGGAGCCCGCCACGCAGACACCTGCCGCCGCGCCGGAGCCCAAGGGCACCGAGGTGACTGCTCCCATGGTGGGCGTCTTCTATGCTGCCCCTGCGCCGGGCGACGAGCCGTTTGTGCGCGTGGGCTCCAAGGTCAAGGCCGGCGAGACCCTCTGCATCATCGAGGCCATGAAGGTTCTCAACGAGGTGACGGCCGAGGCAGACGGTGAGGTGCTCGAGATCTGCGTGGCCGACGGCGACCTCGTGGAGTTTGGCAGCTGCCTCATGAGGATCGGATAGGTGATATCCATGAACAAAGAAGAGCTCAAGAAGCTGTTGCCGCATCGCGAGCCGATGCTTTTGCTCGACGAAGCCGAGCTGGTGGGCGACGAGGCCCACGGCAAGATCACGATTACAGGCGACGAGTACTTTTTGCAGGGACATTTTCCGGGAAACCCGGTCGTTCCCGGCGTGATTCAGTGCGAGATGCTCGCCCAGAACTGCTGCGTGCTGCTGATGGGCGATGAGGAGGCGCGCGGCGCGACGCCATTCTACACGAGTCTGGACAAGGTGCGCTTTAAGCGTCCGGTGCGCCCGGGCGACACGGTGGATCTGGTGTGCTCCATCACGCGTGCGCGCGGGCCGTTCCGCTTTGCGACGGGTACTGCGAGCGTCAACGGTGAGGTTTGCTGCCGCGCCGATATGTCTTTTGCACTCATGCACGAAAGTTAAGGAAGGCTTCATGTTCGACAAAGTGCTCATCGCCAACCGCGGCGAAGTCGCGGTCCGTGTTATCCGCGCGTGCCGCGATATGGGCATCAAGACCGTCGCCGTCTACTCCACGGCCGATGCGGACGCGCTGCACGTGCAGCTTGCCGACGAGGCATATTGCATCGGCGGCCCGCGTCTTGCCGAGAGCTACCTCAACGACGATGCCGTGCTCACCTGTGCCGTAAAGTCGGGAGCTAAGGCAATTCATCCCGGTTATGGTTTCTTTTCCGAGAAGGCGAGCTTCGTGCGCGACTGCGACAAGTATGGCCTGGCGTTTGTTGGTCCCTCGGCCGAGGTCATCGACAGCATGGGCGACAAGGACGCCGCACGTCGAACGGCTGCCGCGGCGGGCGTGCCCATCGTTCCGGGCTGCGATTTGCTCAAAAGCCCCGAGGAGGCAACGGCCGAGGCCGAACGCATTGGCTGTCCCGTGCTCATTAAGGCACGAGCAGGTGGTGGCGGTCGCGGCATTCGCAAGGTCGAGTGCGTGGAAGATGCGGCAAAGGCGTTCATCGAGGCGCGTGCCGAAGGCGAGGCCGTTTTTGGCGACGGCGAGTGCTACATGGAGAAGTTTGTCGCGCCGGCGCACCATGTTGAGGTGCAGATTATGGCCGATAAGCAGGGCCATGTGTTTTCGCTCGGCGAGCGCGAGTGCTCGGTGCAGCGCCGCAACCAAAAGCTGATCGAGGAGAGCCCCGCGCCGTGCCTCGACGGACACGATGACATTCGTGCTCGCATGCACAAAGCCGCGCGCGACCTGGCTCGTGCCGTCGGCTACGAAGGAGCCGGTACTATCGAGTTCCTGTATTCGGACGACGGCAATTTCTACTTTATGGAAATGAACACGCGCTTGCAGGTGGAGCATCCGGTTACGGAGTTTGTGACCGATACCGACTTGGTCAAGTGGCAGCTGCGCGTGGCAGCCGGCCAGCCTCTGCCCTTTGAGCAGGAGGACATGCCAGTCCGCAACCACGCCATGGAGTGCCGCATCAATGCCGAAACGCCGGACTTTCTGCCGTCATGCGGAACGATCACCGCGTTGCGTGTGCCGGGTGGTCCGCGCGTGCGCTGGGATTCCGCCATGTTTACCGGCGCGAAAGTCCCGCCGTACTACGATTCCATGCTCGGCAAGCTCATCGTGTGTGCGCCCACGCGCGACGGCGCCATTCGCAAGATGCGCTCGGCCCTGGGCGAGCTCGTGATTGAGGGCGTGAGCGAAAACAGCGAGCTTCAGCTCGACGTGCTGGCAAACGACGAGTTCTTGTCGGGCATGTATCACACCGATCTGATGGGGCATCTCTATGCTGATGAATAGAAAAGCGAAGACGGTCAACGTCCTCGAGGGGCCGATGACCGAGTCGTGCGCCGAGTTTCCCGCGCGCCACGTGTTTATCAAGTGCCCGGAGTGCCGCCGCGTAATCGATGAGGCACGCCTGCACGACAACCTCGAGGTCTGCCCTCGTTGCGGCAAACACTTTCGCGTGAGCGGTCGCGCGCGCATGCGCATGACGGTCGACGAGGGCGCGTTTGAGGAATGGGATGCTAATCTGGCGTCGGAGGATTTCCTCTCGTTTCCCGGCTATGCCGACAAGCTCAAGAGCGTGAGCGAGCGTTCGGGCGAGCGCGATGCCGTTGTGTGCGGCAGGGGCAAAATCTGCGGTTGCGATACCGCGCTCTTCTTTATGGATGCCATCTTTATGATGGGCTCGATGGGCTCCGTGGTGGGCGAGAAGATCTGCCGCACATTTGAGCGTGCGACCGAGCTGGGACTGCCGGTCGTTGGCTTTACCGTATCGGGTGGCGCCCGCATGCAGGAGGGCGTGACGTCGCTTATGCAGATGGCCAAAATCTCTGCGGCGGTTAGGCGCCATAGCGAGGCGGGCGGCCTGTATATCACGGTGCTCACTGACCCCACGACCGGAGGCGTAACCGCGAGCTTTGCCATGGAGGGCGATATTATCCTGGCCGAGCCCGATGCCCTGACGGCATTTGCCGGCCCGCGCGTGATCGAGCAGAACATGCACAAGCGCCTGCCCAAGGGATTCCAGCGCTCCGAGTTTTTGCTGGAGCACGGCTTTTGCGATGCCGTTGTTCCGCGTGGCGAGATTGCGCTCACGGTAGGCGAGCTGCTGGCGCTGCACGAAGGGCACGCGCCCGGCCTGGGGGCACCGCATGAGATCGTGCATACGGGTCGCCGCGGCAAAAAGCTGGGACACTTGTTCAAGCGCTCGGCCGCACCAAAAACCGCGCTCGAGATTGTCAAGCAGACCCGCTCGGCAGATCGCGCCACGGCAGGCGAGATGATCTCGCTGGGCCTGGATGGATTTGTGGAGCTGCACGGCGACCGCTACTTTGGCGACGACGCCGCTGTGGTGGGTGGCATTGGCTGGAAAGATGGACGCCCCGTAACGGTCATCGCCATCGAGCGCGGCACCACGACCAAAGAGCGCATGCGTCGCAACTTTGGTATGGCACATCCCGAGGGCTACCGCAAAGCGCGTCGCCTGATGCGCCAGGCCGAAAAGTTTGGTCGACCGGTTCTGTGCCTGGTCGATACTTCGGGCGCGTTTTGCGGCATCGGTGCCGAGGAGCGCGGCCAGGGCGAGGCGATTGCCCAGAATCTCATGGAGATGAGCGGCCTTAAGACGCCGATTGTCTCGGTGGTAACAGGCGAGGGCGGCTCTGGCGGCGCGCTGGCGCTGTCCGTGGCCGACCGCATCCTGATGCTCTCGAGCTCGGCCTATTCGGTCGTGAGCCCCGAGGCCTGTGCGTCGATTCTGTGGAAGGATACCGAGCGCGCGAATGAGGCCGCCGAGGCGCTTAAGCTCACGGCTCCCGATCTGTTGGCGCTCGGCATCATCGACGGCATTGTTGACGATAGGGGTCTGTCGCATGAGGAGATCGCCGGCGCCGTCATGTCCTCGGCATTTGATGCCTTCGATACGCTTGGGCGGCTCGACGACGCGACCCTCACAAACCTCCGCTACGAAAAGTACCGCGCAATCGGTCAGTATCGCACGATGTGACAAAGGGACAGTCCGCATGTCACATTGGGAAAGGGTTCCTGTGTCACAAGTTTCTAACACCTCGTTTACAACGATGGTCTCATCAAACGCCATGGCCGTGGTGGACTATCTGTCCAAAAGCATGATGTCGGCGTTGCCGTTTATTGTCTGCGCGGCGTTGTTCCGCACCGTCGCCGTCATTATGGGCGAAGGCATGCTGGGCCTATGGTCTGCCGATTCCGAAATCTATCGCCTGTTCTACAGTTGGCTCTATAACGCCGGTTACTACTTTTTGCCCATTTATCTTGGTTGGGCGGCCGCCCGCCAGCTCGGTTGCTCGGAGCAGCTGGGCATGATGCTGGGCGGCGTATTGATTGCGCCCGATCTGCTTAAGCTCGTCGATGCCGCATCGACGACGGGGACATCGATGACTTCCGTGTATGGCCTGCTTCCCGCGCCGGTCAACGATTACACGACGACTGTTATTCCGCTTCTCATCTCGGTACCCGTGCTTTGGCAAGTGGAGTGTTTCTTTCGGCGCGTTATCCCTAAGGCCGTGGCGTTTTCGTTTGTTCCGTTTGCGACCATGCTTGTCATGGTTCCGGTTTCGCTGTGTATCACGGCGCCGGCGGGCAGCTATCTGGGCATGCTGTTGGGCCAGCTTATGTTTATGCTTGGCAATTCCGGTGGCATCGTGTCGCTGCTCACGCTCATGGGGCTTGCCGCGGGCTGGGAGTTCCTTAAGATCGCGGGTGTCAGCAATGTTGTCCTATCGCTCGCCTATGCGCAGTTTATGAGTGTGGGGACGGATTCGTGCATTCTGATCGCTGCGACGATGGCAACGTTCGCCGTTTGGGGCATGCCCTTTGGCGCGTCGCTCCGCGTTGCGGATAAGGACGAGAAGGCGCTCATGCTGGGTTATTCGATCTCGGGTGTTCTTGGCGGCGTAAGCGAGCCGGCGCTGTACGGTTGCGGCTTTAAATATGGCAGGTGCCTGACGTGCATGGCCATTGGCGGCGCCGTCGGAGGCCTTGTTGCGGCCGTGGGCCACGTTACGGCCTATACCATCGGCATGACGAATGTCCTCATGGTCATTGGCTTTGCCACGGGCGGCATTTCGAACCTACTGTGGTGCTGTGTTGCCGGTGGCACGGCATTTGCGGTGTCTGCGGCGCTGAGCTACTGCTTTGGCGTGGTGCCGGCGAAGGGACAGGCGACGGGGAACGGAGCCGATTCGCCCGAAACGGTGGCGAGCGCTGCTGAAGTAAGCGCATAAACCTGTGCGACAAAAGGACGATTCCTTTGTCACATTCCAAGGCCGTGGCCCGTGTGGGCTGCGGCCTTTTTGTATCTTGAGGACAAAGTGGCTACACTACAATCCGTTTGAGCAATAGATATATAGGTAGTACCGTGGGGGCGGATGCAGATGGTCGAGTGGATAGTTAAGCGCGCGCAGGGCGATCGTGCGCGTGTGGGCACGTTAGCGGGCATGGTGTGTATTGTCGCCAATGTTGCGCTTTGTGCTGCGAAGGGCGCCATCGGTGTGATTTCGGGATCGGTTTCGATCGTGGCGGATGCCATGAACAACCTGTCCGATGCCAGCTCGAATATCGTGAGCGTGCTGGGCTTTAAGCTGGCGAGCAAGCCGGCCGACCCCGAGCATCCTTACGGCCACGGTCGCTACGAGTATCTCTCGGGTCTGGTCGTGGCGGCCCTCGTGCTGCTGATTGGCGTTGAGCTGGTGAAGTCCTCGGTCGAGCGCGTCATTCACCCCGAACCTGTCGAGTTCTCGCTTGCCCTGGTGGCAGTTCTCGTGCTCTCGATGGTCGTTAAGCTGTGGATGGCGGTCCTCAACCAAAAGCTCGGCGACCGTATCGAGTCCGAGACACTGCATGCGACTGCCCAGGATTCCAAGAACGATGTTCTTGCCACAGGCGCCGTGTTAGCGTGCGCAATTGTTTCGCAGGTGACGCACATCAATCTTGACGCATGGGTCGGCCTTGCCGTTGGCGCCTATATTGGCTGGAGCGGTTTTGAACTCATCCAGGATACGGTGAGCCCTCTTTTGGGTCAGTCGCCCGATCCTAAGCTGGTCAAGCACATTCGAGACAAGATCATGAGCTATCCCGGCGTTTTGGGCGTTCACGATCTGATGGTTCATGACTACGGCCCGGGCAGGAAATTCGCAAGCGCTCACGCCGAGATGGCAGCCGAGGCCAGCCCGCTGGAAAGTCACGACACGCTCGATAACATCGAGCAGGCGTTTAGGAACGAAGACGGCATGATTGTCACGCTCCATTACGACCCCATCGTGACCGACGATCCAAAGGTGGCGAGCATGCGTTTACGCATTAACGCCATGGCCCAACAGATCGATAGCCGCCTTTCGATTCACGATCTGCGCTGTGTGCCGGGTCCCACGCACACCAACGTGATCTTTGACTGCGTGCGTCCCTCGGATCTGCAGATGAGTGCCGAAGACGTAAAACACGCGCTGGCACAACGGGTCGAGTCGGAATACCCCAAGTCGATTGCCAAGATCACGATTGATGAAGACTACGTAGGCCATACCCACGAGTAGGGCTGCGCCGGCAAAGCAAGTTATACAGAAGGGGAGAGCATGAAGCGTCTATATCTACTCCGCCACGGCCAGACAGAATTCAACGTTAAAAAGCTCGTCCAGGGTCGCTGCGATTCACCGCTCACCGATTTGGGCCGTCAGCAAGCCGGGATGGCAGCCGCATGGCTCAAAGCCCACAACGTCGTTCCCGACAAAGTGGCCTCATCACCCTTAGGCCGAGCCGTGGACACAGCTCAGCTCGTCGCATGCGAGCTCCTCGGTCCGGACGCTGCTGTCGAGTCCTGCGAAGGCATTATTGAGCGCTGCTACGGCTCCTTCGAAGAAGGCCCCCACGACGCGCTACCCACCGACGTCTGGGATCCAGGCGAAGATCTGGTCCCCTTTGGAGGAGAGGGAAGCAAAGCGTTGCAAGAACGCATGGTAGCCACCCTCACCAATCTCATGGGCGCCGAGGGCATAGAAACCCTCCTAGCAGTAAGCCACGGCAGCGCCAGCCGCCAATTCATCAAGGCTGCAGCCCCAGAGGGCTTCAAGCTCCCAACAAAACTCCCCAACTGCGCCATCATGATCTTCGATTTCGATGAGGCAAAGCCACAAGCAGAAGGCGAGCCAATGCAATGCAAGTTCACCCTCCAGCAAATAGTGGACCCCCAACAAAGAAATTAGCTGAGCGAGAAGAGTTAAGCAGACATCAACGTGTCGTCTCCCGAGCTTGGCAGAGGGGCGGCGAAATATATTAAGTTTGTCGCGAGTTCCGCACGCAAAGGAAAGCACTTAATGTGCTTTCCGTCTTGCGCAGGACTGTAGAGCAGCAAACTTAATATATTTCGCCGCCCCTCTGCCAAGCCCAGGCGACTCCACGTACTTTACCTGCGTAAACAATGTGAGTGAAATATGAATCTCGATGGATACGCCCGCAGCCGTGTATACTAAACAGCTGTGTGTAACCAGGGGAGTATTCTGGCTGGACAAAATGCCTGCTTAATAGGGTTGTCAGGTAGTCCGGACGCAATACAAGGCTGGGGAGCACGTCGTGTAAGTAGTGGTCCTCTAGGGGCGTACGCTCGGTGGTGTACGCATTGTCCCAAGACCACGCGAGAGTTGGGATCATATCTTGATCAGCATGATTCTCGGCCGCAAGATTGGCATGACCCAGGTTTGGGACGAGGACGACAACGTCGTTCCCGTCACGGTCATCCAGGCTGGCCCCTGCGCTGTCTCGCAGGTTAAAACTCAGGCAACCGACGGCTATGACGCCGTCCAGATCGGTTTCGGCGACATCAAGGCCAAGAACGTGAACAAGCCCATGGCTGGTCACTTCGCCAAGGCCGGCGTCGAGCCTGTCCGTTTCCTTCGTGAGGTCCGCGTCGAGAACGGCGAGGAGCACAAGGTCGGCGAGGTCGTCACCGTCGCTGATTTCGCTGATGTCGAGAAGGTCGACGTCATCGGTACCTCCAAGGGTAAGGGCTTCCAGGGTCGCATCAAGCGCTGGGGTCAGCGCCGCGGTCCTATGACGCATGGTTCTCACTTCCAGCGTCACCCCGGTTCTATCGGTCAGTGCGCCTATCCTGCGCGCGTCCTCAAGGGCGTCAAGATGGCCGGTCACATGGGTAACGAGCGCGTTACCGTCAAGAACCTTTCCGTTGTCCGCATCGATGCCGAGCAGAACCTCATCTTGGTCAAGGGCGCTGTCCCGGGTGCCAAGAATGGTCTCGTCGCCATCCGTATGGCCTAAGGGCCCAGCCCATTTAGCCCAGCGTCATACCAAGGAGAACACTTAAATGGCAAAGTTTGAAGTAAAGAACAGCGAGGGCAAGAAGGTCGCCGAGGCCGAGCTCGCCGCTGAGGTGTACGGCATCGAGCCGAACATCCACGTTATGCACCACATCGTCAAGTGCCAGATGGCCTCTTGGCGTCAGGGCACCCAGTCTGCTAAGGGTCGCTCTGAGGTTTCCGGTGGCGGCAAGAAGCCTTGGCGTCAGAAGGGCACCGGCCGTGCCCGCCAGGGTTCCATCCGTGCTGCCCAGTGGCGTCACGGTGGCGTTGTCTTCGCCCCCAAGCCCCGTTCCTACGCTAAGCGTATGAACAACAAGGAGGTCAAGCTGGCTATGCGCTCCGCGCTGTCCGCCAAGCTGGCCGATGGCGAGCTCGTGCTCGTCGACGACTACGGCTTCGAGAAGCCTTCCACCAAGGCTGCCGTCGCCATGCTCAAGGCCCTCGGTCTTGAGGGCAAGCGTCTGACCATCATCGTTCGCGATGAGGACGTCAACGCCTACCTGTCGTTCCGCAACATTCCCAAGACGTTCATCATCACCGCTGACGAGGCCAACACCTACGATCTCGTCAACAACAACGCTGTGCTGATGCCCGCCGACATCGCCGCTCACTTCGGGGAGGTGCTTGCATAAATGACCGCCCACGAGATCATCATCCGTCCGATCGTGTCCGAGCGTTCCTTCTCCGGCATGGAGCAGAACAAGTACACGTTCGAGGTCGCCAAGGATGCTAACAAGTATCAGATCAAGGACGCTGTCGAGGAGATCTTCGGCGTCAAGGTCGTTCGCGTGAACACCCTGACGGTCAAGCCCAAGACCAAGCGCGTGCGCTATGTCGCCGGCAAGACCCGTTCTTGGAAGAAGGCCATCGTCACGCTGGCCGAGGGCGACACCATCGAGGTCTTTGGCAACCAGGCCTAAGACTCGCTGCTGTTGAGTGAGCTCATGCCTCCCAAATAGGGGAGGCGAGAGCTCAAGGTTTTGGGCGTATAAAATGGACACGCCCGGAGCCGTGTATACGTCCGGTGTCATCGCACCCGAGGCAGAACCTCGAATCCCTGTCTGCGGTGGCTAACGGATTCCTATTGAAAGGGATTGTAATGGCTGTAAAGCACCTTAAGCCGACCTCCGCTGGTAGGCGTTGGCAGACGATCTCCGACTTCTCCGAGATCACCTGCACCAAGCCCGAGAAGTCTCTTCTCGAGCCCCTGCCCAAGAAGGCCGGTCGTAACAACAACGGCCGCATCACCACCCGCCACCAGGGCGGCGGCGTGAAGCGTCGTTACCGCGTGATCGACTTCAAGCGCAACAAGGACGGCGTGCCCGCCAAGGTTGCCACGATCGAGTACGATCCGAACCGTTCCGCTCGCATCGCTCTGCTGCACTACGCTGACGGTGAGAAGCGCTACATCCTGGCCCCCAAGGGCCTCGAGGTCGGTCAGACCGTCATGTCCGGTTCTGACGCCGACATCAAGCCGGGCAACGCTCTGCCCCTCGCCGACATCCCCGTCGGTACGCTCATCCACGCCGTCGAGTTCCAGCCGGGCAAGGGCGCTGCTATCGCCCGTTCCGCCGGTAACTCCTGCCAGCTGATGGGTAAGGAGGGCAAGTACGCTATCGTCCGTATGCCTTCCTCCGAGATGCGCCGCATCCTCGTTACCTGCCGCGCCACCGTCGGTGAGGTCGGCAACGCCGATCACGCCAACATCGTCATCGGCAAGGCCGGCCGTAAGCGTCACATGAACGTGCGCCCGACCGTCCGCGGTACCGTCATGAACCCTGTCGACCACCCGCACGGCGGTGGCGAGGGCAAGAACCACACCTCTGGTCGTCCCTCCGTTACCCCCTGGGGTAAGCCGACGAAGGGCCTTCGTACGCGCAAGAAGAAGAAGGTCTCGAACCAGCACATCATTCGTCGCCGTAAGAAGTAATTTCGGATACCGAGTTTTAGGAGAAAGCACTTATGAGCAGAAGTCTCAAAAAGGGCCCGTTCGTGGAGACTCGCCTTCTCTCGCGTATCACCGCGATGAACGAGGCTGGCAAGAAGGACGTCGTGAAGACCTGGTCTCGCGCGTCCACCATCTTCCCCGAGATGGTTGGTCACACCATCGCCGTCCACGACGGCCGCAAGCATGTGCCCGTGTATGTTACCGAGTCCATGGTTGGTCACAAGCTCGGCGAGTTCGCGCCGACTCGTACGTTCCGTGGCCACAAGGCCAAATAGGGGGTTAACCGTAAATGGCAACTAAGTCTATTGAAACTGAGGCCACCGAGGTTCGCGCCGTCGCTAAGTACGTGCGTGTTTCCCCCAGCAAGGCCCGCCTGGTGGTCGATCTGATCCGCCGCAAGCCTGTCGCTCAGGCCTTCGACATCCTCCACTTCTGCGACCGCGCCGTCGCCGTGGATGTCGAGAAGGTTCTCCGTTCCGCCGTTGCGAACGCCGAGAACAACAACGGTCTGCGTGCCGACAACCTGGTTGTCGCCGCTGCCTATGTTGACGAGGGTCCGACGCTTAAGCGCATCCGTCCCCGCGCCAAGGGTTCCGCTTCTCGCATTCTGAAGCGTACTTCCCACATCACCGTCGTCGTTGCTCCTCGAAAGGAGGCGTAAAGCTGTATGGGTCAGAAAGTCTACCCCACCGGCTTCCGTCTTGGCATCACCGAGAACTGGCGCTCCCGCTGGTTCGCAGAGAAGGATTACGCTAAGACCCTCGGTAACGATCTCGAGATCCGCAAGTACCTCGAGAAGCGTCTTTCCCGCGCAGCTGTCTCTCGCGTCGAGATCGAGCGCGCTGGCGACAAGGTGAAGGTCATCATCCTCACCGCTCGCCCCGGCGTTGTCATCGGTAAGAAGGGTGCCGAGATCGATACCCTCCGCACCGAGCTCGAGAAGGTCGCTGGCGTCTCCAAGGGCCAGCTCTCCGTCGACGTTGTCGAGATCAAGCGCCCCGAGCTCGACGCCAACCTCGTTGCTCAGTCCATCGCTGAGCAGCTCGAGGGCCGCGTTGCCTTCCGTCGCGCTATGCGCAAGGCTGTCCAGTCCGCCCGCAAGGCCGGCGCCAAGGGCATCCGTATCCAGTGCTCCGGTCGTCTCGGCGGTGCCGAGATGGGCCGTCGTGAGTGGTACCGTGAGGGTCGCGTGCCTCTGCACACCCTCCGCGCCAAGATCGACTACGGCACGGCTGTCGCCAGCACCACCATGGGTGCCTGCGGCGTGAAGGTCTGGATCTACCTGGGCGAGAAGCTCCCGGGCCAGCCTGTTCCCAACCCTGCACTCGAGGGCTCTTCCCGTCCTCGTCGTCGTAACTCCGAGAGGAGGGGTCAGTAGTGCTTGCCCCTAAGCGTATTCTTCACCGCAAGGTGCAGCGTGGCTCCATGAAGGGCCAGGCCAAGGGTAATACCGAGCTGCATTTCGGCGAGTTTGGTATCCAGGCTCTCGAGGCCCATTGGATCACCAACCGTCAGATCGAGGCCGCTCGTATTGCCATGACCCGCTACATGAAGCGTGGCGGTCGTGTCTACATCACGATCTTCCCCGATAAGCCCATCACCAAGAAGCCTGCCGAGACTCGCATGGGTTCTGGTAAGGGTAACCCCGAGGAGTGGGTGGCCGTCGTCAAGCCCGGCCGCATCATGTTCGAGGTCAAGGGTGTTCCCGAGGAGGTCGCTCGCGAGGCTCTGCGTCTTGCCCAGCACAAGCTCCCCATCAAGACCAAGATTGTGGTTGCCAAGAACGCTGAGCAGCGCATCGAGAAGGAAATGGCTGAGGAGGCCGCTCTCGAGGCCAAGTGGGCTGCGGAGGACGCCGCCGCCGCCAAGGAGGAGAACTAATGAAGCCCGCAGAGATTCGTGAGCTCTCGGACGCTCAGCTCGTTGAGAAGCTGAAGGAAATGCGCGCCGAGCTCTTTAACCTTCGTTTCCAGATGGCTACCAGCCAGCTGGACAACACCGCTCGCGTCAACACCGTGAAGAAGGACATCGCTCGCGTCCTCACGGAGCAGCGCGCCCGCGAGATCGCAGCGGAGAAGTCCGCTGTCGCCGAGTAGGACCTAAGGAGAGAACATGACTGATTCGCGTAACTCGCGTAAGGTCCGTACGGGTGTCGTTACCTCCGTCTCCGGTGCCAAGACCATCGTTGTCACCGTCACCGAGCGCAAGCGTCACGCCAAGTACGGCAAGATGATGACCAGCTCCAAGAAGCTGCACGCTCACGACGAGGAGTGCACTGCTGGCGTGGGCGATACCGTCCGCGTTATGGAGACCCGTCCTATGTCCAAGATGAAGCGTTGGCGCCTCATCGAGGTCGTCGAGCGCGCTAAATAAGCAGTCGCTCTTACGACTTGTACGTTTCCGAAGATGTGCGTATGCCTGGCTTGCATACCACGGGCCGCGTAAAGGCTGCGCACCTCTCTTCGGTTCTTAGTTCGGAGGAACATCTACCATGATTCAGATGCAAACCATGCTGAACGTCGCCGACAACTCCGGCGCTCGCAAGATTCGCTGCATCAAGGTGCTTGGCGGTTCCAAGCGTCGTTATGCAGGCATCGGCGATGTGTTCATCGGTGCTGTCCAGGAGGCTACCCCTGGCGCCAACGTCAAGAAGAAGGACGTTGTCCGTTGCGTCGTCGTTCGCACCGTTAAGGAGATCCGCCGCAAGGATGGCTCCTACATTCGCTTTGACGAGAACGCTTGCGTTGTCGTCAACAACGATGGTTCGCCCGTCGGCACCCGTATCTTCGGGCCCGTCGCTCGCGAGCTTCGTGACAAGAAGTACATGAAGATCGTCTCGCTCGCTCCCGAGACCCTGTAGTTAGGGGAGATATATGTATATCAAGAAGGGCGATAAGGTCCAGGTTCTTTCCGGTAAGGATCGCGGCAAGCAGGGCGTTGTCCTGCGTGCTCTCCCCGCCGAGAACAAGGTCGTTGTCGAGGGCGTTTCGGTCGTCAAGAAGGCCGTCAAGCCCAACGCTGTCAACCAGCAGGGCGGCATTGTTTCGCAGGAGGCTCCCATCGACGCCTCCAACGTCAATCTCGTTTGCCCCGAGTGCGGTAAGGTTACCCGCGTCGGTCACGAGAAGGACGGCAAGAACAAGCTGCGCGTCTGCAAGAAGTGCGGCCACAAGTTCTAAGCTGCCCGCAACACCTAAGTTGCTAGCAAAGGCCCGGATGCCTCACGGCACCCGGGCCTTTTTCTATCCCTACTCATTGGGGACAGACTTAAATGAGTGGCCGTTTGTTTCACAAGGATCGTCGCATGCGCATTTACGCGCATAGCCTTGCGCGACAATGCGCATAGCCGCGCAAACATCTGCCAACTATGGCTAAATAATGACCGATAAGCAAATAAATACGCAAACACGAGCAGATACGCGCGCAATTGTGCGACTATAGGTTTGTTAGAAATGAAGGACTTCCGATGACTCAGGAGGCACATCATGGCAGATTCCAAACAGGCTCCGCTCGACGCCGAGGCAGCCGCAAAGGCGGCGTTTGCCTCGGTCCAGAATCAGCCGTTCCCAAACGACATCTTTACGGCTCCCGAGCTTCGTTGGGCTGTAATTGGGTGTGGCGTTATCGCCAACCAGATGGCTCAGTCTCTCGCCCTTGCCGGCCGAAAGCTCGCGGGCGTTGCCAACCGCACGCTGTCCAAGGCTCAGGCTTTTGCAGAGCAGTATGGCGTTGAGAAGGTCTATGGCACGGTCGAGGATCTCTACGCCGATCCGGACATTGACGCAGTCTATATCACCACGCCGCACAACACGCATATCACCTATCTGCGAGCCGCTCTGGCAGCTGGCAAGCACGTGCTCTGCGAGAAGGCCATTACCCTCAATTCCGCCGAGCTTGACGAGGCCCGCGCCATTGCCGACGAGCACAACGTGGTCCTTATGGACGCCACCACGGTGCTTCACATGCCCTTGTATCAGGAGCTGCGTCGTCGCATGGATGTCGGCGAGTTCGGCCGCATGAATCTCGCTCAGCTCAACTTTGGCAGCTATAAGGAGTACGGCGACCTGACCAACCGCTTCTACAACCGTAGCCTTGCCGGTGGCGCCATGCTCGACATTGGCGTGTATGCGCTCTCCGTTATGCGCCTCTTTATGGCGAGCCAGCCCGCTGAGGTTGTCTCGCTGGGCAACACCTGTGAGACCGGTGTCGACGTTGCGGGCGGCATTGTCTGCCGTAACGCCGAGCAGCAGCTGGGTGTTGTGAGCCTTACGCTCCACTCCAAGCAGCCCAAGCGCTCGGTCATCAGCTTCGACAAGTGCTATATCGAGGTCAACGAGTATCCGCGCGCCGATCACGCGACCATCGTGTGGACTGTGGACGGCCACCGCGAGGAGGTCCACGCCGGCACCGAAGCTTACGCCCTTTGCTATGAGATGGCCGATCTTGAGAAGGCCGTTGCCGGCGACGACTCCAAGCGCGAGCTGCTGGATTATGCTTCTGATGTTATGGAGCTTATGACCAAGCTCCGCGCCGATTGGGGAGTCGTGTACCCCGAGGAGGAGTAAGCGATGCTTGCGGAAGATAGGCTCAATGCGATCGTGTCGATGGTGCAGCAGGCCGGCTCGGTTACCGTGCCGGAACTTGCCGAGGCCCTGGGCGTGACACCGTCCACCATTCGCCGTGACTTGCAAACGCTCGACCGCGCGCACCGTATCGCCAAGGTGCACGGAGGTGCGACGAGTCTGGAGCGCGCGCACGTGACGCGCGACTTGACGATCAGCGAACGCAGTGATCTCCATAACGATGACAAGGAGCGCATCTGTGCTCGTGCCGCGGCCCTGGTGGAGCCCGATAGCTTTGTGTATATCGATTCGGGCTCAACGACCCTCAAGCTCATCGAGCATCTTCCGCGTCTCGACGGCGTCACCTATGTGACCGATACCGTGCTCCATGCTCAGCACCTTGCTTTGCGCGGCATGCGTACCGTGGTGCTGGGCGGCGAGCTCAAACCCGAGACCGAGGCGCTCGTTGGCCCCGATGCCTTGGCAACCCTGGACCGCTATAACTTCAACTGCGGCTTTTGGGGATCCAACGGCATCGCGGCCGAGCAAGGTCTCACCACACCGGATATCGAGGAAGCACAGGTCAAGCGTATCTCGATGCGCCATACCGCCAAACGCTTCGTAATCTCGGACGCCAGTAAATTTGGCATGGTGGCGCCCGTCAAGTTTGCGGACTTCCGCGACGCAACGATTATTACCGCAGGCGAGGTCCCCGCCAAGTACCGGGCAATGGACAACGTCATCACGGTCTAGCAGCAGGGGACGGGCTAAGGCCAAAACCACCACAAAGGGGCCTGTCCCCATTGTGGTGGTTAGCAACGGAAACCGAGTAGTTTTCTCAATAGAAAAGCGGCAACGTCCATCACGGGCGTTGCCGCTTTCGTTGTCTACCGGTTTGTCTACGTCTGTAACAACTGGACCGTTAAAAGTGGGTTAGATGTTACAGAGTGAGATACTTCCGAACCGCACCGTCCCTTTGTCTCAATCTGTAACATCTGGGACCGATTTTGCCGAGTTATTGTTACAGATTGAGATTTTCCCTTGAGGGGGATTCGAATGTCTCGATCTGTAACAGACCGACCGGAAAATGGGCTCTAACTGTTACAGATCGAGACGTTTTGGGACCGCGGCTGAGCCATTGCGGCAAAACCACCACAAAGGTGCCTGTCCCGATTGTGGTGGTTTAGGGCTCCCAGGGGCAGGGGGCTTCGATGTGGATGTGCTCGCCGGTTACGGGATGCGTGAAGGACACGCTGTGGGCATGGAGCATGAGGCCACAAGGTCGCGGTGTTCCGTACAGGTCGTCGCCCACCAGGGGATGGTGCTCGCTTGCCAGGTGCACGCGGATCTGGTGTTTGCGGCCGGTGAGCAGCTCGACATCGATATACGAGCGCGTGGGCAGGCCACGACGGCTCTTAAGGCGCTTGAGCACCTTCACGCGCGTCTGCGACGGCTTGCCGCTGGCGCCGACGCGCATCTTGCGGCTGTCGTGGCGGTCGCGGGCGATGGGCTTGTCGATGAGCTTCTCGTTCCAGTCGATCTTGCCCTCGGCCAGCGCCAGATAGTGCTTTTCGAAGGCGTGGTCGATCACCATCTGGTCAAAGGCGGGTTGCGTCTGTTTGTCGAGCGAAAACAGCACCACGCCGGTGGTGTTGCGGTCCAGGCGGTTGAGCGGCTGCATGTCAGTCGCGGCAAAGCCGTCGCCCATCGCCAGCAGCAGATCGCTGGCGTAGTCGGTAAGCGTGCGCTCACCGGTGCCGTCGCCGTGGACGATCATGCCGGCGGGCTTGTCGATGGCCATGAGCCAGGCGTCGCAGTAGAGGACTTGAGGTTCTTCGTTCACGTGTAAGCCTTTCGGTTAGCTAATTCCCACAAACATGCAGCCCGAGGTCGCCCCGCGTAGGCGGGCGGCGGGCTTGCGGCCGGCCTGCGCTGCCTCGACGGCACGACGGACGCGGGCGACGGCACGGCCCACCTCATCCGTCTCGAGCAGCGTTCCGTCCACCATGAGGCGACGCACGCCGGCGTCGAGCAGCTGAGGAACCTGCGGCGTGAGGTCGATGGGGTAGGCATCGTACAGGCGAGAGCGGCCGTGGATGTCGGTGCGGACGGGCATGACCTTTCCGTCGATATTCTTGAGCGAGAGCTTGCGGGCACGCAGGCGGCAGTTGGCACAATCGTGGATGCAGCCATTGGCAACCTGCAGAATGCAATGCTCGCTTGTCATGACGCGCGGGCGGCCAAAGACGGTGATGCCCAGAGCAGCGGGCGCGGCGGCGCCGAGCGAGACAATCTCGTCGAGCGTGATCTCGGGCGAGAGCCAAAACGCACCGGCGCCGCGCTCGGCAAGCGCCTCCATGCAGGGCGTGTTGTGCACCGGCAGGCAAGAGCGAATCTCGGCCGTGGCGCCAACCTGGGCGGCCAGGGCAAGCTCAGAGATGTTGCCAATAGCGACCGTGGCGCCGGCAACAACCCACGGGTCGACGCGTACGTGGTCAACGGCGCGGCAGACCTCGTCGAGCACGGGTACGATGCCCTGCTCAAATGCATCGGTGGGGGAGAGCTCGGCCGCATCGAGCGCGTCGGTGGTCATGTAGATGCGCGTTACACCCTCGGCGCGAGCGGCCTCGGCGGCCTCGAGCGAGGTGACGGTGGCGCAGATCTGCGGCTCATCGCGGTAGTGCTCGGGCGCGGGGCGGGAATCACTGGTTACAATCGCCGGCAGCTCGAGCGTTTTCGCGCGCTCCGCGTACGGCGTCAGAATGGCCTCTTCCAGCGCCTTGCAGGCGGCGGCACGCACCTTGTGCACGGCGGAGAAGCCCATGCCGCAGCCGGCGTCGAGCGAAACGTCAAAGCTCGCTGCCTCAAACGGCGAGGAGCCCATGCGGCCCACATGCTCAACCAGATCGGATGCCTCGACGGCGCGGGTCTTGGCGGCCTCGACGGTGAAGCCCGTGGCGGTGGCGGTGAGCGCGGGGTTGTCACAGCAGGTGAGTGTGACAGTAAACGGCTCGCCCAGGCGCGCCACGACGGACACGTCAACAGCTCGGCGGCGCAGCACATCGCGCTTGAGCGCGGTGCCGGCGGCGTCGATGGCGCGCTGACTGCGAATCACGCGGATGCGGCAGCCCTCGGGCATGCTGCGGGGCACGCGGCACTCAATGATGTCACCGGCGGCGGCATCATCGGCGGCAATGGTGGTCAGGAACTGGTCAAACTCGTTATCGTGGCGAAGCTCCAGCAGGTCGCCTTTGCCCACGGGCTCAAACAGCTCAATGCGGGCGATGGCGGCGCGGCGACGGCGGTCGTCGGGCTTGAGGCCGCGCACATCGCGGTTGGCCGGGCGGCTGCCCAGCACCGTGCCCACGATCTGGCCGCGGTTGTTGGAACGCTCATAGCTCATCATCTCGTCGCCCGAGGTGCCGTCCTGATAGGCGTGCGTAAAGTCGCGGTTGAAGCAGCGCTTGAGCTGGCGCTGGCGGGCGGCTTCCTCGTCCTTGGCAACGGCGGCTCCGGATAGCATGTCGTCAATTTCGTGACGATACACGTCGACGATGGAGTACACGTAATCAGGGGCCTTCATGCGGCCCTCGAGCTTGAGCGATGCGGCGCCGGCGTCATACAGACGGCGAACAAGCTGCGAAGTGTTGGTGTCGCGCGGGCATAGCGCACGCTCGCGACCGGCAGGGGAGAGCGAGCGGCCGTTCTCGTCGATCAGCTCGTAGGGCAGGCGGCAGGGCTGGGCGCACATGCCGCGGTTGGCCGAGCGGCCCGCCATGGCAAAGCTCGAGAGCAGGCACAGGCCCGAGTAACAAAAGCAGATGGCACCGTGGCTAAAGACCTCCAGGTCCACATCGGGTGCGGCGTCGTGGATGGCGGCGATCTCGTCAATGGAGAGCTCGCGCGACAAGGTCACTCGGTCGGCGCCCTGCTCACGGCACCAAAGGGTTCCGCGGTCGTCGTGGATGTTTGCTTGGGTTGAGATGTGCGTCTCGATGCCGGGCATGGTGCGCTTGACTTCAAAGAACAGACCCCAGTCCTGGATAATGAAGGCGTCGGCGCCCAGCGTGGAGCAGCGATAGATGAGTTGCAGCGCATCGTCCATCTCGGACTGCTTGATGACGATGTTGACCGTGACGTAGACGCGCGACCCGGCTAGATGTGCGGCGCGGCAGGCTTGCTCAAAGGCCTCGTCGGTAAAGTTGGTGGCCTTGCGGCGGGCGTTGAAGCTGCCCATGCCGCAGTAGATGGCATCAGCGCCAGCGGCGAGTGCGGCGGCAAAGGGCTCGGGTCCTCCGGCGGGCGCTAAAAGCTCGGGTCTGCGGTTGGTGGTTCGACTGGCGGTTGCGGTCATATCCTGCCTTTCAAAATGCTCAGACACTCAAAAGTATAGTGGCGTCGCTGCGGTGGGCGACGCCCGCAGCCTAAGCAGGACAAAGTCTTCAGCAGCTTGGACTGGCTGCTCCACATGAGAACCGTTCAGCGGTTCGGGGAAACCGTTGGGCGATAAAATATTCTCGCAAGCTGATAATATTCTTGCATCAAACAGAAACCTTGAGTACTATCCCAATCAAGCGCGGTGTTCAGACCGAACTGTGCCTCCCGGTGTGAACACCGCGCTCACGCTCTCTCAATTGATCGTAAGGAGAAAAACATGAGCAAGACCGTCGTGTCTTCCGATAACGCACCCGCAGCCATCGGCCCGTATTCCCCCGGTATCCAGGCCGGCAACATGGTGTTCCTGTCCGGCCAGCTGGGCATCGATCCCGCAACTGGCAAGATGCCCGAGGGCGTCGAGGCCCAGGCCAAGCAGTCCCTCGCCAACGTCGAGGCCCTGCTGACCGCTGCCGGCGCCACCTTTGCCGATGTCGTCAAGACCACGGTCTACCTGGCCGACATCGCCGACTTCGCCGCCGTGAACGAGATCTACGCCTCCAAGTTCGAGGCCCCGTTCCCCGCGCGCAGCGCTTTCCAGGTTGCCGCCCTTCCGGCTGGCGGTCTGGTCGAGATCGAAGTCGTCGCCGCTCTCTAAGGCGTTGACAACAACTAAACATGACATGCAAAAAGACCCTGCAGTGCGAGCTGCAGGGTCTTTTGTCAAGCGATGCGGCAAAATGATCCGTTTTCCTCCGTCCCCAAGGGATCGGTGGGTTAGCCTTCCTTCCGAACTTTTTGCAGGTAGCGGTAGACGCTGGGCTCCGAGATGCCCAGCGCAGTGGCGGCGCAGGCCACGGCGCCCTTGAGCATGAACACCCCGTTGCCGTTGAGGTGGCGAATGACGCCCACGCGGTCGCTCTGACCAAGCGACGCTACATCCAGCCCGCGCGCGCTCAGCAGCTCGGCAATGCTGCGGTCGATGAGCTCCTGTGTGGACTCCGAAAGGCTTTCGACCTCGATAGACGCGGGCTCTGCCTGCCTTGGCACGGCGTCGAAGCAGGCCATGAGCTGCTGAGCCATGGCGTTGATGGAGCGTACCGTGGAAAGATCGGTGTTGACGCAGAGCATACCGACGATCTCGCCATTCTCGCGGATAAAGAACGTCGCGGACTCCAACGTCTTGCCACCGGCGCCGCGCCCTTCATAACCCGTAATAAACGGCAGGTCGCGATACTTGGCGTCGTGCATGATCTTGAGTGCCAGATCGGTGGCGGGGCCGCCGACCTTGCGGCCGCTCACGATGCCGTTGCGAATATCGACGATGGCGTGGTCGGGATCCGAGAAATCGTGCAGCACGATTTCGCTGTTCTTACCGAGTATCTGCTCCAGGAAATCGACCATCGGCAAAAAGCGACGTACGGTCTCGTTCACGGGCAACTCCTTGGGGTGAAATCGGAAATGTTCATAACAATTTTTTCTCATGGTAACACGCCATTCCTCATCTCGCATATTCGCAGGTACATTGCGTAATACAGACGAACGGTAGGAATTTGGCGGTAAACGGTCGACCAAAAGAAAAGTTAGATGTTATTTTGACCAGACACTTTCCTGACCTGCGGAAATGCATTGTCTCAGCTCAAGAATAGTATGATAACAAAAAATTATTATTGAGAATGAGAATCATCTTTAATACGATATGCAACGAAGGCACAACCTCAACCCCGCACTGCGTCACAATAGAGCGTTAGATGCGAAAACAACTATTTCGAGGATTGGTGGTCAAATGACCCAGGAGACGGTTACGAACGGCACTGAAGCCCTGTTCACTCGCGAAGGCATGCCTCCCGTTAAGGAAATGATCCCGTGTGCCCTTCAGCACGTACTGGCATCGTTTGCCGGCATCATTACCCCGGCGGTCATCATGGCCGGCGTCTACGGCTTTAATAGCCAGCAGAGCACCGACATCATCCAGGTCGCGCTCATTCTTTCGGCAATCGATACGGCCCTTCAGGCCTTCGCTCCCTTCCGTCGCATCGGCGGCGGTCTGCCCATCGTCATGGGCGTTTCGTTCGCGTTCCTGCCGGCCCTGCAGGCCATGGGTGCCTCGGGCTTTAGCTTTGGTGCGCTGCTGGGCGGCGAGATCGTCGGCGGCGCCGTCGCGGTCCTCTTTGGTCTGGCTTACAGCAAGATTAAGTGGCTGTTCCCGCCCGTCGTGACCGGTACGGTCATCTTCTCCATTGGCGTCTCTCTCTATCCCACGGCCGTCAAGTACATGGCCGGTGGCATGGGCACGCCGCTGTGGGGCACCCCGCAGGCCTGGTGCGTTGCTCTTATCACCTTTGCCGTGGTCTTTGCGCTCGCCAACTTTGGCAAGGGCACGCTCAAGCTGGGATCCGTGTTCTTTGGCATGATCGTCGGCATGATCGTTTCGATCCCCTTTGGCATGATCGACTTCTCCAGCGTCGCCACCGCTCAGGTCTTCGCCCTTCCCAAGCTCATGCCCTACGCGCTCGAGTTTGATCCCGAGGTCTGCATTACCCTCGCCGTCGTGTTCCCCATGGTTGCCATCCAGGTTATCGGTGACGTCTCCGCCGCCTGCCTGGGCTCCATCGACCGTATGCCCACCGAGCGCGAGCTCTCCGGCGCTATCGTGTCCCAGGGCCTCACCTCTATGGTCGGCGGCCTGCTGGGCGGTCTTCCCACCAGCGCCCTTGGCCAGAACGTGGGCATCATCTGCTCCAACAAGGTCGTCAACAAGTGGGTCTTTGTGATCATCGCGGCCGTCTTTGCCATCGCCGGCCTGTTCCCGCAGCTCTCTGCCGTCCTTTCCGCTATCCCGCAGCCCGTCATCGGCGGCGCGACCGTTGGCGTCTTTGGCACCATCACCATGAACGGCGTGCGCATGTTCACCCGCGAGGGCCTCACGCAGCGCACTACCACCATCGTCGGTACCTCCGTCGTCTTTGGCCTGGGTATCTGGATGGCCAGCGGTTGCCTTGCCGGCGAGGGCATGCCCGCCTGGGTGTCCACCGTCATCGGCTCCAATGCCGTAACCCCCACCGCCATCATGGCTATTGTCCTTAACCTGATCCTTCCGCAGACGCCGGTCGTGGCTCAGCACATCGATGCCGCCAAGGATGCCGCCGTGGATCTGGTCTTGCCCGAGAGCAAGAAGTAACCAATTCGGTGCTATTCGTCGGCGGGAGCATCGCCTCGTCCGCCGACGTCATGCGGCGCCAAGCCGCACTTCAAAGGGTTTGTCCCTTTGGTGAAGCGTTGACGGGAGAGGGCCCGTTTCCGGTGTAGGCCGGCGCTTCGCACTCCGCCATGTCAGAGGTGTCAAACCCCGCCTCTGATGTCGAAGGGAGCATCCATGCTTCTGGTCGCTAACGGTTCCGTCTTTACCCGCAACGCTCAGGCCCCGTTCATCCCCAACGGTGCGGTCGCCATTGACGGAGATACGATCGTCGAAGTGGGCCCCGAGTGCGAGCTCAAGGCCAAGTACCCGGATGCCGAGTACGTCGACGCCCGGGGCAACCTCATCATGCCCGGACTCATCAACTGCCACACCCACATCTACTCGGGTCTGGCCCGCGGCCTTGCCATTAAGGGCTGCAACCCCACCAACTTCCTGGAGAATCTTGAGCAGCAGTGGTGGAAGATCGACGACAACCTGACGCTCGACGGCACCAAGGCCAGCGCCTATGCCACGATCTTGGACTCCATCCGCGATGGCGTCACCACGATCTTCGATCACCACGCGAGCTTCTGCGAGATCCCGGGAAGCCTCTTTACCATTAAGGACGCCGCTCAGGAGCTGGGCATGCGTTCGTGCCTGTGCTACGAGGTCTCCGATCGCCGCGGCCAGGAAAAATGCGACCAGGCCATTGCCGAGAACGCCGAATTTGCCCAGTGGGCCGCCAAGGAGCGTCGCGATAACGACAACCACATGATCGCCGCCATGTTTGGCGGACATGCTACCTTTACGCTTTCGGACGAGACCATGGATAAGATGGCCGAGGCCAACAACGGCCTGACCGGCTTCCACATCCATGTGTGCGAGGGCATGAACGACGTGTGGGATTCCCGCCTCAACCGCGGTGGTATCAGCCCCGTCGAGCGCCTGCTGCAGCACAACCTGCTGGGTCCCGACACCATGCTCGGCCACTGCATCCACGTGACGCCTGCCGAGATGGATATCGTCAAGGAGTCCGGCACTTGGCTGGTCAACAACCCCGAATCCAATATGGGCAACGCCGTGGGCTGCGCCCCCGTGCTCGAGTTCTTCCGCCGCGGCATTCCCGTGTGCATGGGCACCGACGCCTACACCCACGATATGCTCGAGAGCCTTAAGGTCTTCCTGATCATTCAGCGCCACAACGCCGCCATGCCCAACGTGGGCTGGTGTGAGGCCATGACCATGCTGTTCGAGAACAACGCCAAGATGGCGAGCAAGTACTTCGATCGCAAGCTCGGTGTGCTCGAGGCCGGCGCTGCCGCCGACGTCATCGTCATGGACTACAAGCCCTTTACGCCGCTGAGCGAGGAGAACATCGACGGCCACATGCTCTTTGGCATGATGGGCAAAAACTGCCGCACCACCATCATCAACGGCCGCGTCCTGTACAAGGATCGCGAGTTCGTCGGTATCGATGAGGACAAGATCAACGCGTGGACCATGGCTGAGTCCAAGAAGCTCTGGAGCACGCTCAACGATCGCGCCTACTAATTACAAGTAGATTCACGCGCGTCGGATGTTTCGCCGCATCCGACGCGCGTATAGGCGGCCTCCGCGGGGTCGCCGGCGCTGTGCTAGCGCTACACCGTATTTGCGCCCGCCGCGCGGTCTCGCCGGGCGTTACAGAGAGGAGCTCATTATGAGCGACATCATGAGGCCGATCCCGTTTTCGCAGCTGATGAACTGGATCATCGAGGAGCACAAGACTCAGGGCGCCGTCTTTGGCGTACGCAGGATGGTCACGACCAACCAGGAGGGTGCGCTTCCCATTTTTGACGAGCGCATCGAGACTCCGTTTGGCCCGGCCGCCGGTCCCAACACGCAGCTTGCCCAGAACATCGTGGCCTCTTATGTGGCCGGTTCCCGCTTCTTTGAGCTTAAGACCGTTCAGGTTATGGACGGCGAGGAGCTCTCCAAGTGCGTTAACAAGCCCTGCATTGTGGCGCAGGACGAGTGCTACAACTGCGAGTGGTCGACCGAGCTCGAGGTTCCGCAGGCCTTTGCCGAGTACGTGAAGGCATGGTTTGCCTGCCACCTGATCGCTCGCGAGTACGGTCTGGGCAGCCCGGACGGCTTTGTCTTCAACATGTCGGTGGGCTATGACCTGGAGGGCATCAAGAGCCCCAAGGTCGACGCCTACATCGAGGGTATGAAGGACGCCAGCGGCTCCGACGTCTGGAACGAGTGCCGCGCATGGGCGCTCGCCAACCTGGACAAGTTTGAGCATGTCGACGCCGCGTTTGTCGAGTCCATCCCGGCGCGCGTCTCCAACTCCATTACCGAGTCCACGCTGCATGGCTGCCCGCCGGCGGAGATCGAGCGCATCGCGACCTATCTGATCACCGAGAAGGGCCTCAACACCTACATCAAGTGCAACCCCACGCTGCTGGGCTATGAGTTTGCACGTCAGCGCCTCAACGAGCTGGGCTTTGACTACATCGTCTTCGACGATACGCACTTCCGCGAGGACCTGCAGTGGGCCGATGCCGTGCCCATGTTCGAGCGCCTGATTGCCCTGTGCGCCGAGCGCGGCCTGGAGTTTGGCGTCAAGCTGACCAACACCTTCCCCGTCGACGTGACGAGAAACGAGCTGCCTTCCACCGAGATGTACATGTCCGGCCGTTCGCTGTTCTCGCTGACCATCGAGGCCGCCCGTCGCATTACCGAGCAGTTCGATGGCAAGCTGCGCATCAGCTACTCCGGCGGCGCCACGGTCTACAACATTCGCGCCTTGTATGACGCCGGCATTTGGCCCGTTACCCTGGCGACCGACGTGCTCAAGCCCGGTGGCTACGAGCGCTTTAGCCAGATGGCCGGCGAGTTTACCGACCTGGATGGCAAGCCGTTCGCGGGCGTCTCTCTCGAGGCCGTGACTGCGATCCAGGCCGACTCGCTCACCAACCCGCTCTACAAGAAGCCGCTGCGTCCGCTGCCCGACCGCAAGGTTGCCGGCAAGAGTTCGCTTTCCGACTGCTTTACCACGCCGTGCCGCACGAGCTGCCCCATCCAGCAGGACATTCCTGCCTACCTGGCGGCTGTTGACGAGGGCCGCTACGAGGACGCGCTCAACATTATCATCGAGCGCAACGCCCTGCCGTTCATTACCGGCACCATCTGCCCGCATCCCTGCGGCCGTGCCTGCGAGCGTGCATTTTACGAGCCCGAGGGCGCCCAGATTCGCGCCAGCAAGCTCAAGGCCGCCCGCGAGGCCATGACCGCCGTGCTGCCCAAGCTGCGCGCCCAGGCCATCGCCAACGACGGCGAGCGCAACGTTGCCGTTATCGGCGGCGGCCCGGCCGGCCTGGCGACGGCATTCTTCCTGACGCGCGCCGGCGTGCCCGTCACCATCTTCGAGGCCCGCGACTCGCTCGGCGGCGTGGTCCGTCACGTGATCCCCGAGTTCCGTATCGCCAGCGACGATATCTCCCACGATGCCGAGCTCTGCCTGGCCTTTGGCGCCAAGGTGCAGCTCAACGCCCGCGTGGAGTCCATCGACGAGCTCAAGGCCCAGGGCTTTACCGACGTGGTCGTGGCCACCGGTGCCTGGATGCCCGGCTCTGCGGGCCTGGGAGAGGGTGCCGAGCTCGACGTGCTGGAGTTCCTCGAGGCCGCCAAGAAGGGCGAGAAGCTCGAGCTGGGCGAGGACGTCGTCGTCATTGGCGCCGGCAACACCGCCATGGATGCGGCCCGCGTGGCCAAGCGCCTGGCTGGTGTGAAGAACGTGCGCCTGGTGTATCGCCGCACCAAGAAGCAGATGCCCGCCGACGAGGAAGAGCTCGATCTTGCTCTTGCCGATGGCGTTGAGTTCTGCGAGCTGCTGGCGCCCAAGGCACTTAACGGCGCCGTGCTGACCTGCGATGTTATGGAGCTTGGCGAGCCAGATGCAAGCGGCCGTCGCAGCCCTGTCGCCACGGGCGAGACCGTTGAGCTTTCCGCCACCACGGTGATCTGCGCCGTGGGCGAGGGCATCGATGCCAGCCTGTACGACGCCGCGGGCGTTGAGCACGACCGTCGCGGCCGCCTTGCCGCCACCTCCACCGGCGTCGAGGGCGTCTGGGCTGCGGGCGACTGCCGTCGCGGTCCTGCCACCGTGGTCGAGGCTATTGCCGACGCCGCCGAGGTCGCCCGTGCCATCGCCGGCGTGGACTTTAACAAGTACGCCGATTGCAACGAGCAGGCTGGCCGCGAGGGCACCTGCTACGAGCGCAAGGGGTCGCTGTGCCGCGACAAGCGCAACTGCACCAAGACCCGCTGCCTGGGCTGCGGCTCGGTGTGCGAGGTCTGCTGCGACGTGTGCCCCAACCGCGCCAACGTGGCCATTAAGGTGCCGGGCCTGGTCAAGCATCAGGTCGTCCACGTCGACGGTATGTGCAACGAGTGCGGCAACTGCGCCGTGTTCTGCCCCTACCAGGAGGGCCGTCCCTACAAGGACAAGCTCACCCTGTTCTGGAGCGAGGAGGACATGGAGAACTCCGAGAACGAGGGCTTCCTGGCCGTGGACGAGGACCACTTTAAGGTCCGCGTCGCCGGCACGGTCCGCACCGTCTCGGTCGATGCCGTCAACACCGGTCTGCCCGAGGCCGTCCGCCTGACCATCAGGGCCGTGCGCGACAACTATTCGTACCTTCTTAAGAAATAGGCGAGTCTCTTATGGCCAAATCCATTCAACATCACGTGGCCTACGTTGCCTGCGGAAGCGGCTGTGCTTCCGCAGGCGGCGACGCCCGCTGCAGCGAAGGCTGCATTGGCTGTGGCGCCTGCGTTACGGCCTGCCCCCACGGTGCCATCGCGCTGGTCGACGGCGTCGCCCGTGTGGACCGCTCCAAGTGCACGGGCTGTGGCCTGTGCGGCATGGCGTGCCCGCAGCGCGTGATTGCCTTCGTTCCCGGCTACCAGAACATCCTGGTGCGCTGCAACAACACCGATAAGGGCGCCATTGCGCGCAAGATCTGCGACACCAGCTGCATCGGTTGCGGCATGTGCGCCAAAAAGTGCCCTGCCGGCGCTATCCGCATCGAGGACAACTGCGCCCATATCGACGGCACGGACTGCCTGTCGTGCGGCATGTGCGCCGTCGTCTGCCCGCATGGCGCCATCCACGACCGCACCGGTATCGCCGCCGGCGTGTAGAAGGGAATCACCATGGCACAGGAATTCACTTTTACCGTTAACGGCGTCGAGCACACGACGACCCAAAACAAACCGCTGCTGCGCTATCTGCGCGACGACCTGCACATTCACTCCGCCAAGGACGGCTGCTCCGAGGGCGCCTGCGGCACCTGCACCATCCATGTGGACGGTGCGGCCGTCAAGGCGTGCGTGCTGACCACCGCCCTTGCCGCCGGCCGCGACATCGTGACTGTCGAGGGCCTGCCCGAGAACGTGCGCGAGGCCTTTGTGTACGCCTTTGGCGCCGTGGGCGCCGTGCAGTGCGGCTTTTGTATCCCCGGTATGGTCATGGCGGGTGCAGCGCTCATCGCCGAGGATCCCGAGCCTACCGAGGAGCAGATCAAGTACGCCATCCGCGGCAATGTTTGCCGCTGCACCGGCTACAAAAAGATTATCGAGGGCATTGCGCTGGCCGCTGCGGTGCTCCGCGGCGAAAAGCAGATCGACGAGGATCTGGAGCGCGGCGACGACTACGGCGTGGGCAAGCGCGCCTTCCGTATTGACGTGCGCAAGAAGGTGCTCGGCGAGGGCAAGTACCCCGACGACATCGACGAGATCGACCAGCCGGGCCTGACCTACGCCAGCGCCGTGCGCTCCAAGTATCCGCGTGCCCGCGTGCTCTCCATCGATACCTCCAAGGCCGAGGCCCTACCCGGTGTGGTTGGCATCCTGCGCGCCGAGGACGTGCCGGTCAACCAGGTCGGCCACCTTATCCAGGACTGGGACGTCATGATCGCCCAGGGCGACATCACCCGCTGCGTGGGCGATGCCATCGTGCTGGTGGTTGCCGAGGACGAGGCGACGCTCGAGAAGGCCAAGAAGCTCGTAAAGATTGATTACGAGCCGCTGGAGCCCGTGCGCAACATCGCCGAGGCCAGGTCTGCCGACGCCCCGCGCCTGCACGACAGCTTCTTTGCCTTTGGCAACACGGTGGAGCTCAAGGACAACGTGTGCCAGAGCCGTCACGTGACGCGCGGTGACGCCGTCAAGGCGCTGGCAGAGAGCGCGTTTACCGTGACGCAGCGCTTTACCACGCCCTTTACCGAGCATGCTTTCTTGGAGCCCGAGTGCGCCGTCGCCTTCCCGTACAAGAACGGCGTCAAGGTGCAGTCGACCGACCAGGGCGCCTACGACACGCGTAAAGAGTGCGCCCACATGTTTGGCTGGGATAGCGAGCCCGAGCGCGTGGTCGTCGAGACCATGCTCGTGGGCGGCGGCTTTGGCGGCAAGGAGGACGTGTCCATCCAGCATCTGGCCGCGCTCGCCGCATATAAGTTCCAGCGTCCCGTGAAGTGCAAGCTCACGCGTGCCGAGTCGCTCGCGTTCCATCCCAAGCGCCACGCCATGGACGGCACCTTTACGCTGGGCTGCGACGCCGAGGGCAACTTTACCGGCCTGGATTGCGAGATCAACTTTGATACCGGCGCCTACGCGTCGCTGTGCGGCCCGGTGCTCGAGCGCGCCTGTACGCATGCCGTCGGCCCCTACAAGTACCAGAATACCGACATTCGCGGCTTTGGCTACTACACCAACAACCCGCCCGCCGGTGCGTACCGAGGCTTTGGCGTTTGCCAGTCCGAGTTTGCGCTCGAGAGCCTGATCGACCTGCTGGCCGAGAAGGTCGGCCTGGATCCGTGGGAGATCCGCTACCGTAACGCCATCGAGCCGGGCGAAGTTTTGCCCAACGGCCAGATTGCCGACTGTTCCACGGCGCTGAAGGAGACGCTGCTCGAGGTCAAGGATGCCTACTACGCGCATCCCGGACACGCCGGTATCGCCTGCGCCATGAAGAACGCCGGCGTGGGCGTGGGCCTGCCCGATGCCGGCCGCTGCAAGATCCGCATCGAGGATGGCCGCGCCGTGGTCTACGCCGCCACGTCCGACATCGGCCAGGGCTGTAACACCGTCTTTTTGCAAGACGTTGCCGAGGCCTGCGGTCTGCCGCTTCGCTGCATCGCCAATGGCGAGTGCTCCACCGAGAACGCTCCCGACTCCGGCACCACGTCTGGCTCGCGTCAGACGGTCGTGACCGGCGAGGCCGTGCGCGGTGCCGCCTTCCTGCTGCGCGATGCCATGCTTGACATCGAGGCCGGCAAGCCTGCACCCGATACTCCCGTGAGCGCGCATGGCGACGGCGTCAAGATCGAGTACGACGACGGTCGCGCCTATCAGCTGCACACGCAGGAACTCGTCGCCGGCCAGGGCATGCATCCTCAGGATCCTGCGGCCGCCATCAAGGCGCTCGAGGGGTGCGAGTTTGGCTACGTGTATCTGGAGCCGACCGACAAGCTGGGTGCGGATGTTCCCAATCCCAAGAGCCACATCTGCTACGGCTTTGCCACACATGTGGTCATTCTGGACGATGACGGCCGCGTGAGCGAGGTCTATGCTGCGCACGATTCCGGCAAGGTGGTCAACCCCATCTCCATCCAGGGCCAGATTGAAGGCGGCGTGCTCATGGGTATGGGCTATGCGCTTACCGAGGACTGGCCGCTCAAGGACTGCGTACCCCAGGCCAGGTACGGCACGCTCGGGCTGTTCCGTGCGCCCGAGATCCCGAATATCCACGCCATCTACGTGGAGAAGGACGAGCTGTTGCCCGTGGCATACGGCGGCAAGGGCATCGGCGAGATCGCAACGATCCCCACGGCGCCCGCCGTGCAGAACGCCTATCGCGCATTCGACGGCAAGCTGCGTCCGGATCTGCCCATGGTGGATACGCCCTACAGCCGCGCCCGTCACCGCGGGTAGGGTAGGGCGCGGACGACCATTGCTGACGGGCCGTTCGCGCTCAGCATCAACTACATACGCTGCGCCTTTGGCCCCGGCTCCATCGCGAGCTGGGGCCTTTTGTTTGGAGCGGAGACAGCATCCCGGAATTCGGGCAATCCGGTGGTCAGGGGTTGAGCGAGCGTCGCGCTAAGGATGCCAAGCGTAAAACCTTCAATGAAAATGGCGTAAAAACTACATCTGTCATGGCGTAAAAACTACATTGAAAGTAGCGTAAAATCAGCATTGAGAATGGCGTAATTTCGCATATCGCGTGATAGAGAGGGACGGCCGTCTGTGGATGCACCAAAGAGATTGACCCAAAAGGGATATAGGCCCCGGCTCATAGAGGAGCGCCTCGACACCCTTATGCGGGCGTTTGGCTGTGTGGAGATCAACGGCCCCAAATGGTGCGGCAAGACCTGGACGGCGCTCTCTCGCTCGGCGAGCGTCTCCAGGCTCGATGAGCCTGCGCAGCGTGCGGCGGCAGAGGTCGACCCAAGCCTGGCGCTCATCGGCGATGCGCCACACCTGGTCGATGAATGGCAGGAGGTGCCCGAGGTTTGGGATGCCGCCCGGCGTTTCGTGGACGCGAGCGGCAACGAACGGGGGACACTTTTGCTCACGGGCTCGACCGCGCTCAAAAGCGAGGAGCGCAGCCATGTTCGTCATTCCGGCACGGGTAGGATCGCCCGTCTGTCAATGCGCCCCATGGCCCTGTGTGAGTCGGGCGACGGCGAGCCGCTCGTGTCACTGGCAAGCCTCTTTAAGGGCGAGGATTTTGCCCCTCAGCGTCGCGAGAGCACGGTGGATGACGTCGCCCGCTGGTGCTGCAGGGGCGGTTGGCCTGCAAATCTTGGGCTTTCGGAAGATCTTGCGCGAGAGACGGCAAGCCAGTACGTGCACTCGGTGCTCGACGTCAACGTGCTGGACGAGGGCATGTCGCCCGAGCTTGCACACGGCCTTTTGCGAGCTCTTGCCATGAACGAGAGCCAGGCTGTCACGTACAAGACGCTCGTAAAGGACGCCTCGTACGGTGAGGCGGGCCCCGACGAGAGGACCATCGCTGCGTACTTGGACCTCTTCAACAGGCTCAAGCTGACCGAGGACCTGTGCGGATGGGAGCCGCCCATGCGCTCGAAGGCCCGCGTTCGCGTGCGCCCCAAGCGCTACTTCTGTGACCCGTCACTTGCGGCGGCGTTGCTGGGGGCTACCCCTGAGCGGCTGCTTGGCGATATGCAAACGCTGGGGATGCTCTTTGAGAATCTCGTCCTGCGCGACATGCGCGTGTTCCTTTCCACCTACGGCGGTGTCGACAACAGTGTCCATTATTTCCGAGATGAGAAGGGCCTTGAGGTCGATCTGATCGTTGAGCACGACGGGCGCTGGGGAGCCATCGAGGTCAAGCTGAGTGATGCGAAAGCAGACGATGGAGCGAGAAATCTCAAGGCGCTGGAGAGGAAAGTGCTCTCCAATCCTGCCGCCCAGAATGCCGCGCCGGCGTTTTTGGCGGTCGTGGTTGGAAAGGGGAGCATTGCCTACACACGCGACGACGGCGTGGCGGTGATTCCCATGGCGGCACTTGGGGCGTAGTGGTTTTGCGGGCGTGCCGTGCTTCCTTTACCGAAAATCCATTTGGTAAACCAGATGCTCGCGGATAGAATAAAGTTGACGGCGGCCCAAGGGTGATAGCTGGGCAGCGCCGTTGCTTGGTCAAGAGGTCAGCGCCTTAATGGCAGCGACTTGTTATGCTTCGAATGCTGCTTGAGTGCCTCGGAAAGTTCGATAAGCGCCGTGAAGAGCGAGACCAAAGCAACCAAGAGCTCTACGAGCTCTGATGGGCTCGGGATGACCGCTGATTCAAGTCACCGGGCCTAAATCTTTTTCATGGATTTGAATAGAGCGGGCGACTCTCTTGGGGCGGTCTGCATGGCGTGCGACCGGCGCATGGCGTTGCACCTCGCTTTTGTGTCCGCACGGGCGCCTATCCTTACGGCAATGTAGCCGCTTATGTAACAAGCGGCAGTTGACGGAGAAAGGCCATGACCGTGTCAGCTGAAAAGACGCCGTGTATCTCGGCTATCGATACGACGAACTTTGCGCGCCAGATTGTGCTGGACTTTGAGTTTGCGCCGGTGCCAAAGCAGCGCCAACGCCGTGGGCTGCGCAACGAGATTATCGAGGTCGGCGCCGTCAAGCTCGATTACCACGGCAACGTTATGGGCGAGTTCTCGCAGTTTGTGCAGACGGAATTTACCGAAGGCGTTGCGTATCCCGCCCGCGAGCTCACAGGGATATCGGCCGTGGATACCGCGATAGCCGATCCGCTCTATGTGGTGATCAAAAGGCTCAGCGATTGGATCGGTCGCTACTCCGCCCAGGTGGTTTGCTGGAGTGGGGCGGACCGGCGACAGCTTTTGACCGAGTGCCAGGCAAAGCACATCGACCTTGCCGCATTTCCTACGGACTGGGCCGACCTGCAGGCGTTTTACACCTCGATCATGGACGTGGGCAGCCATGGGCGCGTCTCTTTGAGTGACGCGGCGACGTGGTTTGGCATCGAGTTCGACGAGTCGACGGGCCACGCCCACAGCGCCCTAGCCGATGCGCGCGTGACCGCCAAGTTGCTCAAGCAGGTGATGGACGGGGACTATCGCGTGAGTCCGCGCGCCCAGGAGATCCGCCAGCGGTGGGGGATGGGCGAGCGAGCTCAGATGCGCCTTTCCAAGAAGTGCCCCGAGCTGGGCGACCTGCTGCTGAAGCTGAAGGCGGAGGGGAGATAGGGGGCGTTCAGTTGGTAGCCGAGGCAGTTGGGACGGTCGAGGTCGCGCTAACGAAAATCCATTTGTTAAACCTGCTAGCCCTGGGTACACTGCATATCGATGGGCCCGGGATGACCGCTGATTCAAGTCACCGGGCCTAAATTCATATCTATAGGTTTAACCGAATGGCTGACAAGCCTACGGGACCTAAGATTCCATGGCATCGCGAATGGGCAGAACGTTGACTCTCGACTTCCCCTTCTATCTGCGTCAGATGGTCATTGGCTTCTGTTCCTTTGCTAGAATCAGAAGCACATTTGTATTGCATCATGCAATCGCGGGGGTTGCCAATGAAATACGCCGAGCTTGTCGACGGAGAGGCCAAGACAGGCGAGCTCAAGAGCTTTCTTGTGGATGGCGAGAACGTTGCCGTGACCATCCGCATACCTAAAAACATGCGTGATGCGGCGAAGGACGCCGCTGCGCTTTCTGGCATCAGCTTTACCTCGCTGGTAAAGATGAGCCTCATCGAATATCTGACCAAGAAGGAGAAATAGCAGTGGCGGATAGCGACGATCTTATCAAGGCCGTTGGCGCCAATATTCAAGAGAAGGCATCTCTCATTTGGAGTGCCGCCGATACCCTGCGTGGCCCCTACAAGCCTCATGAGTACGGCCTGGTCATCCTTCCTATGACCGTTATCAAACGCTTCCACGACTGCCTTGAGCCCACGCACGATGCCGTTCTCGCCGCAGCTGAGAAATACAAAGCCTTTTCCGTGAAGGACGGCTTTTTGCGCGATGCCTCCGGCTACCCCTTCTACAACACCTCTAAGTTCACCTTCGAGACGCTCAAGGCCGACCCGGAGAACATCGAGGACAACTTCAAGGACTACATCAACGGGTTCTCGGACAACGTGCAGGACATCTTGGCACGCATGAAGTTCGCCGACCAGATCGAACGCCTCTCCGACCCAGACGCCCCGCTGCTCTACCAGGTCGTCTGCGACTTCTGCAAGCCGCAGGCCGACATGTCGCCCGACAAGATCAAAGCTGTGGACATGGGCTACATCTTCGAGAACCTCATTCAGCGCTTCTCCGAGTCCTACGACGAGGACGCCGGCGCTCACTTCACGAGCCGCGACATCGTGTACCTCATGACCGACCTGCTCATTCAGGCGGACCCGCACGTCTTCGACGGCGACCGCATCACGAAGACCGTCTACGACCAGACCATGGGAACCTCGCAGATGCTCGGCTGCACCGAGGAGCGCCTGCGCCAGCTCGACGCCGAGGCCCGTGTAACCTGCTACGGTCAGGAGTTCAATCCCTTCACTTTCGGCATCGCGAAGGCGAGTGCGCTAATTCGTGGCGAGGACGACGCCAACATGCGCTTCGGAGATACCCTCTCCGCCGATAAGTTCGATGGCTTCAAGTTCGACTACTGCATTTCCAATCCACCCTTCGGTGACCCGTGGAATCCTCAGGCCCCCTCGGTGGAGAAGGAATTCAAGACTGCCGGCGGTGGACGCTTCCCCGTTGAGAAGCTTCCCGCCAAGGGCGATGGTCAGATGCTCTTCGTGCTCAACGGCCTGTCTAAGCTCAAGGACGACGGCGTGATGGCGATTGTCCAGGACGCGAGTCCGCTCTACAAGGGCAAGCCCGGCAGCGGCGAGGACAGCATCCGCCGATACGTGTTGGAGAACGACTGGCTCGACGCGATCGTGCAGCTGCCCTGCGACTCGTTCTACAACACCGGCATCGCCACCTACGTTTGGCTCTTCAGCAAGGCGAAGGCACCGGAGCATCGCGACCACGTGCTGCTCATCGACGCCTCCCGGTGCTTCGAGAAGCGCCGCAAGGGCATTGGCGACAAGAAGAACGACATCACCAAGTCCTGCCGCGACCTTATCGTCCAGGCGTACTCCGAGTATCGCGACGGCACTTGGACGGGCGCCGGGTCCAACGGACTAGAGGTCTCCGTCGAGGCGCGCCTGATGGAGACGGTCGAGTTTGGCTTCAACCGCGTTGCCGTGGAGAGCCCCGTCGTCGACGAGGACGGAGAACCCGTCCTTAACAAACGCGGGAAAATGCAGGCGGACAAGGCCAAGGAGGACACCGAGGACATCCCGCTCACTCAGGACATTGACGCCTATATCGAGCGCGAGGTACGCCCGTACAACAAGTACGCCTGGGTGGACAAGAAGAAGACCAAGGTGGGCTACACCGTCCCGTTCACGCGCGTGTTCTACAAGTACGCCGAGCTGGAGCCAGCTGACGAGATCGCCAAGCGCATCCTCGAGCACGAGAAGACGCTCGAGAAGAGCCTCAAGGCCCTCTTCGGAGAGGTGCGTTAGCAATGCGGGAGATGAAGGACAGTGGCGTCGAGTGGCTCGGCGAGGTCCCCTCGAGGTGGAAATTGCATAGGGCTAAGCGCCTGTTTAAACTCACCAACGACAGGGGCAACGATGACCTTACGCTTTTGGCAGCGACCCAGAAGCATGGCATGTGGCCTCAGGATAGGCTTGAAGGTGTTGTTCGCGTTAAGGACGATACCGACCTAAGTAGATTCCGTACGGTTCACAGGAATGATTTTGTAATCAGCCTGCGCAGCTTCCAGGGCGGCTTCGAGCGCTCCGACTTCGAAGGGGTCTGTTCGCCTGCTTACCAAACGTTTCGCTCAATAAAGCCAATCGACTATCAGTTCTATAAGTACTTGTTTAAGTCGCCGTCGTTTATTGACCATATGAATTCACTAACGTTGGGCATCCGCGAAGGCAAAACAATCAAGTTCGAGGACTTTGCAGCCCAAGTGCTACCCATGCCTCCCCTCGATGAGCAGCGCCGCATCGCGGAATACCTGGACGATAAGTGCGCCGAAATCGACCGCGCCGTCTCCACCGCCGAGCAGTCTATTGAAGAGTACAGGGCGTATCAAAACGATGTGGTTAAACGAGCCATTGTTTACGGTACGTGTAACGCTTTCAAAGTGAAAGAAAGCGGAGTCCCGGCGATAGGAAAAATGAATGCGAACTGGGGCCTCGTGATGGTGAAGCGTCTCGCTGTATTTCTCAACGGAGATAGAAGTGACAGCTACCCTTCAGGCGACGACATTCAAGAGGCTGGAATTCCGTTTATTACGTCTGGCGACCTCAATGGTCGTTATCTTCCCGACGTCTTTTCGAAGTACATTTCGCAAGATAAGTACGATTCACTTAAGGGTGTGAAGCTACGGCGCGGTGATGTCGTCTTTTGTTTGCGCGGAAGCGTTGGCAAATGCTCGTTGAACCGAACGGAGAACTGCGGCACGGTTGCTTCTTCGCTGACTGTCGCTAGACCCATTTGCTGCGCTCCCGAGTGGCTTAGCTATGCGCTTACGTGCTCATCTACCACCAATCAAGCCATGGCTACTGCCATTGGTGCAACGAGCGCAAATCTTGCCGCTAACGTATTGGCTCGGGCGTTTGTGCCATTGCCCCCTCTCTCCGAACAGCGTCTCATTGCGGACTACTTGGACGAGAAGTGCACCCAGATCGATGCCGATATCGCTGCCAAGCAGGCTATCATCACCGACCTCAAAGCGTACAAGCAGTCGCTCATCTACGAGACCGTCACCGGAAAGCGGGAGGTGTAGCCAATGGGCGATTCCTATCGTCTTCCGGGCATCGTGCTGGAGGCGTCGTCGTCGAAAACGTGGGATATTGCCGTTTCCGAATGGCACGTGGTGGGGTGCCATGACAATGGGAACACCTCCGGAGAGTGTCTTTGCGGGCATGAGGGCATCAGGTATGAGTTCACAATCAAAAATTCCGTCAACGGGAAAGAGCTCTCGCCAATAGGCTCCACCTGCATCCTTAAGTTTGAAAATGATGAGCTCAAGAACGAGGTTGAGGGCTGGAAGGCAGCGATCAAGCTGCTGGAAGCCCTTGAGGCGAGGAAGCCGGGCGTGCGACTCGATGGCATGAACAGGGATCTGTTTTCTCGACGCCTCTACGCTTTCCTTTACGAGAGGGGCGCCTTTCCGGCCAATAGGTACAACGGTTATGACGGTCGAAACGATTACGAGTTCATGGTGGATATGTTCAACAAGAGGACGGCACCGACGGAAAAGCAGCGCGCGAAGATGTACATGGTGCTAAACAAGAGCATATTTCCGTGGCTCGCTCTCTTTGGTCGCGAGTTGAGAGAGATGAGGTTGTAGCATGCCTGCGCAGACAAAGGAAAAGAACCTCGAAGAGGACATCGAGTCGTTTCTCTGCTCGCCTGAGGGCGGTTTCTTCAAGTGCGACGACAGGCATTCGCTCCTCTACGTCGAGGACGGCACCTATCAGATGGTCGGCGGCGGCTACATGGAGCATCGTGACCGTGCGCTCGACGCCGCCACCCTGGTCAACTTCATCCAGACGACGCAGCCCAAGGCGTGGGATCGCTTCGAGCGCATGTGCAACTCCGATTCCACGGCGAAGTTCGCCAAGGTCTTCAACGACGCCGTCGACCGCCTGGGTATGGTCGCGGTGCTCAAACACGGCTTCAAGCACCGAGGAATTCCTTTCAAGGTCGTATTCTTCAAGCCGGAGAGCGGGCTTAACGAAAGCGCCGCCGACCACTATGCCAAGAACGTCTGCCGCTGCATCCGCCAGTTCCACTTCGCCGAGACGGGCAACCAGACCATCGACATGGTCCTGGACGTGAACGGCATCCCCCTGGTGGGCATAGAGCTCAAGGACCAGTTCACCGGCCAAGACGTTGAGAATGCCATGCGCCAGTGGCGCGAGGACCGCGACCCGAGGTGTCGCTGTCTCAAGTTCAACACGCGCATGGTGGCCTTTTTCGCCGTCGATCTCGAAAATGTCTACATGACCACCAAGCTGGAGGGCGCGAAGACCTTCTTCCTGCCGTTCAACCAGGGCTCCGCCGGGGCGGGAAACGACGGCGGCGCCGGCAACCCCGCAAATCCCGACGGTTATGCCACGAGCCACTTGTGGGAGGTCGCCCTGCAGAAGGACAGCCTGCTCGATATCGTCAACAAGTTCCTCCACCTGGAGGTCAAGGAAGAGACAGAGCTCGATGCGCGCGGCAACGAGGTGAAGCGCAAGAAGGAGCGCATCATCTTCCCCCGTTACCACCAGCTCGACTCCGTGCGTAAGGTCATCGCCGACGTGCGCGCGAACGGGACGGGCAAGAACTACCTCGTGCAGCATTCGGCGGGGTCGGGCAAGTCGAACAGCATCGCCTGGACGGCCTATCGCCTTGCATCCCTCTTTGTGGATGACACCCCGCTGTTCGACTCCGTGGTCGTCGTCACCGACCGCCGAGTGCTCGACAGCCAGCTGCAGGAGACCATCTCGGGCTTCGATCACGCCATCGGCTCGGTCGTGACCATCGGCAAGGACAAGACCTCGGCCGACCTGCGGGACGCCATCAACGGCGGCGCTCGTCTCATCGTCTCGACCCTTCAGAAGTTCCCCGTGATCTACGAGCAGGTCGAGAGCAAGGGTAAGCGCTTCGCCATCATCGTCGACGAGGCACATTCGTCCCAGACGGGAACGAGCGCGCTCAAGCTCAAGAGCGCCCTTGCCGACAAGCGCGACGCGCTCGAGGAGTACGCTGAGATCGAGGCGGAAGCCGAGGACGCCGCAGCCGATTGGGAGGACCAGCTCGCCGACGAGCTCGCGAGCCACGGCCGTCACAAGAACCTGACCTTCGTTGCCTTTACCGCCACGCCAAAGGAACAGACGCTCGAGATCTTCGGCGATGAGTGGCCTGACGGGTCCTTCCACCCGTTCCACGTCTACTCGATGCGCCAGGCGATAGAGGAGGGCTTCATTATGGACCCCCTCGCCAACTACGTGAGTTATTCGGAGGCCGTCGAGCTCGCACGCACGGTCCCCGACAATCCCGACGTACCGAGCAGCCCCACGCTCAAGCTGCTCCGCAAGTATAAGGAGCTGCACCCCTATGCCCTCGGCCAGAAAGCCGAGATCATCGTGGAGACATTCCGCAATGTGACACGCACCAAAATCCGCGGCAAGGGCAAGATGATGGTGGTCACGGCCTCGCGCCTCGCGACGGTTCGCTACTACCACGAGATCAAGCGCTACATGCAGAAGAAGGGCTACGATGATATCGAGGTGCTGGTGGCGTTCTCGGGCGCCATTAGCGACCCGGCTGACGGCCCCGACGGTCCCGAGTACACCGAGCCGGTCATCAACGTCGGCCACGATGGACAACGCGTCGCCGAGAGCCAAACGAAGGCCGAGTTCCACAACTATGGGGACGTGCTTGTTGTTGCCGAGAAGTACCAGACGGGCTTTGACGAGCCGCTGCTGCACACGCTGGTGGTGGACAAGAAGCTCAAGGACGTGAAGGCCGTCCAGACGCTCTGCCGCGTCAACCGCATCCACCCGGACAAGGAGGACACCTACATCCTCGACTTCGTGAACAAGCCCGAGGACATCCAGAAGGCTTTCGAACGCTTCTACACCGAGACGTCGCTTTCCGAGCAGATTAACACCGACCTCCTCTATCAGGTGCAGACCGATATTCGCGGTTACGGGCTCTATGACGAGTCTGACATTGAGGCCGCTGCCGAGATAGTCTTCACCGATGGCAAGGGTAAATCGCAGAGCAACGTGCAGGGTAAGCTCGCGGCCGTTTTGAAGCCGGCGGTCGCGCGTTATAACGAGTTGAACGACGATGAACGCTATCAGGTTCGTCGCAAGGTGCGTAGCTTCTGCAAGTGGTACACCTACATCACCCAGATCGTGCGCATGTTTGACCGAGACCTGCATAAGGAATACGTGTATTTAAGCTATCTGCGCCACCTCCTCAAGGTCGAGAAGATCCCCGTCGAGGCTGTGGACGACAAGGTCGAGATGCGCTTCTACAAGCTCAAGCAGGAGTTCGAGGGCAGCATTTCGCTTGAGCCTGGCGGCGGCGTGCTCGATCCCGGTGGCGCGGCCAAGACCGTGACGCCCGATAAGAAGCGCGACCCGCTGCAGGTGCTCGTGGATAAGTTCAACGAGCAGTGGGCTGGCAACTTCACCGAGGGAGATCGTGTGGTTATCGACACGCTGTGGAAGCGTATCGCCGAAAACCCGCAGGTCGCCGACACCATCCGTCGCGACGGCAGACAGGTCTTCGAATCAAGCCTGCTGCCCAAGGTGTTCGATGAGGAGGCTCGCCGCGCCTATGTGGAGAACACGGACTCCTTTACCAGCCTCTTTGAGGACAGTGAGAAGTATCGCGCCATGATGAGCGCCATCGGGCAGCTGCTGGTTGAGAAATTCAAGTAGGATTCCTGAGATTGATGTTGGAAAAAGGGGCAACCGCAAATGAAAGCAACCGAGGCAAATCTACTCGACCTTATGGGCGTGGCGAAGATGCAGTTTGTCATTCCCGTGTACCAGCGAGTTTACTCGTGGAGTGTAAAAGAGTGCGAGGTGCTTTGGGATGACGTCATGCGAGCGGGTCGTGATGGCGTATCGCACTTCGTGGGGTCAATGCTTTATATCCCCGAGTCCGAGAGCTCTGCCACGAGCATTTCGCGCGTGCTTCTGATTGACGGACAGCAGCGCATGACGACGTTTTCGTTGATGATTGCAGCTTTGGCTGACTATTTGGAGAGCAACCCCGACAAGGCTGGCTTCCTTGGCGACCTCAAAATCTCGGCGCTGAGGAAAAATTACCTCTTTAACGATGACGACTACAACGGTCTGGCACGCTACAAGCTGGTGCTCTCGCAGGACGATAAAGAGACGCTGTTCTCCATCGTGTCTGGGGCTCCCGTGCCAGATGAAAAATCGGATCGGATTGTCGAGAACCATGCGTTCTTCCGCGAGAAGATGCGTGGTAAATCATTTGACCCGGCAAGGCTTTGGGCGGGGCTAAACCGCGTGCAGGTCATCGACACTAAGCTCACCGCTGGCGTTGATAATGCCCAGCTCATATTTGAGTCCATGAACTCCAAGGGCAAGCCGCTCACACCCATTGACCTCATCCGTAACTACGTTCTAATGTCGCTTCCCAACGACGAACAGACCAAGCTTTATGAGGGTTATTGGCATCCACTCGAGTGCTTGTTCGGAAAAGGCGGCGAGGACGAGTTCAATGCATTTATCTGGTACTGGCTGTGGCTTAAAGTTCCCAATAGGATGCCGAAGGAGAACGAGGCCTACTACGAGTTTAAGCGCTATTTCGCCGACGACTACGATGGGGATACCGAGGGCCTGTTGAAAGAGCTCCGCGAATATGCGCAAAGATATGCCAGGTTGTTCCTTGGCAAGGAGAAAGACGAGGGCCTGCGTCGAGTGTTCGGCAGGATTGCCTGTCTTTATGTGAAATCGGTCAGGCCTTTGCTGATGCTGCTTTACTCGGTTTATGAAGGAGGCAGGATTGACCGCAATGCGTTCCTACGCATCTGCGAGACTATCGAGTCGTTCCTGTTCAGGCGGGCGGTTTGCGGCAGGCTTACCACGGGCCTAAATAATTTCTTTGCCGGCATGTATCGCAATCTCGAGCAGCAGGATGATATAGAGGAGTACGTTACGGCGATGCTCCTTATCCACAGCAGCGGTATGACCGCGTACTTCCCGACTGACGAGCATTTTGTCGAGGAGTTTAAGACGCGTGACTGTTACAATCGCTTCTCTAAAAAGCGTTATTACCTGGAGCGCATGGAGAACTGGCACCACCCGAAGGAGCCCATCTCGGCTGACAATTACCAAATCGAGCATGTCATGCCCCAGACGATCGATGATGTGCACGGCTGGAAGGAATCGCTTGGCGAGAACTGGGAAGACACCCACGACAGGCTGTGCAACAACTTGGGAAATCTTACACTGACGGGCTACAACCAGGAGTACTCAAACCGGTCGTTCTCGGACAAGCTCAATCTTCCGAACGTGGGACTTAAGTGCAGCCCGCTCTACCTAAACAAGTCGATCGCCTCGCATGAAAAATGGGGCGAGGAAGAGATTAGGCAGCGCGCGGACGAGCTGGCGAAAGAGGCGTGCGAGATATGGAAATACCCCGACCTTCCGGCAGACGTCGTCGACAAGTACCGTCCTTCTCGCGGGGAGTCTGACGAGGCGCCTATTTGGACCTTGCAAGAGAACCATCCAACCTTTGCCGAGGGTGGACTCAACCAGAAGCTTTTCGATGAGGTGTGCGAGTCCGTTCTGAGTGGTAGTCCTTCGTGGGAGTCCTACATAGCCAAGTACTATGTAGGCTTCAGATCGGGCAAGCGAAAACTGCATGCCGTGCTAGAAGGCAGGACCAGCAACGGTGGTTGGATTGCCGTCGGTCTGGCAAAGAGTGTGGATGATCTAACGGATCCAGAGGACATATGCCAGGACAAACGCACGCAGGGTGGATTTGGCCCGGGCCTACCAACCTATGTTGCCCTTCGGAATGCCGATGACATTCCCGCGGTACTCGATCTTATAAAGCAGTGCTAGGCAAGGGCCGGGAATCTAATTCTCGGCCCTTGCCATCTCGGAATTGCCGATGGCTTATCTGCCCACCTACACCCTCGCAATCCCGCGCGCGGCACTCAGCAGCTCGTACTCCCTTTGACTCCACTGGCGCAGCTCGGCAGCCTCGACGGCGTCGTGGCACAGATCCAAAAACACCTCGGCGCCCTCGCAGAAGCACTCGCGGGCAAAGGCGCCGGATCCGTCCGCAACGCACACGCTGTCGGCGAAGAGCATCCATCTGGACGGCTCACGAGGGTCATCTCCGAGCAGCTTGATCTGCAGCACGTGCGGGTCGCCGGCGGCGCAGAGCTCTTCCTCGAGCACCTGCACGGTAAAGCGCATCTGGTGGGAGAGGCTGTTCTTGACCATGGCCGAGGCATAGCCGCTCGGCTCGTCCAGAAGATGCATTCGTTTTGGCTTGGCTGCCAGGTTGTGGAAGTTGCGCTCACTGCGCACGGAGAAATTGTCCATGCGGACTCCTTTCATCGATGTTGGCAGGGCCACCGTGCCTCTTGGCCGGTTGGCGTCGGGATCGTGGAGCCAACTCTCTACCCCGACTCTGGATAAAACGCGCCCGCTCCCTGCGGGCAAGAGGAAGTCTATCAACGTGTACGGACAGAAATCAAGCGCCGCCTGCGAAATGACGCGTGAACGGCGTTGGTTCCCAAGTGATTATTCGGCTTTCATCCGGAAAAGTGTTGAAATAGGCACCTTAAAACTTCGGAAAAGTGTCAAATTCAATAGGCAAATTATCCGGAAAAGTGTAGCTGGATGACAAAACAGCACTTAGAAGCCGGTGCTGGATGCGGGATCCTGCGGCCGCCTTCAGCTCTCGCTACTCGTCGTCTCCGTCGTTGGGGTCGCCCTTGAGGGTGTTGATGTCCAGGTACTGGTTATCGTCCTCTTTTTGCTGGGTCTCCGACTCCGCTTGGGTGGGGCCGCGGAACAGCTGGAATCCCTCAAACGCAATGACGCCGAGCAGGGCAATGACAATGGCGATAAAGGCAACCTTGACTGCCTGCGGAAATTCCGAGAAACGCAGTGCCTTTTCCTCGGCGTAATAATCGGCGAAGCGCTCTTCGCCCGTGCTTTTGGTATACGCCGGCGCGGACGCGGCCTCCGTGTCATATTCCGGTGCAGGCGTGGCAGCGTACGGATCGTTGAGATAATCGCTCGATGCGGTGCCATAATCCTCGGTCTCGATGCGACCGGTGCCAGCATGGCCATCGGAATAATCGGAATATGCTGCACCGCCCTCATTGTCCGTGGCGCTCGTGTTGGCGGCAAAAAGCGGGTTAACTGGAACGTCGAGCGCCGGCATGCCGGTAGAGGTCTCATCCAGATCGGCTGCAGCCCAGGAATCGTAGGCAACCTGATGGGCAACGGGCTCATCGAGCCTTGCGACCGGAGGCTTGCGTGCCGCAGGAACAGGCAACTGCTGGGCGCTGTACACAACGGTGCTGTCGGCCGATTTGCCCTGCGTCGCTGCAGCGAGAAATGCCGCCGTCTCGGACGGGTCGCTTGCGGGGCGGGGAGCGGGTGTGGGCGCCGAAGTGGGTGCGGGCGTAGGCGCGGGCGTCGAAACAGGCGACTGCGCAGGAGTCGGCGCAGATGCGGTCTTAGGCGCAAGTGCGGGATTGGGGCTTGACGGGCGAGCGCCGCCGCCCATGAGTTCGTCGGCGGTCCACGGGCGATCATCCATCACGTCGTCAAGGCTCAGCGAAAACAGGTCGTCTTCACTCTCATCGAACATGTGGTGCACATGTCCACCAATTGCCGGAATCAATCCGCGACCGGTGCATGATGCCTTGCTCAACGCCATTCTGTTCCATCCTTTCGAAATACTAATGACATCGATTATATGGAACTTCCCAAGCGGCTCGGTCTTGGATTCGTGCTTTCCAGAACTCGCGCCCAAAAGGGGAGGGGCAATCCAGGCGAGTGCCTACTTGTCGCCGGCTGCCGCCTTGGCCTCATTGAGGTAGCTATAGAAGCTGTACTTTGAGATGCCAAAGAACTCGCAGGCGCGCTCGCTCGACTTGGAAATGAGGAAGGCGCCGCGACGGTCGAGGTAGCCAATGGCACGAATGCGCTCGTCTTTGGTCATGAGCGCCGCGGGCTTGCCCACAAACTGCTCGCACTCGTGCAGCAGGTCCTCGAGCAGGTCGCCGATGTTCTTGGTAATGGGCTCTGGCTCGGTATAGCCCGTGCCGCCGGTGCCGGTAAAGGCATCGAGCGAGCGCTCAAAAGCCTTCATAAGCGTAATGTCAAAATTGATGCCCAAAATGCCGACGGGCTTGCCCTCGTCGTTGCGGATAAAGATCGTCGACGATTTGAGCAGCTTACCGTCGGTGGTTTTAGTGAGGTACGGCTCGCGGTCGTGTACATCGGTGGCGCCCTCGTGCATGGACTCAAACACGATATGGCTGGGGCCGTCACCCAGTTTGCGCCCGCTGACGTGGCCGTTTTCGATCACTACGATGGAGTGGTCCACGTCCTCGGTCTCCAGATCGTGGACGACGACTTCGCAGTTGGGGCCAAATTGGAGCGCCAGACCGTGTGCGAGGCGCTTGTAAAACTCAATCTGTGCGGGGGTCATGGGTACCTTCCTAAAAATTAGTTTGGGCTCACTGTGCCATAAACCACACATGACCGCAAACAAATCCATCAACAAGGCAATTCATGACCGTTCGGCGGCGAAAAAGTACCGATTACGGCAACAAACAATTCGTTAGATATACCAATCAAAAAGTGTGATAGAACATTACTAACAAACATTTTGTTTGGCATCCACATAAAAGTTCAGTCGTGTGAATGGGATCGGGCTGAAACGCGTATGCGGGGGCCGGCAAGAGAGGACTTAAGGAGTTCACCGTATGGCCGATAAGATCCAGTGGGCGGGCAACACGATGCCCAAGAGCGATGACAAGCACTTGGGAATCATGAGCCTCGACCACGTGAAGAAGGCCCGTGCCTTCCACCAGTCGTTCCCTCAATATACCGTTACTCCGCTTGCCCGCCTGGACGGTCAGGCTGCGCGCCTGGGCCTGTCCAACCTGTGCGTTAAGGACGAGAGCTATCGCTTTGGCCTCAACGCCTTCAAGGTCCTGGGCGGTTCGTTTGCCATGGCCAATTATATTGCCGACGAGACCGGCAAGGACGTTGCCGAGTGCACCTTCGATTACCTGACCTCCGATCAGCTTGCCAAGGACTTTGGCCAGGCCACCTTCTTTACCGCCACCGACGGCAACCATGGCCGCGGCGTGGCATGGGCTGCCAACAAGCTGGGCCAGAAGGCCGTCGTGCACATGCCCAAGGGTTCCACCAAGCCCCGCTTTGATAACATCGCCGCCGAGGGCGCCACGGTGACCATCGAAGAAGTCAACTACGACGAGTGCGTGCGCATGGCCGCCGCCGAGGCCGACGCCTGCGAGCGCGGCGTCATCGTTCAGGACACCGCCTGGGAGGGCTACGAGAAGATCCCGTCTTGGATCATGGAGGGCTACGGCACCATGGCTTCCGAGGCTGCCGAGCAGCTGCGCGAGATGGCCATCAACCGCCCGACGCACGTCTTTGTCCAGGCTGGCGTAGGCTCGCTGGCTGGCGCCGTGGTGGGCTACTTCACCAACCTGTATCCCGATAACCCGCCCACCTTCGTCGTGGTCGAGTGCGCGCCTGCCGCCTGCCTGTACAAGGGCGCTGCCGCCGGCGACGGCGACCCGCGCATCGTGGACGGCGACATGCCCTCCATCATGGCCGGCCTGTGCTGCGGCGAGCCCAACATTCTGGGCTGGGATATCCTGCGCAACCACGCCACCGCTTTTGTGTCCTGCCCCGACTGGGTCACCGCTCGCGGCATGCGCACCCTGGGCGCTCCCGAGAAGGGCGACCCGCGCGTCATCTCCGGCGAGTCCGGCGCAGTGACCACCGGCCTGGTCGAGACCCTCATGCTCGATCCCGAGTACGCTGAGCTCAAGGAGCTCATCGGCCTGGACAAGACGAGCTCCGTGCTCTGCTTCTCCACCGAGGGCGACACCGATCCCGACCAGTATCGCCGCATTGTTTGGGAAGGCGAATATCCCACTTGCTAATCGTTGGGGCGGAGTAAATAGGTATCGCTCCGCCACCTCACAGGTAGATTCCTTCGTTTGAAAGGTTATGAACAATGGCTAAAGAACTCGATTTCGACGCTATCAAGGCTGCTGCTGAGTCCCACCGTGCTGATATGACGCGTTTTCTTCGCGCAATGATTAGCCATCCCTCTGAGTCCTGCGAGGAGGGTGAGGTTGTTGCCTGCATCAAGGCCGAGATGGAGAGCCTTGGCTATGACGAGGTCAAGGTCGACGGCCTGGGCAACGTCATGGGCTTTATGGGCGAGGGCGACAAGATCATCGCCATCGACTCCCACATCGACACCGTCGGCATCGGCAACATTGAGAACTGGGACGCCGATCCCTATGAGGGCTACGAGACCGACGAGATCATCTACGGCCGCGGCGGCTCTGACCAGGAGGGCGGCATGGCTTCCGCTACCTACGCTGCCAAGATGATGAAGGACATGGGCCTCATCCCCGAGGGTTACAAGATCATGGTCGTCGGCACCGTCCAGGAAGAGGACTGCGACGGCATGTGCTGGCAGTACATCTACAACAAGGACGGCATTAAGCCCGAGTTCGTCATTTCCACCGAGCCCACCGACGGCGGCATCTATCGCGGTCACCGCGGCCGCATGGAGATCCGCGTCGACGTTCACGGCACCTCCTGCCACGGCTCCGCTCCCGACCGCGGCGACAACGCCATCTACAAGATGGCCGACATCATCGCCGACGTCCGCGCTCTCAACAACAACGGCTGCGACGAGTCGACCGACATCAAGGGTCTCGTCAAGATGCTCGACCCCAAGTACAACCCCGAGCACTTCGAGGATGCCCGCTTCCTGGGCCGCGGCACCTGCACCGTCAGCCAGATCTTCTACACCAGTCCCAGCCGCTGCGCTGTCGCTGACTCCTGCGCCATCTCCATCGACCGTCGCATGACCGCCGGTGAGACCTGGGAGTCCTGCCTGGACGAGATCCGCAACCTGCCGGCCGCCAAGAAGTACGGCGACGACGTGAAGGTCTCCATGTACATGTACGACCGTCCGTCCTGGACCGGCGAGGTCTACGAGACCGAGGCTTACTTCCCCACGTGGATCAACAAGGAGACCGCTCCGCACGTCAAGGCCCTCGTCGACGCCCACAAGGCCATGTTTGGTGACGAGCGCATCGGCTGCGAGCCCAGCATGGACAAGCGCACCGGTCGCCCGCTGTGCGACAAGTGGACCTTCTCCACGAACTGCGTTTCCATCCAGGGCCGCTACGGCATCCCCTGCGTGGGCTTTGGCCCGGGTGCCGAGTCTCAGGCTCACGCTCCCAACGAGGTCACCTACAAGGACGACCTGGTCACCGCTGCCGCCATGTACGTGGCTGCCCTGAACCTCTACGATCCGAGCCAGGCCGATGGCGATGCCACCGTGTTCCGCGCCGGTCTGACCAACAACAAGATCGATTAGTCCCATTCCTCGATTTTGTTGAGCCGGGGGCCGCTCGTGTCCCCGGCACCCCCTGTTGACTTGGGGCCCGCGGTCGTTATCTCCCATGCTTCCTCAACGGTGGCGGGTCCTCGTCATGGTGCTCTGCATGTTCTAGCCACACGCGCATGCCGGAACACATCTACTCATTGCGATCGTTTCATCTTTAGAAAGGACATTTCCATGGACGCTAAGTTTACCGAGCTCGTCGAGCAACTGAACGGCCTCGATTTTAAGGGTATGTACGGCAGCGATTTCCTGCACACTTGGGACAAGACCACCGATGAGCTCAAGGCTCTCTACATCGTCGCCGACGCCCTGCGCGAGCTGCGTGAGAACAACGTTTCGTCCAAGATTTTCGACTCCGGTCTTGCCGTCTCCCTGTTCCGCGACAACTCCACCCGTACGCGCTTCTCCTTCTCTAAGGCCGCCAACCTGCTCGGCCTTGAGCTGCAGGACCTGGACGAGAAGAAGTCCCAGATCGCTCACGGCGAGACCGTCCGCGAGACCGCTACCATGATTTCCTTCATGGCCGACGTCATCGGCATCCGCGACGACATGTACATCGGCAAGGGCGACGCCTATATGGCCGAGGTCTCCGAGTCTGTCCAGCAGGCCTACGAGGACGGCGTTCTGGATCACCGTCCCACGCTCATCTCCCTGCAGTCCGACTCCGATCACCCCACGCAGTCCTCTGCCGACATGCTCTACCTCATCAACGAGTTTGGCGGCCTTGAGAACCTCAAGGGCAAGAAGGTTGCCGTCACCTGGGCCTATTCGCCCTCTTACGGCAAGCCGCTGTCCTGCCCGCAGTCGCTGATCAGCCTGCTGCCCCGCTTTGGCATGGACGTCACCCTGGCCCACCCCGAGGGCTACGACCTCATGCCCGAGGTCGTCGAGCGCGCCAAGGGCTATGCCGCCGAGTCCGGCACCACCTTTAAGCAGGTCAACACCATGGCCGAGGCCTTCGAGGGCGCCGACATCGTGATCCCCAAGAGCTGGGCTCCGTTTGCCGCCATGGAGAAGCGTACCAATCTGTACGCCGAGGGCGACGACGCCGGCATCGCTGCGCTCGAGAAGGAGCTGCTCGCCCAGAACGCCACCCATCAGGACTGGTGCTCCACGACCGAGCTCATGGAGAAGACTGCCAACGGCCAGGACACCATCTTTATGCACCCGCTGCCCGCCGACATCTCCGGTGTCTCCTGCGAGCACGGCGAGGTTAACGCCGATGTCTTCGACATGCACCGCGTGGGCATGTACAAGGAGGCAAGCTACAAGCCGTACGCCATCGCAGCCATGATGTTCCTGCAGAAGGTTGCCGATCCCGCCGCTACCCTCAAGGCCCTCGACGAGCGCAACACCGCCCGTTGGCTCCAGGCCTAAAGCCGGGTTGAGGTAAGCCATGTAAAGGGGGCGCTCTGCCAACCGGCGGGGTGCCCCTTTTTTGCATCGCGGGCGTGTGGGATAAGCGCTTTCGATGTGGATGCCCGCGGCGCGAGTTATGGGTACGATGGTTTCAGGGGAGGTATCACCATGAAACTTGGATGCGTCATTATGGCTTCGGGCGAGGGCAAGCGGTTTGGCTCTAACAAGATGCTTGCCGATATCTATGGCGAGCCGCTGATTGCCCGGACCATCGATTCGGTTCCCCGGGGCTTTGACGTCGTGGTTTCGACGCGTTGGCCCGAGGTCGCTCAGATTTGCGAGGACAAGCATTGCCCGTGCGTGCTGCACGATGGCGAGCTGCGCAGCGATAGCGTCCGTGCGGGCCTTTCGTGGGGAGTCGAACGCAACTGGAAAGGTTGCCTCTTTTTGCCGGGCGACCAGCCGCTCGTGAGTTCGGATTCTTTTGAGGCTATGGTTCGTGCATTTGACGAGCGTGGCCGCAGGCATCCGGTGCGTCTTGCGTGCAACGGTGAGCCTTCGAGTCCGGTGCTCTTTCCGGCGGAACTGTTCGATGCGCTCATGCGTCTTGAGGGCAAGGACGGCGGGGGCTCGATTCTCAAAGGTCGCGTCGACGTTACGCTGGTCGAGGCGCGTGCCTACGAGCTGTGGGACGTCGATACCGTCAAGGGACAGCGACGCATAACGGAGCATATTGCCGCCTGCTCGTATTTTGATCGCGTGGCCAACTGCATCAATCAATAAGGAGCAATTATGATCATTATCAAAAACGGCGCGCTCGTGACGCCCCAGGGGCTTCGCCGCGCCGACCTTGCCATGGAGGGCGACAAGATCGTGCGGATTGCCGTGGCGATTGAGCCGGGCGAGGACGATACCGTCGAGGACGCCACGGACTGTTGGGTGTTCCCCGGCTTTATCGACGGCCACACGCACATGCAGTGCTGGACCGGCATGGATTGGACAGCCGATAGCTTTGAGACCGGTACGCGCGCGGCTGCCTGCGGCGGTACGACGACCATCGTGGACTACGCGACGGCCGATCGCGGCGTGACCATGCCCGATGCCTTGGCCGAGTGGCATCGCCGCGCCGACGGAACCTGCACGGCAAACTACGCTTTTCATATGGCACTCGCCGAGTGGAATGAACGCAACCGCGCCGATCTTTCGGCCATGCGCGAGGCGGGCGTGTCGTCGTTTAAGACCTACTTTGCCTACGACCACCTGCGCTTGGACGATGCCGAGACGCTCGAGGTGCTCGAGGAGCTCAAGCGTATTGGCGGCATACTGTGCGTGCATTGCGAGAACGGCACGTTGGTCAACGCGCTGCAGAAGCGCGTGTTTGAGCAGGGTATCCACGGGCCCGAGGGCCATGCGCTCAGCCGTCCGGACGTGTGTGAGGCCGAGGCCGTGAGCCGCCTGCTGTATCTGGCTCACTTGGCCGGGGACGCTCCGGTCAACGTGGTGCACCTTTCGACCAAGCTGGGGCTCGAGGCCATCCGTGCTGCCAAAGCGCGCGGGCAGAAGAATATCTATGTCGAGACCTGCCCTCAGTATCTGATGCTCGACGATACGTGCTATTTGGAGCAGGGCGAGGACGGCTTTGCGGGCGCCAAATATGTGATGAGCCCGCCGCTGCGCCGTGCGGGTGACCGTGCGGCACTGCGTGAGGCGCTTGTGGCCGGCGAGATCGATACGATTGCGACCGACCACTGCAGCTTTAACCTGCACGGGCAAAAGGACCGCGGGCGCGACGACTTCCGCGCGATTCCCAACGGCGGGCCCGGCGTGGAGCATCGTCCCGTCGCGATTGCCACGAGCTTTGAGGGACAGCTGGGACCCGAGGATCTGTGCCGTTTGATGAGCGAGAACCCGGCGCGCGTGTTTGGCATGTACCCGCGCAAGGGCTGTCTTGCCGAGGGTGCCGATGCCGACGTGTGCGTGTGGGATCCTTGCGCGCGTTGGACGATCAGCGCCGCGACGCAGCATCAGGCCGTGGACTACACGCCGCTCGAGGGCTTTGAGGCACATGGCCGCGCCAAGGCCGTGTTTGTGAACGGCGTGCTGGTGGCGCGCGATGGCGAGCCCACCGGAGCCCAACCCGGCCGCGACGTCCCCCGCTAGCAGCAAAGAGGCCGTGTCCCCTCCTCCGTTGCGGTGAAATCCGGACTGTTTGCGGCCGTCGGGCGGCCCAACAGTCCGTATTTCACCGCAACTGAGGAGATGGGGCCGGCTACTTGAGGCTGCTGGCGACGACGGGGTGGTCGAGAGCTGCCTCGAAGCGGTCGGCCATCGTGGGGTCGCTGAGCGTGTCGACTTGGTTGAGCATGATGCGGGCATTGTTGAGGTTCAGCATTCGCAGCTCGGCATTGAGCACCATGGCGACGCGCTCTGGGGTGGCAGCGTCGGTGGGCTCGCAGCCGCAGCGCTCGCAGAAGAGCTCGGGGCGGTGGACAACCTCGGCGACGGGCTTGCCCAGCCCCGAGGCGCCGACGACCCAGACAACGTTTGCTGTGCCGGAGGGAATTACCGGCTCCCAGGCGGCATGCGCCTTGAGCGGGAGTCGCTTGCTGCCATCTGCCTCGGCCAATACATAGTCAAAGCGCTGCGCCAGCTCGTTGAGCGGCTCAACGGGGGCGGAGAGCTTGCCTGTCTCCGGGTCCAAGACGCCTGCCTGGCAGATGCTTCCGCGGGCAAGTCCCGTGCATGCCTCGCAGGTGCAGCCGGGAACATGCAGGGTCCCCGGCTTCCAAGGCGCGGCGTCCAGGCGACGGTTCGACCCGTCCCATGGCACACCGGCGACGGGAAACATGTGCGTGGTGGTACAGAGAAGCACCCTGCCGCCGGCGCGCATGAGCTCGAGACCCAGCGTTTTCAGCAATGTCGACTTGCCGCCACTGCCGATAATTGCGGTAATGCCCGGCTCGATCTTGAGCGCGGAGGCAAGGTTTCCGCTCGTCGTTTCCATCTGTTCACCGCCGTATAATACTGTGATAATAAATAATCATCAGAGTAGCGGTCGAACCGCTTTTGCTCTGCTCAAACCGTAGCACAGGGAGGTGCCCCGGGAATGCTCGTTTATGTTCGCGGTGCCGGCGATATCGCCACGGGCGTCGCCGCTCGCTTGGTGCGCGCCGGCGTGTCGGTCGTTATGGCCGATATTGCGGTTCCCACGTGCATCCGCCGCACAATCAGTTTTTGCGAGGCCATTCGCCTGGGCGAGGTCGAGGTCGAAGGCATTCGCGCTCGCTTGGCACAGACGCCGGCTGAGGCGCTTGCGATTACCGAGGCCGGAGACGTCGCCGTTGTGGTGGACCCCCAGGCCAAGATGCTCGGTGAGTTGAAACCCGCGGCTGTGGTCGACGCGATTTTGGCTAAGCGCAACTTGGGTACCACGCGCGACATGGCGCCTGCCGTCATCGCCGTGGGGCCGGGCTTTACCGCGCCGGTTGACTGCGATGCCGTGGTCGAGACCATGCGCGGGCATTTTCTCGGCCGTGTCATTACCCAAGGTTCGCCCCAGCCCAACACGGGCGTGCCAGGCATTATCGCCGGCTATGGTAAAGAGCGCGTTATCCACAGCCCCGCCGCCGGCGTGTTTCGGTCCGACCACGCAATCGGCGACATCGTGAGCGCCGGCGATGTGATCGGGTATGCGGGTGATACTCCCATGGTCACGCAGATTGACGGCTGCTTGCGCGGCCTTTTGGCCGATGGCGTGCAGGTGACTGAGGGCTTTAAATGCGCCGATGTCGATCCGCGCGGCGATGCCAGCTATATCAACTACATTTCGGACAAGGCGACGTCGGTCGGCGGCGGCGTGCTTGAGGCACTCGCTATGCTCACCGGTGTATTCCAGGGATAGGAAATTGCAATGGAAAAGCTCGATGTGGTGAATGCTGCGCTTGGCGCTCTGAAGGCCGGTAAGACGTGCGAGTTGGTGGTAGTTGCCGGCACGGCAGGGTCGTCACCGCGCGGTGTGGGCGCATGGATGGCCGTCTTTGCCGATGGCAGCCAGGCGGGCACCATCGGCGGCGGCAAGATTGAGCTCTTTGCGCTGGACGAGGCGCGCGAGCTCCTGAGCGCGGGTCAGTCGCGTCTGGTCCGCTACACCATGGGCGGCGAGAACTCCGATACCGGCATGATCTGCGGCGGAGCCATCTGCCTGTGCTATCTGCATCTGGACGCGACCAAGGCACCGTTGTTCCAGTCGGTTGCCGACGTCTTGGCCTATCGGCGCATCGGCGACTTCGTCATCGACTTTGAGCCGTTTATCGCGAGCGCGCTCGAGGGCGATGTGGCCGATTACCATGGCGAGGAATCGCGCCACACCATTGCGGGCTGCCCCGGGCTTTCGCTGGTGGAGGAGGGGAGGAAGGCCACCTACACCAACGCGGCCTCCGAGATTCCCACGGCGCACATCGAGACGCTCTGCCCCGAGGGCCTGACCTACATCTTTGGCTGCGGACACGTGGGCGCTGCGACGGCGAGGGTGCTCACGGCGGCGGGCTTTGCCGTCGTGGCTTGCGACGATCGCCCCGGCACGCTGACCCCCGATTGGGTGCCCGGTGTCTACGACCGTCGTCTGGTCGACTACAAGAACCTGAGCAAGCAGTGCCCCATCGGCCCGCGCGACCTGGTGGTCGTCGCCACGGCGGGTCACAAGTCCGATATCGACGTGGTGATTCAAGCCATGCGCGCCAAGCCTGCCTACCTAGGCTGCCTGGGATCGCGTCGCAAGACGGCCTTTGTGCGTGCCCGCCTGGAGCAGGAAGGCTTTACGCAGGACCAGATCGACGAGCTGCACCTTCCGATCGGCGTTGCCATCGAGGCCGAGGACCCCGAGGAGATCGCCATCTCCATTGCCGCCGAGATGATCCACCTGCGCCGCACCAAACTCGTCCCCCGCAAGCGCTAATCGCATCCCCACCAATAAGTTGCGGTGAAATACGGACTGTTTAAGCCTGTTAGGCCGCCAAACAGTCCCTATTTCACCGCAACTGCTTTTTGGGATCCATTTGTGCGGGGGAGTTGTGGAGTTGTGCAGACAGACGAGGTTTTTCTGGAAATACGCTCCCGATGCGCGTATAGTACCGATTGTTTTGTCGGCTCCTGCTGCGTCGAGTCCAAACCGCAAAATGCCATGAGCGGCGCGGATGCAGCCAGGAGGCACGAGGACAACCCATCGTGGCCACGCCCCGTGCTTAAAACCCCAAGAAGGAGTGAACAATGGCAGAAGAGAAGTATGTGCCGCGTCTGAAGACCAAGTACAACAACGAGGTCAAGCAGCAGCTTCAGGACAAGTTCCAGTACGAGAACGTCATGATGATCCCCAAGTTTGAGAAGATCGTCGTGAACATGGGTGTCGGCGAGGCCGCTACCGATTCCAAGGCCATCGACGGTGCCGTGCGCGACCTGCGCGCCATCACCGGACAGCAGCCGATGATCACCCGTGCCCGTAAGTCCATCGCTACCTTCCGCCTGCGCGCTGGTATGCCGATCGGCTGCAAGGTTACCCTGCGTGGCGACCGTATGTGGGAGTTCTTCGATCGTCTGACCTCCGTCGCGATCCCCCGTATCCGCGACTTCCGCGGCATTTCCGCCAAGAGCTTCGACGGCCGTGGTAACTTCTCCATGGGCGTCACCGAGCAGCTCATCTTCCCCGAGATCGACTTCGACTCCGTCGATCACCAGCGTGGTATGGACATCACTTTCGTGACCACCGCCAACACCGATGAGGAGGCCAAGGCCCTTCTGGACGCCTTCGGTTTCCCGTTCAAGAAATAGGTTCACCTGCCCTATAAGCGCCGTTCCCACAAGGGGGCGGCGCTTGGGGCGAACAATACTCTATGTGAGGAGGATATAAGTGGCTAAGACATCGATGATCGTCAAGTGCAATCGCAAGCAGAAGTTCTCTACTCGTGAGTACACGCGCTGCCAGCGCTGCGGCCGTCCGCACTCTGTGTACCGCAAGTTCGGCCTGTGCCGTGTCTGCTTCCGCGAGCTTGCACTCAAGGGCGAGCTTCCCGGCGTTAAGAAGGCCAGCTGGTAAGTCACTACCAGCGTTTCAAGCATCAGTTTGGAACAGGGAAAACGCGCTAAAAAGGCTTTGCCGTTAAGGGCGGCGAAGAACCAAGAGCACGTGTTCATCAAGAACGAAGGAGAATCTGTATGAACCTTACAGACCCGATCGCAGATATGCTTACGCGCATCCGTAACGCTAACTCTGTGAACAAGGCCACGGTCTCCATGCCGAGCAGCAAGAAGCTCGTCGAGATCGCTCGTGTTCTGCACGAGGAGGGCTACATCGAGGGCTACGATGTCGAGGACACCGTTCCCCAGAAGACTCTGCACATCACGCTTAAGTATGGTCCCAAGAAGGCTAAGGTCATCAACGGCATCCGCCGCATTTCCAAGCCGGGCCTGCGTAAGTACACCGGCGTTGCCGACATGCCCCGCGTCCGCGGTGGCCTTGGTACCGCCATTATTTCCACCAGCCATGGCGTCATGACCGACCGCGATGCTCGCAAGCACAACGTCGGCGGCGAGATCATCGCTTACGTCTGGTAATTCGCTCGGTAGGTAGAAGGAAAGGAGATCACCGTGTCTCGTATCGGTAATAAGCCTGTCCAGATTCCCGCCGGAGTCGAAGTGGCAGTCAACGGCAACAACGTTGTCGTCAAGGGCCCCAAGGGCCAGCTCGAGCTCGATGTCTTTGAGAAGCTCGCTATCAACGTCGAGGACAACGTCCTCACCGTTTCCCGTCCCGACGACGAGCGTGAGACCCGTGCCCGCCACGGCCTCACCCGCGCCCTCATCCACAACATGGTTGTTGGCGTTTCCGAGGGCTTCGAGAAGAAGCTCGAGCTCGCCGGCGTCGGTTACCGCGTGCAGCAGAAGGGCAAGAACCTCGAGTTCTCCCTGGGCTTCTCGCACCCCGTGATCGTCGAGGCTCCCGAGGGCATCACCTTCGAGGTTCCCGACAACACCCACGTGAACGTCAAGGGTATCAACAAGCAGCAGGTCGGTCAGATCGCCGCTGAGATCCGCGGCCATCGTCCTCCCGAGCCTTACAAGGGCAAGGGTATCCACTACGTTGGCGAGCACATCCGCCGCAAGCTGGGTAAGGCCGCCAAGTAGTCGTAACCGACTCACTCGCATAAGACCAGCACCCCGTCAGGTGCTGGCAAGATCAACCTTTTTAGGAGTTTACGTATGAACAAGCATAAGGCGAAGCTGGAAGGCCTCAAGCGTCGTCAGCGTCGTGTTCGCGGCAAGGTCTCGGGTACCTCCGAGCGTCCGCGTCTTCGCGTGACCCGTACTAACGCCAACATCTATGCCCAGATCATCGACGACAGCAAGGGCTCCAGCCTGACGCTCGTCTCTGCCTCGACCCTCGAGGCCGAGTTCAAGGGCACCCACACCTCGAACAAGGAGGCTGCGGAGAAGGTCGGTCAGCTCGTTGGCAAGCGCGCCATCGAGGCCGGCATCACCAAGGTCGCCTTCGATCGCGGTGGCCGTATCTACCATGGCCGCGTCAAGGCCCTCGCCGACGGTGCTCGTGCCGCCGGTCTCGAGTTCTAGGAGGTATGTAGCACATGGCTCGTAATCAGAAGCAGCAGCGCGAGGCCTCCGAGTTCGAGGAGCGCGTCGTTTACATCAACCGCGTGTCGAAGACCGTCAAGGGTGGTCGTCGCATGAGCCTCGTCGCTCTCGTCGTCGTTGGCGACGGCAAGGGCAACGTCGGCGTTGGCATGGGCAAGTCCGCTGAGGTGCCCATGGCCATCTCCAAGGCGTCTCTCGATGCCAAGAAGAACATGTTCCACGTGCCGGTGACCGAGCAGGGCACCATCCCGCACGAGGTTCTCGGCCACTTTGGTGCCGGCCGCATCATCATCAAGCCCGCTGTCGAGGGTACCGGCGTTATCGCCGGCGGCGCTGTGCGTCCCCTCTTTGAGCTTGCTGGCATCAAGAACGTCCTGTCCAAGTCCCTCGGTACCGACAACGGCCTCAACATCATCAAGGCTGCCGTCGAGGGCCTCAAGGAGCTCTCCAGCCCTGAGGACGTCGCGGCTCGCCGTGGCCTGACGGTCTCCGAGATGTTCGTCGGTAAGGAGAACTAAGCATGGCTGACACCATCAAGATCAAGCAGGTCCGCAGCACCAACGGTTGCAAGCAGGACCAGGTCCGTACTGTCCGTGCCCTCGGTCTCCACAGGATCCGCGAGGTTCGCGAGATTGCTGACAACGAGTCCGTCCGCGGCATGATCTTCAAGGTCAAGCACCTTGTCGAGATTGTAGAGGAGTAGCAAATGCAGCTTCACGATCTTACTCCCGCGCCCGGTTCCACCAAGAACCGTAAGCGCGTCGGCCGTGGCAATTCTTCGGGTCACGGCACCACTTCTGGCCGCGGCCAGAAGGGCCAGGGTTCCCGCTCTGGCGGCACCAAGGGTGCCGGCTTCGAGGGTGGCCAGACTCCGCTGGCTATGCGCCTGCCCAAGCTTCCGGGCTTCCGCAACCCCCGTCGTATCGAGTACACCGCCGTTAACGTTGAGCGTCTCGAGCGTAAGTTCGAGGACGGCGCTGTGATCGACGGTGCCGCTCTTAAGGCCGCTCGCATCACCAAGAGCGAGTTCGAGCCCGTCAAGGTGCTCGGCAATGGTGAGCTCACCAAGAAGTTCACGGTCAAGGTCGACAAGGTCAGCGCTTCTGCGCAGGCCAAGATCGAGGCCGCCGGCGGAAAGGTCGAGCTGCCGTGCTAAATGGTCTTAAGAATGCTTTCCGCATCAAAGAATTGCGCGAAAAGATTCTTTTTACCATAGCTATGCTCGTCGTGTACCGCATTGGTGCGCACGTTCCTGTGCCCGGCATTCCCTTCCAGGGGATGCTGGGCCTTTTCTCGACCGATAACAATTCGGTCGCCGCAGGTGCTATGGCCCTCCTGAATCTTTTCTCTGGCGGCGCGTTGAGCTATGTGTCGGTGTTTTCGCTGGGCATCATGCCTTACATCACCAGCTCGATCATCCTCCAGATGCTCCAGGCCGTTGTGCCTTCCCTGCATGAGCTTGCCCGCGAGGGCGAGGTCGGTCAGACCAAGATCACGCAGTATTCGCGTTACCTCACCCTGGCTCTGGCAATCCTCAACTCCGTGGGTTACCTCTTCCTCTTTAAGAGCTTCGGCATCAGCTTCAATGGCGCCGGCGCTCCCGAGATCATCTTCGACCTCATGATCGTCGGCACGCTCACTGCGGGCGCCATGCTGATCATGTGGATTGGTGAGCTCATCACCCAGCGCGGTATCGGCAATGGCATGTCGCTGATCATCTTTGCGAACATCATGGCCGGCCTGCCGCAGGCTATCTTCTCCAGCACCGAGGGCAATGCCGGTGGCATCATCACCATGGTGATCATCTGCGCCATCATTTTGCTGGTTATCCCGCTGATTGTTTTCCTTGAGCGCGGCCAGCGCCGCATCCCGGTCTCCTACGCCAAACGCGTCGTGGGCCGTCGCATGATGGGTGGCCAGACCACCTACCTGCCCATCAAGGTCAACACCGCGGGTGTCGTGCCGATCATCTTCGCTTCGGCGCTGCTGTACTTCCCCGCTCAGATTGCCGTGTTCTTCCCCGGCATCGGCTGGATTCAGGCAGTTGCCTCCGCGCTTTCGACCGGTTGGCTCAACTGGGTGCTTAACGTTGTCCTCATCGTGTTCTTCGCGTACTTCTACACCTCCATGGTGTTCAACCCCGATGACACGGCCGATAACCTTAAGAAGCAGGGCGGCTTTATTCCGGGCGTGCGTCCGGGTAGGGCTACCGCGGCCTACATCAAGAACGCGCTCAACAAGATCACGCTTCCTAGCGCTGTCTTTTTGGCGCTCATCGCCATCGTGCCTTCGATCATCTTCTCCTTCACGGGTAACCATCTGATCCAGGCATTTGGCGGCACGTCCATCCTCATCATGGTCGGCGTCGTGCTCGACACGGTCGATAAGCTCGAAGGCCAGATCAAGATGTATGATTACGATGGATTCTTTAAATAGGCTAGAGGAGGATTGCTCATGAACCTCGTATTGCTCGGAGCTCCGGGTGCCGGTAAGGGCACCGTCGCACAGGAGCTCGTCGCCGAGTTTGGCGTCGCCCATATTTCCACGGGCGACCTGCTGCGTGCTGCCGTCAAGGGTGGCACCGAGCTTGGTATTCAGGCTAAGAAGTACATGGACGCTGGCGAGCTCGTTCCCGACCAGCTCGTGATCGACCTTGTCAAGGAGCGCCTTGCCGCCGATGACGCCCAGCAGGGCTTCATCCTCGACGGCTTCCCGCGCAACACCGCCCAGGCTGTGACGCTCGATTCCGAGCTCTCCGCCATGGGTCGCGAGATCGATTGCGCCCTTCTGGTCGATGTGGCCCCCGAGGTCATTATCGATCGTCTGTCTTCGCGTCGCACCTGCCGCGCCTGCGGTTACACCGGCACTGCTGCCGATGCCACCTGCCCCAAGTGCGGTGGCGAGATGTATCAGCGCGACGACGACAAGCCCGAGACCATCAAGAACCGTCTCGACGTCTACGAGAAGTCCACGAGCCCGCTCGTCGACTACTATCGTGGCCAGGGTCTGCTCAAGTCGGTCAACGGTGACCAGGCTCGCGAGACCGTGTACGGGGATGTCAAAGAGGCTCTCGGTCTATGATCAAGATTAAGTCTGCAACGCAAATCGAGCAGATGAAGAAGGCAGGAGCGCTATCTAAGATGGCGCTCCGCCACGTTGGAGCCATGGTGCGCCCCGGCGTTTCGACTTTTGAGCTCGATCAGCTCGCGGAGCAGATTATCCGCATGCATGGCGGCACCCCTGCCTTTAAGGGTTACGGCGGGTTCCCGGGGACCATTTGCGCATCGATCAACGATGCCGTGGTCCACGGTATTCCCAACCCTGACATGATCCTGCGCGATGGCGATATCATCTCCATCGATACGGGAGCCGTTGTCGACGGTTGGGTCGGCGATAACGCATGGACGTTTTTCGTCGGCACCCCCACGCCCGAAGCCAAGGTTTTGTGTGAGGTCACGCGCGATTGCCTTAAGGCTGCCATCGAGCAGGCTGTTCCCGGTAACCATATCGGGGACGTCGGTTATGCCGTTCAGTCCCTCGCCGAGTCTCACGGTTATGGCGTGCTTCGTGATTATGTTGGCCATGGCATTGGCCGCGTGATGCACGAGGACCCCAACGTTCCTAACTATGGAAAGAAGGGGAGGGGCGTTCGCCTCCAGGCCGGCATGGTCATTGCCATCGAGCCGATGGTTACGATGGGTTCCAACCATGTAAGCACGGGCTCCGACGGTTGGATTGTTACGACCAACGACCACCTGCCCGCCGCGCACTACGAGAACACCGTCGCCATTACCAATGACGGTCCGGTGATTCTCACCACGGATGCCCAAGGTGCTTGGTGTTCGCTCCAAGGCGGAGAAATGTAACAAGTTCCACTTAGTTGTGGAGCCATTACGAAGTTATTACGATGCGTGCATACGTGTTGTAGAATACTCAATCGCTGTCGTTTTCTAGAGAAAGATGATTGCTTGTGAAGAAGGAAGACGCAATTGAGCTCGAGGGTACGGTAAAAGAGCCGCTGCCCAACGCCATGTTTAAGGTCGAGCTCGAGAACGGTCATTCGGTTCTGTGCAACATTTCTGGCAAGATCCGAATGAATTACATCCGCATTCTCCCCGGTGACAGGGTTGTCGTGGAGCTTTCCCCGTACGACCTGACCCGCGGCCGCATCACCTATCGCTACAAATAGCGGCACGCATACACGCACTCCATTTCCGACTGCAGGCTTAGCTCAACCTACGGTCGGATTGTGTGTGAAGACCAGCCATAGTTTTAAACGCCTGCGGCTGGGCGAGTAGATAGTAGGGAAGTAGTTTGAGCGCTACCGAAAGGAAGAACGATGAAGGTACGTCCTTCGGTCAAGAAGATGTGCGATAAGTGCAAAATCATTAGGCGCCATGGCAAGGTCCTCGTCATTTGCGAGAACCCCCGTCATAAGCAGCGTCAGGGTTAAGAGAGGAGACTACGTTGGCCCGTATTAATGGTGTCGACCTCCCGCGTGAGAAGCGCGTTGAGATCGGTCTGACCTACATTTACGGCATCGGCCGCACCACTGCGACGAAGATTTGCGTCGAGTGCAACGTTAACGTGGATACGCGCGTTAAGGACCTCACCGAGGATGAGGTTAACGCCATCCGCGATTATATCGATAAGAACCAGATCATGGTTGAGGGCGACCTCCGCCGTGAGCGCAACCAGAACGTCAAGCGCCTTATGGACATCGGCTGCAACCGCGGCCTTCGTCACCGCAAGGGCCTCCCGGTCCGCGGTCAGCGCACCCACACTAACGCTCGTACCCGCAAGGGCCCGAAGCGTCAGATCGGTGCTAAGAAGAAGAAATAAGGAGCGCTAGATAGATGGCTACTGCTAAGAAGAACGTTCGCGCTGCCCGTCTGAAGCGCGCGGACCGTAAGAACATTTCCGTGGGCCAGGCTCACATTCGTTCTACGTTCAACAACACGATCGTTTCGATCACCGATCCCCAGGGCAACGTCATTTCCTGGAAGTCGGCTGGCCAGGTGGGCTTCAAGGGCTCCCGTAAGTCCACGCCGTTCGCTGCCCAGATGGCTGCCGAGGCTGCTGCCAAGCAGGCCATGGAGCACGGTATGAAGAAGGTTTCCGTCTTCGTCAAGGGCCCCGGCTCCGGTCGTGAGACCGCCATCCGCTCCCTCCAGGCTGCTGGCCTCGAGGTCTCGAGCATCCAGGACAAGACCCCCATTCCGCACAACGGCTGCCGCCCCAAGAAGCGTCGCCGCGTGTAACTGAAAGGATCGTATCAATATGGCAATCGACAGGACTCCTGTTCTTAAGCGCTGCCGTCAGCTCGGGATCGATCCCGCTGAGCTCGGTTACAGCAGCAAGAAGGAATCTATCCGTCAGCCCAAGCGCCGTCGCAAGGAATCTGAGTACGGCATGCAGCTGCGCGAGAAGCAGAAGGTCAAGTTCATCTATGGCGTTCTGGAGAAGCAGTTCCACGGCTACTTCAACAAGGCCCGCAAGATGAACGGCGTCACCGGTGAGAACCTCATGATCATCCTTGAGTCTCGCCTCGACAACGTCGTCTTCCGTCTTGGCTTCGCCCGCACCCGCAAAGAGGCTCGTCAGTCCGTCCGTCATGGTCACTTCACCGTGAACGGCAAGCGCGTGGACATCCCGTCCTACCGCGTCAAGGCCGGCGACGTCGTCGCTGTCGGCGAGAAGTTCCGTGACCTCCTCCCCATCAAGGAGGCCCTGATTTCCTCCGAGCGCTTTGAGGTTCCTGGCTGGCTCGAGGTCGATATCGAGAAGCTGTCTGGTAACGTGCTCGCTCTGCCGACGCGTGAGCAGATCAGCGGTGATATCAACGAGCAGCTCATCGTCGAGCTCTACTCTAAGTAGTCCATCCGGGCTGCTGAGGCTGGAGGTAATACATGTCAGAATTCATTAGGCCTCAGGTTCAGGTCGAAGAGATCAACGAGACGTCTGCTCGTGTCTCCGTCGAGCCGCTCGAGCGTGGTTACGGCGATACGCTGGGTAACTCCCTTCGTCGCGTTCTTCTGTCCTCGCTCGAGGGTGCCGCTGTCGAGGCTATTCAGATCGATGGTGCGCAGCACGAGTTCATGACCATCCCTAACATGGTCGAGGATGTCACCGACATCGTCCTGAATGTCAAGGGTCTTGTCTTCAGGGCTCTCGGCACGACCGACGAGGCGACCGCCACCATCTCGGTTGACGGCCCCTGCGAGGTCACCGGTGCGGACTTCTTTATTCCGTCCGAGTTTGAGCTGGTCAACCCCGAGCAGCACATCGCTACGCTCACCGAGGGTGGCCATCTCACCATGAGCATGCGCATCGGCTATGGCCGCGGCTATGTTTCTGGCGAGGCCAACAAGCGCGATAACGATCCCATCGGTGTGATCCATGTCGACTCGCTGTACTCGCCGGTTTCCCGTTGCGCCAAGCTCGTTGAGGCTTGTCGTGTCGGTCAGCACACCGACTACGACCGCCTTGTCCTCGAGATCGAGACCAACGGCTCCATCGCCCCGCGCGACGCCGTGGTCCAGGCTGCCAATATCATCAACCAGCATATGGCCGCCTTTATGAACCTTGCCGAGACCCCCGAGGTCGAGGAGGAGGCTTCGATCTTCGCTCCCGAGGTCACCAACGACAACGCCGAGCTGGACAAGCAGATCGAGGATCTGGACCTTTCCGTCCGTTCCTACAACTGCCTTAAGCGCGCCAGCATTCACTCGGTCCGTCAGCTCGTTGAGTTCTCGGAGAACGATCTGCTCAACATCCGTAACTTCGGTGTTAAGTCGATCGAGGAAGTGAAGGACAAGCTTGAGTCCATGGGCCTGAGCCTGAAGGCTTAATGCTTCGCATATTTGAGGAGAAACTAGACCATGCGTCACAACGTTAAGAAGGGCCTGAAGCTCGGCACCGATGCGAGCCACACCAAGGCCATGAAGAAGAGCCTTGCTAAGGCCCTCTTCGAGAACGACCGCATCAAGACCACCGAGACCCGCGCTAAGGCGCTGCGTTCGGTCGTCGACCCGATCATCACTTGGGCCAAGAAGGGCGACCTGCACTCTCGTCGTCTGGCTATCGCCAAGCTCGGCGATAAGCAGCTCGTTGCCGAGATCTTCGACAAGGCTGCCCAGGGCATGTGGCAGGACCGCAACGGCGGTTACACCCGCATCATGAAGCTCGGTAACCGTAAGGGCGACAACGCTCCCATCGTTATCATGGAGCTCGTCACCGAGCCTTGCACGCCTAAGGCCAAGAAGGCTGCTCCGGCCCCCAAGAAGACCGCTGCTCCCAAGAAGGTCGAGGCTGTCGAGGAGGCTCCTGCTGAGGAGACCGCTGAGTAGACATTCCGTCTGCATAGGCTATATTCGAGGGGTACGTTCGCGTACCCCTCTTTTTTTGTCGCGATACCGTTACTTGTTTGTTGGGAGCGCCCATGACTGCGCCGTCTGATTTCAATTCGATTTCCGAGCTTGACGCCACGCTCGTATTTCGCGTGGCCTATGATGGCTCGTCGTATAGCGGATTTGCCGAGCAGCCGGGACAGACGACGGTTGCGGGTGAGCTGCGTCGAGCCATCGAGACGCTGCTTCGCCGTCCGATCGATCTGACGTGCGCAGGTCGTACCGATGCCGGCGTGCATGCCGTGGCTCAGTACATCAGCGTGCCCGTAACGGACGCTGAGCTCGCCCTTACGCGCCGTAGGTGGCTGCGGGCTATGGATGCCCTGCTGCCTAAAGATATCGCCATAAACGAGGTCTACAGGGCCCGTAAGGGCTTTTCTGCACGCTTTGACGCGCGTTCCCGTACGTATACGTACCGTATTGCCGATCGCGATGCGCGCCCCGTGCTGTCCCGTGGTGCCGTGTGGTGGCATCGCTATCCCTTGGACGTCGAGGCCATGTCTGCGGCCTGTCCCGCGCTTTTGGGTGAGCAGGACTTTAAGAGCTTTTGCAAGGTCGCCTCTGCCGTGGGCAAGCCTACGCACCGCTGCGTGATGCGGGCCGAGTTTGGCCATGAGGTTGCGTTTGGCGAGGACATCCTGACGTTTACCATCGAGGGCAATGCGTTTCTGCATTCGATGGTCCGCACGATCGTGGGCACGCTTGTCGAGATTGGCATGCATCGCCGTGAACCCGAGTGGATGCGCGAGGTCATCGATGCTTGCGACCGTACCGCTGCGGGCCCCACGGCTCCTGCCTGCGGCCTTACGTTTATGGGCGTGGATTACGATCCCGCCGAGCTTGTCGTGCTCGACTAGGGGAGGGCTCGGCGCGTCGTGCGTCGGCACCTGTCATCTGTGGGCTGCGCGTGTGCAACATCTGTTCTTGGCGTGCAATACAACCGGTGTCTCATTGCTTTTATTGCCGGGGTGTACCATGAACGACAGTTTGATTCACTGCTGTCGAGAGGACGGATAACTTGGTTCGACGTGGCTCGCATCCGCGACTTTCGGTGATCCTTGTGGTAGAAGGTTCGCCCAGCTATGCGATGCGTGCGCTCGAGAGTATCCAGAACCAAGACCTCTACGATTTGCAGATTGTCGTTGTCTGTCGCGATGCTGCGCCCGGTGTGCGCCATTCGCTTCAAGTTGCTGCCGACAGGGACATTCATATTGATTTGATTGACGTCGAGGACGCGAAGCGCGGCGCTTGTCTTCGTGCCGGTTTTGCTGCCTCGCGCGGCTCTCAAATCATCGCTATGAACGCCGATGAGTGGTTTGCTCCGCAGTCCCTTTCCAAGATGGTCAATATCGCGTGCGATACTACGGCAGACATAGTGCTCCCCACGGTGTCGCTCGACCGCTATGATGCACATCGAGAGCGCCATTCGCGCGTCTTGGATGCTGCTCATATTTCCATCGATAGCAAATCCTCGATGGTGACCGGGCTGCCCCAGTTGATTTTAGGCGGCCTTGTCGTTCAGACCTCTGGCGTGATGTACAGCCGCTCGCTGTTTGAGGCATGCCTTTTGTGCGACAAGGTGTTTCGCACAGTTGGGTTTATGGCATGCGCGCTTTCGCAGGCACGATGCGTGTCCGGCTGCGGCGATGCTTGTTTCCACGCGGCGGCACCTAAGCTTACAGATGCCTTTGATCCCACCATGTATGCCAAGGTATCCGATGACACCCGAGCGCTCGACGAGCTTGCTGACTCACTCTCGGAAGCAGATAGCGGTGGTCGGCTCAAGCTGGCAAGCCAAAAGTTCTACTTTGCCGGACTGGTCGCCTGCATCGAGAATTTGTGTCTGAGCCCGCATGGGGTGTCGTCAATCGAGCGTTCCGCCCGCATGCGTGATATGCTCGATGCGCCTCGAACCCGTCAAATGGTCGCCGCGCTCAAGGATAACCATCGGGGGCTCGGTCTGTTGTTTGGGCCGATTGCCAGCGCCAAGCCCGCGCGATGCGTGATGTGTACGCATCTGGCAGCTTTTCTTAACCGGACGGGCGCAAAAACCGCCTAAACGGCTCATTACGAAACAAACTTGCATAGAATTGTTTCGAAATGCGTTCTTATACACAAAAGCCTTCAAATAGCGTTAAACTATTCAATCACTGATTGATTGTCTCCGCCATCTTTTGGAGAGAGGGTTTGTATGGCTAAAAAACGCAATGGGCGCCAGGATGCCATTAGAGATATTGTGCGCAATAAGGACGTCCGCACGCAGCGAGTGCTGGTCGATGAGCTCCGCGCTATGGGCTTTGATTGCACGCAGGCGACTGTCTCTCGCGATATTGCCGATATGGGGCTGCGTAAGCTCCCTGAGGGCATCTATGTTCTGGCAGAGGACCTGCACCTGCAGCGTATGGTTTCCGAGCTCGTAACGGGCGTTCTGCGCACCGATAATCTGGTTATGATCAAGGCTCAGCCTGGTACGGCTTCCGGTATCGCCGCCGCCGTTGATGCGGCAGAGTTGCCCGATGTGCTTGGCTCGCTTGCCGGCAACGATACGATTTTGGTTATTGCCCAGACGGCCGAGGACGGCGAGCGTCTCGAGGCGCTGATCAATAAGCTGAGCAATTCTCGCAAGTAGGCGTGCGGGTCGTGCGCTCGGCACCGTGCGCGCTGACATAGTGGTTTGTAAGGGGTATCGACGTTGGTCGGTACCCCCCTTTTTTGTTCGCCGGTATAAAGACCGCCCACCAGGTCGCTTCAAACTAAAAGGCCCCCGAGCAGTTCAATAGGCTGCTCGGGGGCCTTGTTGCTTATGGCCGGATGATTTCTAGCCGACCGTATCGTCAGGCGTGGGCGAGGGGTCGGGAGTGGGCGTAGGCGTAGGCGTAGGCGTAGGCGTAGGCGTGCCGCCATCGCCGCCGGTCGAACCACCAGTGGAGCCGCCCGTCGAGCCACCGGTCGTACCGGTGCCGCCGGTGGTGTCGTCGCCCGTGGTCTCGGTGGTCGTGGTCGTCGTGGTAGTCGTTGTGGTGGTTTCCTCTTCGTCCTCGTTCTCGTCCTTGTCGTCGTTCTCCGTCTTCTTGGAGTTGTTGGTGCCGTAGAACTTCCAGACGCTGTTGTTCTTGTAGGTGGGCGCCGTTCCGGTCGCAAACTCCTCGCGCTCGGTACCGGTCAGAACGGTGTTCATAAACCGCTTAAAGACAGGCAGGTTGGTGCTGTCGCCCAGCAGGTCTGTGCCGTATTTTTGGATGGGGATCTCGCCCGCGGAATAGCCGGTCCACAGGGCGCACGCCAGCTGCGGGGTATAGCCGCAGAACCACAGGTTGGTGGTGTTGTCGGTGGTGCCCGTCTTGCCGGCATAGGGCTGGTTGACGCTCAGGGCACCGGCAGCACCCGTACCGCCGCCCTGCATGACGCCGGACAGAACATCGGTGACCGCGGCGGCCTCGCCCTCGGTAAGCACCTGTGAGGGATTGTCGGTGTGCTGGTACAGCACCGAACCGGTACGAGAGTCAATCTCGGTGATGGCGATCGGCTGGCGATAGTAGCCGCCGTTGGCAAACGTCGCGTAGGCGGCGGCCATCTCGAGCGGCGAGATCGAGCCGGTGCCGAGCGTCATGACGGGAACGTCCTCGATGTTGTCCTTGGCGGGGTCGATGCCGAGCTTTTTGACGAGCGAGATGATCTTGCTGTTGCCGACGGCTTCCGCCACCTGGATGTAGCCGGTGTTGGAGGAGTATGCCGTCGCCTGCTTAAGCGTGATGTTGCCATAGCTATGCTTGGCGTAGTTTTGGACCTCGGTCGTGGTGCCCTTGGCCTTGAGCGGCGAGTTGCAGTTGAGGGTGACGTTGGGGTTCATGCCGTTTTGGATGGCAGTTGCCAGTGTAAAGGCCTTAAAGGTGGAGCCGACGGGACGCTTGGCCGTGGCATGGTTTACGTGGTTCTCGTCGGCGTTGTAGTCGTAGCCGCCCACCATGCACTTGATGTAGCCGGTCTTGGGATCGACGACGACCATGCCCATGTCCAGGCCGTCGAGCGAGAGCGTGTCGAGCTGCTCGCGAACGGCATTCTCTGCCACCTGCTGCATCGTGGGGTCGATGGTGGTCTTGACGGTCAGGCCGCCCTTAAAGAGCACGTCGGTCGAGAACTCCTGCTCCAGCAGCTGCTTAACATAGGCGACAAAGTAGGGCTGCGAGTATACGTCGACGCCGCTGCCCGAAATCTCGGTCACGTTGAGGGTGATGGGCTCGGCCTGTGCGGCATCGTGTTCCTCCTGCGTGATGTGGCCCAGGCGCAACATGTTGTCGAGGACCTTGTTGCGACGGGACAGCGCTAGGTCGGGGTTGACCGTGGGGTCGTACTGCGAGGGCGAGTTGGGAAGGCCGATGAGCAGCGCGGCCTCGCTGAGGGTGAGATCGGCGGCGCTCTTGGACAGATAGGTCTCGGCTGCGGCCTCGATGCCGTAGGCACCGTGGCCGTAATAGATGGTGTTGAGGTACATCATGAGGATCTCGTCTTTGGAGTACATGTCCTCCATCTTGACGGCGATGTAGGCCTCGCGCACCTTACGCTCGATGGTCGAGTCGAACTGCTCCTCCTGCAGGATGGTGTTGCGCACCAGCTGCTGGGTGATAGTCGAGGCGCCTTCGTGCCCGCCGCCGAGGGTTGCCACCGCAGCACGCGCGATACCCCACAGGTCGATACCGCCGTGCTCGTAGAAGCGCTCGTCCTCGACGTCAACGGTGCCCTGCAGCACGTAGGGGGAGACCTCGTCCTTGGTGATGGACTTGCGGTTTTGCGTGTAGAAGCTCGCGATCTTGTTGCCGTTGCAGTCGACGATCTCGGTGGGCTCGCTCACCAGATACGCGTTGGCGTCGGTGTAGTCGGGCAGATCGGACAGCCAGCGGTTGACGTTGCCGACCATGCCGATGCCAAACGCCACGCCCGCAATCAGCAGAAAGCCCAAAAACGAGAGCAGGATTATGGGCAGGGCATGCGTCTTTGAACGGCTGCGTCCCTGTCGTTGGCGAGGACCCATATATTGACCTCCAGGTATGTCGTGCCCGACGGCGGATGTGTCGTCGAGGCAGGATGGACATAAGTTATTACACGATAAACCAAACGGGGCGCGCGAGGCCTCGTGTATGCTGGAAGACGGCATTTTTCAGAGTGAATGCATACCTTGGTAAGGAGTTTGCCGATGGCGATTCGGGCGATGGGGCCGAGCGGACAATACGAGACTGGATTGGATGCTGCCGGTGCGGCGCTGCCCGAGCTGCTGGCGCCGGCGGGCGGGCTCGACCAGATGCTTGCGGCCATCGCCGCGGGTGCCGATGCCATCTATGCGGGGTTGGGCGGCTTTAACGCCCGCGTGAGCGCGCATGGTTTTACGGATGACGAGTTTGCGCGCGGTTGTGCCGTGGCGCATGCTCATGGCGTGCGTGTGTACGTAACGCTCAACGTGTTCGTGTTTGACGATGAGCTGTCCGACGCGGTGGCGCTGGGAGCTCATGCACTGGAGCTGGGCGCCGATGCTCTGATTGTGGCCGATGCCGGGTTGGCCTGCGCGCTGCGCGCGGCGATTCCCGGGGTCGAGATTCACCTGTCCACGCAGGCGGGCGCTCATAGCGAGGGTGCCGTGCGGCTTGCCACCGACGAGCTGGGGGTCGAGCGCGTGACGACGGCACGCGAGCTGACGGTCGACGAGATTGCGGCGCTATGTGCCACGGGCGTGCCCATCGAGGTATTCTGCCACGGTGCGATTTGCATCGGCTATTCGGGGGCGTGCGAGTTCTCGGCCCTGCGGCGTGGGCGCTCGGCGATGCGCGGCGACTGCACACAGCCGTGCCGTCTGGCGTACGACCTAGTGGACGAGGCGGGGCAGAGTGTTGTTGCTGTCGAGGGAGATCGCCTGCTGTGCCCGCGCGACTATCTGGGTATTGCGCATCTGCCCGAGCTTGTAGATGCCGGCGTGGCGTCGCTCAAGATCGAGGGGCGCATGAAGAACCCCGATTACGTATTCAACGTGGTGCGGGTGTGGCGCCGGGCACTCGATATGCTGTGCGACGGCGCGTGGGGCCCCGGTGCCGTGGAAGAGCTTGAGCGCGAGCTGGGAAGGTCGTTTAACCGTGGGTTTACCGATGCGTACCTGCGAGGGCGTTCGGGTGCCGAGCTGATGAGCTTTGAGCGCGCAATTAACCAGGGCGTGCGCGTGGGGCGCTTGGTCGCTGTGGGCCACGAAGAGGTGACCGTTGAGCTCGACGCCGCCGTGGCGGCGGGTGACACGCTCGAGATTCGGTTCTATCCGGGTGTCGACGCGCGTCCCGATGTGCCCAAGCGCTGGCCGCAGGTGCCCTGCCCGGTGGATGCCGCAGCGGGGAAGCGCGTCGTCGTGCATTGCAAGCGTAAGGTGGACGCGGGCTGCGAGGTATACCTGATTCGCAGCGCCGGCGTGTTGGATCAGACGGCGGCGGTGTTGGAGCGCATGCGGGCCGAGGCGGATGCGATTGCGCCCGTTGCGCGTGCCGTTGAGGTGCTGCCCTTTGAGGGCGTTGCGGTGGATGGTGGTGCGTCGACGGAGTTGGTGGAGTGCGCGGTTCCCGCTCGCATGGTTTTTGCTTGGCAGCTGATGGATGCCGACCCGCGCGGAGAACTCGATTTGTCCGACGCCGTTGTGGTGCTTGACGAAGTGTGCCGCACGGGTGACGCTGACCGGACCCGCTCACTGATGCAGCGTGCCGGGTGCGTCGTCTGCCGCAACCTGGGACAGGTGGTGATCGCTCGCGAGCTGGGCGTGACATTTGACGTGGCGGCGCCGGTGTTCTGCGCGAATCGGGCCACGCTTACCTGGCTGCGCGGACTCGGTGCGGGGCGGGTGTACTTGCCGGCCGAGTTGCTCGGCAATGATGCGGAGCGTATTGCCGAACTGGCTGCTGAACCCGGCGTCTTTGGTCCGGTCGACGCCGACCGTCCCGAGCTTATGGTGTGCGAGCACTGCCTGCTGACCGCCGAGGGCGTCTGCGCCACCGATGCGACGGGACAGGTCCGTTGCCGCGACTGCTTGCGTCGTCGGCAGGTACGCTATCTGGTTGAGCGTGACGGTACACGTCTGCCAGTTGCCATTGACGCATGCGGCAGGACGAGGATTTTCCTGTCGTAGGTGCCGCGTCGCGTCAGTTTGTTATCATAAGAGAGTTTATGGACTTCCAGCACCGCCGTTTTCGGCGAGGGTGCTATAGCAAAAGGAGGATACCCAATGCTGTCTGTTGACGAGCAAATGCGTATCATCACCTCGGGCGCCGCGCAGATCGTTCCCGAGGCCGACCTTCGCAAGAAGCTTGAGAAGGGCGAGCCCCTCAACATCAAGCTCGGCGTCGACCCCACCAGCCCCGACCTGCACCTGGGCCATGCCGTGCCGCTGCGCAAGATGCGCCAGTTCCAGGACCTGGGCCACAACGTCACCCTCATCATCGGCAACGGTACCGCGTTGATTGGTGACCCCTCGGGCAAGAACTCCACGCGTCCGCAGCTTTCGCAGGAGCAGATCGAGGCCAACGCCGAGACCTACGTGAGCCAGGCCATGAAGATCCTGGACCCCGAGAAGACCACCATCGTGCACAACGGCGATTGGATCCTTTCGATGGATCTGGCCGGCCTGCTGCAGGTGTGCTCCAAGTTCACCGTTGCCCGCATTCTTGAGCGCGACGACTTTACCAAGCGCTACCAGTCTCAGACGCCGATCGCCCTGCATGAGTTCCTGTATCCCGTGATGCAGGCTTTCGACTCTGTGCAGATCAAGGCCGACGTGGAGATGGGCGGCACCGATCAGCTCTTCAACCTGCTCGCCGGCCGTGAGCTCATGGAGAAGATGGGTATGGAGCCCCAGATCGCGCTCACCATGCCGCTGCTCGAGGGCACCGATGGCGTTCGTAAGATGTCCAAGTCCTATGGCAACTACATCGGCCTGACCGACGCCCCCAAGGATATGTTCGGCAAGACCATGTCCATCCCCGACGAGATGATCGGCAAGTACTATCGTCTGGCCAGCTCGCTCACCCCGGCCGAGGTCGACAAGATCGACGCCGCCCTGGCCGATGGTTCTGCCGACCCCTACGAGCTCAAGCGCGCTCTGGGCCGCGACCTGTGCGACACCTACCACGGCGCCGGTGCCGGCGACGAGGCTCAGGCCGAGTTCGACCGCGTGTTCAAGGAGGGCCAGCTCGCCGACTTCCCCGAGAAGCACGTTGAGCTGACTGTTAACGACGAGGGCCAGATCTACCTCGCCGGCCTGCTCAAGGACTTGGGTCTTTCGGCGAGCGCCGGCCAGGCTCGTCGCGATATCGACGGCGGCGGTGTCAAGATCAACGGCAAGGCCGTGGCTCCCAAGAGCTACAACATCGACCCTAGTGCCCTAAAGCTGGGCGACACCCTCTCCGTAGGCAAGCGCAAGGGCTTTAAGTTGGTTTAGTTACGCGGTTTTACCAAACCGCGTAACGACTCGACGCTGCGCGGGCCGCATTTGGACAATCTGACGTTCAACTTCAAGGGCGCGACCAGAAGGTCAGCGCCCTTTCGTTTCACGTCACCTTGTCTCAAATGCGGCCCGCTCGCTGTCGTTGCCAAAACATCGGCGCTTCCGTGGTTGGCACTTGGGGACGTTCCTTTTGTGCCGGCACTTTGGGGCACTCCTTGTCATCGGTGCAAAGTAACCTGCCCCCATTGCGCCAAGCGGCGTGTGCCGTTAAGCGGAGAGGCGTATTGTTGACCCATCGTTTGGGCATACAATGGCTATTGGTTTGCTGCGGTGAAGGCCTGTCCGCTCCGCAGCCTTTTTCTACGGTTAAAGGAGTATGTATGTCCGTTGAGGTCATGAGGACTGTGATCGAGGCCGCCGAGGGCCGCGTGCCCGTCGACACGCTGTTTACCAATGCGCAGATCGTCGACGTGTATGGCCAGCGTGTGGCGCCCGGTAGCGTTGCCGTCAAGGACGGTGTGATCGTCGGCGTGCTCTACGATGGTCGCGACGATGCCGCTGGCACCTACGAGGCAACTGAGGTCATCGACTGCCAGGGTCGCTATCTCGCTCCCGGTTTTATTGATGGGCATCTGCATATCGAGTCTTCGAACATCCGTCCCGCCGAGTATGCTCGCATGGCCGCGACGCGCGGTACTACCACCGCCATTGCCGACAGCCACGAGATTGCCAATGTTGCCGGTCTCGACGGCTTGCGCTTTATGATCGAGGACGGCCGCCGCGCACCCATCTCCATCAAGTACATGATGCCTTCGTGCGTGCCCGCGCTGCCCGACGAGCAGGCCGGTGCCGTTATTTCGGCTGCCGATATGCAGGCGTTTTTTGCCGAGCATCCGGGCGATGTCTTTGGTCTGGGCGAAATGATGAACCTGCCGGGCGTCTTTATGGCCGACCCCGAGACCTGCGCTCGCATCGATGCTGCCAACCAGACGCCGTCCAAGCAGGTTGACGGCCACGCGCCGCTCGTTGCCGGAAAGGACCTCAACGCCTATGCCGCAGCGGGCATTATCGCCGACCACGAGTCGACGATTCCCGAGGAGGCGCTCGACAAGCTATCCCGCGGCATGTACGTGATGCTGCGTGAGGGCACGTGCAGCCACGACCTGGCCAATTTGTCCCCGATGCTGCTGGAGAATCCAGCGCGCGCCCGCCGCTGCTGCTTTGCGACTGACGACTGTGCCCCTTCCGATGCGCTTGCAACCGGCATGATCGACAATGCCTGCCGCGTGGCGATTGAGGCCGGTATCGACCCGGTGGTCGCCATCTCCATGGCGTCCCTCTCCACGGCCGAGGCGTTTGGCCTGGATCACGGCTGCCGCGACCCGCACGAGCTCCGCGGTGCGATTGCCCCGGGCAAGCGTGCCGACCTGCTGGTGCTCAACGACCTGACGTTTGCCGCGGCTCCGCATCGCGTATATGCCGCCGGTGCCCTGGTGGCGCAGGACGGCACCTTTGTGGGCGAGATCGCACCCGAGATGGCCGAGGTTGCGGCCCTTGCCGATGAGCTGCGCGCCTCCGTTAAGCTGCCGAATCTTTCGCTCGACGTATTCGACTATGCCTTTAAGCCGGGCGAGGCCGTGATTGACGTGGTGCCGGGCAAGGCCATCACGGGCATGGTTCGTCCCGAGACTGACGAGGACTTGCGCCGCATTATGCTGATCGAGCGTCACGGCCGCGGCGTGTCGCTGCAAGCCGAGGGCGCCGACGGCGATGGTCCTGCGGGCCTGGGTCTTGTTGGCAAGCACATCGGTCGCGGCTGGGTGCGCGGTTTCACCATCACGGGTGGCGCCATTGCCTCTACGATCGGCCACGACTCGCACAACGTGTGCGTGGTGGGCGACAACGCCGCCGATATGATGGCCGCCGTTGAGGCCGTGGGCCAAGGTGGTCACGTGCTGGTGCGCAACGGCGAGGTCGTGGCGCGCATTCCGCTGGCGCTCGGTGGTCTTATGAGCGAAGGCACGGCCGAGGACGTTGCTGCGCAGCACGACGACTTTATGGTCAAGGCGCGCGCCATGGGTATTGAGCCGCCGCTCGACCCCATCATGGGCATCATCTTCCTGCCCCTGCCGGTCATCCCGACGCTCCGCATCCGCCCCGAGGGCATGTTCGACGTCACGACCTTCACCTACGCCGACTAGTCATCGGGGACGTTTTTAAACGACTGGCCGTCGGGATGGCGTGTCGCCTGACGCCGCGACCGTAGGACCTCTGGCATGTGTGAGCTATTTGCCAGGTCCTTGTAACGTTTACGCCCGCGGAGTCTTATTTGAGCTCCCTTTGGGTACGTTGGAATCGGATACACGTTCGATTCCAACAAGCCCGAAGGGAGCTTTTCTATGTTTAAACTGATTGCATCCGATATGGACGGCACACTGCTTGACGAAAACGGCCAGGTGCCTCCCGAGACCTACGAACTGATTCTGGCGCTACACGAGCATGGCGTGCATTTCGCCGCATCGTCAGGTCGTCGCTACGATCGCCTGTGCGAGTTCTTTGCGCCCGTTCGCGACAAGATGGACTTTGTCGCCGCTAACGGCGCCCAGGTCTACGCCGACGGCAAGATGGTGGACCGCGAGGTGTATTCGCACCTGGCGATTCGAAAGCTCGCCCAAGCAGTCGCGACGTTTCCCAATCTGCATCTTGCGCTCTTTGACCGAACCAAGTCCTTTTTGCTCGATGACGAGTGCAAGTTCGTGCGCGAGGTCGATAAGGACCTTCCCAATGCCGAGCGCATTTGGGAGCTGCCCGATCCCAGCGTAAATATCATCAAGGCGAGTATCTTTTGCGATGACGGTGCCGTTATGGACAGCGCTTACGTACTGCAGCGCGAACTTGGTCAGCTCTTTACTTTTGCGCCTTCGGGCAACGCGTGGATCGATGCCATGCAGCCTGGTGTGTCGAAGGCCTCGGGCATCGCACAGCTCGCGGAGCATTACGGCATTGGACGCGACGAGGTCATGGCGTTTGGCGACTCGATGAACGACTACGAGATCATTCGCTTTGTCGGTACGGGCTGCGCGATGGAAAACGCGCGCCCCGCGCTCAAGGCGGTGGCCGATCGCGTGGTGGGTCGTAACCGCGACCACGCCGTCCAGCAGGAGCTCCGTCGCGTGCTGGAGAGTCTCTCCTAATCCGGCAGATGGGGACGTTCCTTTTCTGCCGACAGTGGGGGACAGTCCTTGCAGCTTTTTGCGAAGAGTGTCCCCAACGACTAGTCATTTAAGAACATCCCCAGTGACTGGCCAATGACTAGGCGAGGGCGTCCATGATGGTGCGGGCGACGCCGTCGTGGTCGTTGTCGTATTCGGTGATGGCGTCGGCGGCCTCGCGGTCTTCGGGCTCGGCGTTGATCATGGCCATGCCGTGGCCCGCTGCCTGCAGCATGGGGATGTCGTTGATGTTGTCGCCGAACGCCCAGGCGTCGGCGAGACGCTCGCCCAGGTGCTCGCAGAGCCACGTGAGGGCCGTCCCCTTGGTGGCGCCCTCACCCATGACCTCGATATTCATGGCGTACGAACGCGTGACCTCAATGCCTTCGAGCGTGTCGAGCTCCGCCGCGATGGCGTCGCGATCGGCCGGGTTGTGCCAGTACATGGCGATGCGTTCGAGTGTCTCGACCTTGTCGATCTTGCTGTCGATATCCATGTTGATCGGTGTTCGTGTGCGCTTGAGCGAAGCCGCGATGTGGGGGTCGCCGCCGCAGAATTCGTCCAGGCGCGTGTAGAGCGAGCGGGGGAGGAAGCACTGCCCGTCCGCGAAGATATCGAAGGTCACATCGTGGCCGGCGGCGATGCTATGGACGCGGTGGGCGATGGCGCGGTCGAGCGGTCGGCTCAAAATGCGCGTAGCACGTGAGGCATCGGCGGGCGTACCGTCGTCGAGCTGCCAGACGCTGGCACCGTTGGCGCAGACCGCGTAGTGTACGGCGGGGTGGGCGAGGATGGGCTCAAAGATGCCCGACAGCGGGCGTCCCGTGCAGGGTACAAACTCAATGCGGCGGCGCGCAAGCTCGTCGAGCATCGCCCAGGTGGCGTCGCTCATCTGCTTATCACTCGTCAGCAGCGTTCCGTCCATATCGGAAAACACAATCATTTGATGCAGCCCTTTCTGTTGGCATAAAAAGCGTGGCCGAGGGCGGCGATGCCCTGGCCACGCTCAAGATCTATATCGGTCCGCGTCCTAGCGGTCGGCGAGTGGCTTGTACTCCAGCGGTTCGATAACCGGGCGGTAGGCGGGGCGGATGATGCGGTGCGCGCAGAAGAGCTCTTCCATGCGGTGTGCCGACCAGCCGGCCATGCGGGCGACGGCGAACAGCGGCGTAAAAAGCGTCTCGGGCACGCCGAGCATCTTGTAGATAAAGCCTGTGTACAGGTCGATGTTGGCGCAGATGGGCTTGGTCATGCCGTGGTCGCGCATGACCTGGGGTGCCAGGCGCTCAATGCGCTCGATGAGTGCGAACTCTTCGCCCAAGTCCTTCTTGGCTGCCAGCGAGCGCGCGTAACGGCGGCATACCTCGGCGCGTGGGTCGCTCAGCGTGTAGACGGCGTGGCCCATGCCGTAGATGAGGCCGGTGCCGTCGAAGGCCTGCTTGTCGAGGATCTTGCCCAGGTAGGCCGCGACCTCGTCCTCGTCCTCCCAGTTGGAAACATGCGCGCGGATGTCCTCGTGCATGGACACGACCTTGGCGTTGGCGCCACCGTGGCGCGGACCCTTGAGCGAGCCGATAGCCGCAGCGTAGGCAGAATACGGGTCGGTGGCCGAAGAGGACAGCACGCGGCAGGCGAACGTGGAGTTGTTGCCGCCGCCGTGTTCGGCATGCAGCATGAGCATCACGTCGAGCAGCATGGCCTCATCGCGGGTGAACGCCATGCCGCCGCGCAGGACCTGTAGGATGGTCTCGGCGGTGGAGAGACCGGGCGTGGGGTGCGGCACGTGAACCTCGGAGCCGCGAAGCTTGGCGATCGAGGCCATGTGTGCGAAGGCGGCGATGCGCGGGAGACGTGCGAGCATGGAAATGGCGACGTCGATTTCGTGCTCGGGCGTGATCGCGTCTGGTTCGGCATCGAAGGCGTAGAGCAGCAGCACGGCGCGCTGGAGCACGTTCATGATGCTCGACGACACCGTGGTCATGGGGAACTCTTTGACGTACTCGTCGCTCAGATGTCTAAAGGCACCTAGGCGCTCGCAGAAGCCGTCGAGCTCTTCCTTGTTGGGTAGCGAACCCGTGATAAGCAGATAGGCGACTTCCTCGTAGCCGTAGCGATTTTCGGCCTGGGCATTGTTGACCAGATCCTCGATGCTGTAGCCGCGAAGCGTGAGCTTGCCCTGATCGGGCACGACCTTTCCGTCGACCTTGTTGTAACCGTGCACATCCGAGATACGAGTGAGGCCCGCGACCACGCCCGAGCCGTCGGCATTGCGCAGGCCGCGCTTGACATTGTGCTCGACAAACAGGCCCTCGTCATAAGGGTCGGTCGGCAGGCCGTGGTAGAGGTTTTCGCTCTCAGACGAAATCTGGCGGCTTGCTTCGTAATCCAGAACCAGGCGGCTCAAGTGGTCATCGAAGCGGTAATAGATTTTCTTGGCGTCGTAGGCCATGCGCGCTCCTCTCCGGGCCGCATCGGGGTGACTTGCATGGGCATGCGCGCGTCAGGCTATCCCCAGCGGCTTGCTCGCTACAGGCGGTACATAAAGTTGAAGACGTCCTCGCGCTGGATGGACACGTTGACGCCCGAAAGCTCGCCGGCCTCGGCCAGCGCCTTCTGCAGCTCGGCGAAGTCGAGCTTGGACTCGGCGGTATCGGCCAGCATGGTCATGGTGAAGATGTCCTCGATAATGGACTGCGTGATGTCGCGGATGTCGACGTTGGCCTCGCCTAGGACACGGGTGACGCCGGCGACGATGCCGGGGCGGTTCTTGCCAAGGACGGTGATGACGATACGGGAGGACGAGATCTCGGCCATGGGAAACCCTTTCGCGTGATTGCGGCGCGCGCGGGGCGCTCCGCTACGGTACAGTATTCATCATTGTACCTGTCTGGCGCAAAAAAGGCGCGCTCGCTGCGGCGTTACATGCCTGCAACATGAGCGTAAGGGGGAAGGCCGTACGGGGAAGAGCCGTCTGGCGCGTGTCCGGCTCGTGTTGGGTTGATTTCCGATCTCAGCCGAACACATTGAGCGGACAGGCCGTTCCTGCAGTCAGCCGAACGCCTCCGACGGCTGATTCCGAACTGGAAGCGGAGGGCATCCCCGCCCTTCGGTAGGGGATACCGCTCCGCGGCGCATGCCGCGGGCGGCGCCCCTATCGGACCACCGTGACCTCAGTCGAGATGGGCCCAGCACTGCCGCGTACTCGGTGAGCTAGAGCCAACTGTTCGTCTTCACGTCGCGTATGGCGATATTTCGGTCGTCCGGCTCGGTGATGCCGTAGCCGAACGCCTGGAGCGTCTCGATGGACTCCTGGATCCTCTGTTGGAACATGGGACCCGGATCGACCCTCGGCCCGAGGTGCCCGCGCCAAAGGCACGGCGTGGCGCGCAGCATGTTATGGATTTTGGAGATGGGCTCGATGTCGGCGTAGACGTTGAGCGTCGCCATGGCGTCCTTGTGGCCGAGGATCGATTGGAGCGCCTTGATATCGCCGCCTTGGCGGATCCACTGCGTTGCGAACGTGTGGCGAAGGCCGTGGAACGTGATCAGCTCGTCGTTGGTGCCCATGAGGCCGTTGGTCTCCGAGAACGTCTTGAACGCCCTGCGGATATAGCTTGTCGTCGCGAAGGTCGCGCCCGGCTCCGACAGGATGTAGCAGCCCCCGATCTCGATCGCCCCGGTAAGGCCGCGCAAGCGCAGCTTTCCGCAGTCGATCTCGTGGGTCTCCTTCAGGAAGGGGAGTAGGCCGACCGGGTCGATGGGGATACCCCTGGCGTCATGGGTCTTGGTGTCCTTGATGAACGAACCCATTCCCTTCGCGTACGCCACCGAGTGTCTGATCGAGATCAGGCCCGTCTCGAAATCCACATCGCACCACCGAAGGCCGCAGACCTCGCCGATTCGCATCCCCGTGTGCAGGGCGAGTACGACCGCCCTCTAATCCTCGGCGGACCAATCGAGTCCGAACTCCTTTCGGGCATCCTCTTCGCTCATGACTTCGAGAAGGTCTCCGGGTTGGCAACGAAGGGCGAGGCATAGCTGCTCGAGTGTGTTGAAGCGAATGCCGCGAATATGCCCTTTTTTAATACGGGACAGGTTCACGGGCGTGGTTCCAATCCTTTCGGCAAGTTCGTTCGAGGAAATCTTTCGCTCGGCCATGATCTTGTCGAGGCGAACAATTACGGGCATGGCGTTTCCTTACGCAATCTCGTCGGAGTCGAGGTACAGCTCTCGGGCGTACAAGAAGAGCTGGGAAAGCATGAACAGGACGATGCCGAGAACCAGAGAGGTCCAATCGAATGATGAAGCGATCTCTTGGGCGCCGACGGCCCCCTCGCCGCCAAACATCGAAACGGAGGTTTTGAGTGAGCCGGCGTAGAGGCTGGTGGCAGCTTGAACAACGAAGAGAATGCCGAGCACCTTCAAGCATGTCGCAGACCCTTTCTTGAAGGGGTCTCCGCTCTTGATCGTCCACACGAGAACGGCGCTGAGGATGGTCGTAGCGATACCGATGACGGCAGGGACCAATGTCGAGATCGCAAGGGCTGGATACGCGGGGGAGTCTGCAATTACAGGGTTGTCGAGCACTTTGATTGCTGGCTTTAAGGAGAACGCCACTTGTGCGATGGCGGTGGCGCAAAGGGTCGCAGAGGCTATCGCACATGCGATGCGGAAGGAATGAAGCCGGGGAGTGCGATTGTCGGAACTCATAATAACCTCCGAAGAATTTAAAAACTCAGGTTACTTTTTAACAGTTTATGTTAAATTGACTTTGCCGGCAAGTAATAAGGGCCGAGCATTTTGTTCGGCCCCTCTGTTCCGACTGGATGAGGTTAAGGTTGGCGATGAATATGCTCAAAATCTCGAAGGCGATCTTTAGGTCGCTTCTCTCCTCCAGGTCGCTCTGTGTTGTCGTTGTTGCGTTGATGGTTCTTTGTGCTCTGCCCGTCTTCAGGAGCGCGGCTGGCATCGACGGACGGGTCGAATACCTCGAGTCGGGAATAACCCGTGTTGAGCAGGAATTGTCAGCATCCTATGCGGATGCGCTTGTGAATGCGGGGGAGGACGGTGTCTATACCTCTTCATCAAGCATGCCCGCGCTTCTGTACCCTCTTGCCGCGGGACGTCTTATCTTGGCACCGCTCTCTCCCCTACTTCCGTTTCTGCAGATATCGGATGGAGAGTACACCTATTATGACGGATCGAAGGAGTACTTGCTATGGGTCGCAACGGCCGTTGCCGTCTCGTTCCTTGCCGCGCGTCTTAACAAACGTGAAAAGCTCATCATCCAGGCACCGATGGGCGAGCTGGGTAGACTTGTTGCATCGAGCGTATGGGCGAGTGTTTTTGCAATGCTTGCCGTCCTCGCCATCAATCTTCCAGGGATAATCGCCGCGCTTGTGAAGAATGGCCCGGGCTCGCCGTTCTATCCGATAGGCTACATTCAATATGCGACTCCGGTTATCAAACCGGCTTGGCTGGTGTTCGCGCAGACGGCCATCTTGCAATTCTTGGTGGCAGCGTTCATCTCGCTTGTCGTTCACCTTGCCGTGAAGATTGCCAATAACCCTACGCTTGGAATCGTGTTCGTATGTGCCCTGATGGGGGTGACGATGGTTCCCGGGTATTACGGAAGATCCATCGCTTTACGTGAGTTCGCCCTGTTGAATCCCCTTACGTATGCGAACACTGAGTTGACCGTCGGCGCCTATAGCCCGTACCCGACAACGCAGATAGTGAATCTGCCTGGACTTTGCTTCGAGCGTGGCGCGATTGCCCTCGTATGCGCAATCGGGATCGAGGTGCTGGCAATTAGCCTGCTTTGCGTTGCTGGAAAGAGCGGCTGCGCGTGCCCGATATCCCCGATTTGTCTTGAGAGAGGTTCCTTCACTGCATCGAGAACGGCAACTCGTTCGAGCGCTTGTGCCTCCGCCGTTGCATACGTAAGAACGATGGGGAAACTGCTCCTGCGTTCTCCTACCCTCGCCGTATGCGCGATTGCAATGTCGACGACGATGCTGGCCCCGGCTCTGGTCGAGATGTTTCCTGACGCTGATAACGTTTCCGCTGTTCGGTATAGGGATGGGGAGCTCCGTTCAATAGATCGGTATCTAGAGCAGAACGCTGCGAATATGGACGTCGAGGGCAAAGCGGCCCTGGAAGACATGCGGGATGCTCTTTCGGGTTTCGTGTACGCGCCTATGCCTGCGGAGGGGTTTCGAAGCCTTGCGACGTACGAGCGCGCTCGAGGTGAGCTGGGCGCGGCAGATGCGACTCTCCTGCAATCGATCGGAATCGAGCCGGAGACTCCTTCTCGTGCGGAGGCGCGCGCCCTTCTGCTTGAGTCGATCGCGAGCTTGCCGGACCCCAAGGTTTACGAGTTAAGTACGAAGATGCCCCCATTAATCCTCCTTTCGTATCTCCAGGCAGCGCTTCCCTCCTTATTTTTGCTGTTGCCCGTGGTTGTCACATCGCTCGCGTGTACCCACCTGCAGTGTCGTTCCCTTCTGGTTCTCCAGATCCCCGCAACAGCGCATGTGCGTTTTCTGACGGCTGTTGCGCTGGCTCTCCTGCTTGGCTTGGTGCTGCTTTTGGTGTCGATGGTTCCCGCTGTCGTTGTGTCCGTGATTAAGAACGGTGCGGGTGGATCGGAGTATCCCGTCGCTCTCATTCGGGCGGGAGCTTCGACAACGTCCATGGTGGGGGAGGCGGTGTTGTGCAGTATTCCGTTGCTGGTCATGGCATACGGCGTGATTTCCGTCGTCGCTGCGTTGACAGCAGCGATTAGCCGCAACCCCGTTGTCACCGGAATGGTTTGCGCGGTTCTCTTGGTGTTGGGTTCGTTGAGCGCTCATGTTGAAAGCGTGGGCATGGGCGTCGCGCTGCTGGCTCCATTCGCCTCGTTTGATCCCGCTTCCCAGGTGGGGACGATTGGGTTCCTTGGGCGAGGGACGAACGCGATGCCTTTTGGAGAGGTCGTCGGCGCATCGGGCGCTCTGCTGGTGGTCTTGGGCGCCGTATCTCCGTTGATGGTGCGCCTGAGTGTTCCAAAGATCGAAAGGGGATGATCTCGATGATTGACCTTCAAACGCTGACGATCTCTTATGGAAAGAAGGTGCTCGTAGATTCGGTGAACGCTGAGTTTGCCCCGGGTACGGTCTACGGTCTCGTCGCTCCGAACGGGCATGGAAAGACGACGTTGCTGCGTGCGATGGCAGGTTTGCCGGGTCCTCGCGTGGACGGGAGCATCGTTCTGGATGAGGTGCAGGGTACGGGTGCGAGAGAGGTCCGTTCTATGATCTTCTATGCACCTGGTGAGGGGACGCTGCTGTATCCCGGATTGCGTGCGGAAGATCACCTCAAGATGGTTTGCGATATGTGGCCGCATGCTCGCGATATCGAAGAGATAGTGGAACAAACGCAGATAGGCGAGTTCGCGAAGATGAGGATCCGCACTCTGAGCCAGGGCATGAAGCAGCAGCTTACCCTGGCGATTGCGTATGCGACGGGCGCGCGGTACCTTCTATTAGATGAGCCCATGAACGTGCTCGACCCCAGCAGGGTGGACTTGCATTCCGAGATTCTCAGGAAGCTGGCCGATTCTGGTACGTGCATCATCATGTCATCCCACATCTTGGATTCGGTCGATAGGCTGTGCGATGAGATTCTGTTTTTGAAGGATGGGAGGCTCATTAGAAGCATTCCGCAAGATGATGCTGCGCCGAAGTCTCCTGGATCCCATTTCGCAAAGCCTGCCGGACGCGCCGAGGGTGCGCTAAGCACGTATCGGCGACTCTACGAAAAGGGCGGGTAGAAATGCAAGTTAAAAATCTATGTGGCCAATGTGATACCGTTGAACCCGCATATCGATACTGCTCAGCCATTCGCCTCGCCCCCGTCGCACGTATCTTCATCCGGTCTGTTACTTTTAATCTAACAATTCTTTGAGGAACGTAGGTGCTTCTAAATGTACTGTCGACTTCTTCTCAAACTAATCCTAAGAGACAAGGCCGTATGGATCTCTACGCTCGTTCTCGCTGCAGCCTTTTCCGTCCCCATTGCGTTCAATTCACCCATCTACGGGCCCTTCTTTATGAAACAGGGCATGCAGAGCTTTGTCGACGCATTCAATACGCGCGCGCCCCAGGCCAGCGGCACAGACCTATCTCCAGAGCAGCAAAATGACGCGGAGCTTGCAAGATACGCGAACGCCGCCCTTGCCGCTCAAACCGACGCCGCCTTTCTCGATTCTGCCGAGAGCTACTACGCGCTCATGGGCGAAGGCTTCCAATCCGGGTCCATCGTGGGAGACCAAGAGACCAATGACGCAGCGCTCGCATATTGCCGTGCCCTGAGCAGCTCCGGCATCACGGATATCCCGGCCTCCGCAAACGACCTGCCATTCCTTTCCTTCCTGCCTTACGCCATTGCCACGGCGCCGTCTTTCCTTCCCTTCATCCCCTTCCTTCTCTCGTCGATACTCGTGCTCGGCGCCACAAGGCCCGGGACCCTGGCGGCAAAGGCGCCCGTGCCCAAATTCCGGCGCCTTATTCAGATCGTGTTTTCGATAATCGTCGCGGGGACCGCGATGCTCCTCGCCGGCCTCGCACCCGGGGGCATTTACGCCTTGGTCCTAAACGGCTTCGGGCAAATTGGGTACCCGATCGCCTTCTTCCATGACGGCGCGCTTACCACCACGACTGCGGGAAACGTCTTCACAGCCCTGCTTATCGCGCTTCTTGCGGGCGGAACCTTAATATCCGTTTGTTCCGTCGTCCTATCGACCGCAACGAGGCGCGTCCTCGCGGGCCCCCTTACCTCCGCGCTGCTTGTCGCGGCCCCGGCATTCCCGTTATTGTCCGATTCGGCACTGGGGCATAATGCCGTGCTCGGGCTCCTGCCACTGCCCGTATTCTCGCCTATCGAGGCAACGGGTTACGTAGGATGCTTCCCGACAGAATTCATTGGCTCCGGTTCAAGCGGTGCATCGATGCTTGCCGTGGCCCTGGCATACGTCGCGGTCTTTTTTGCGGTCGGCGCCGTTGCGACACGTTCCCCCAAACAGCCTGGACCCGCGAAAAAGCACCATGGGCTCGAGCTTCTGGACGTGAGCGTGGGATACGGAAGCACGACGATACTTTCAATCGGATCGCTTTTCTTGAGCCCGGGAACGGCGGCGGGCCTCATTGCTCCCAACGGCTCGGGGAAAACCACCTTTCTTGAAGCGCTGTCGGGCCAATTTCCCACCCGTATCCACTCGGGAAGCCTGGTGGCAGACGGAATCAGCCAACGTCAACCAGCCGAATTTGCAGAACTCGTCTACCTGAGCTCTTCAGGCGGCACGGATCTTTACCCCACGCTATCAGCCCTCGAGCACCTTGCTTTCGTTAGGGAGACGTGGAAATCGGCCACCGACATCGACTCGCTCTGCAGCTCCCTCGGAATCTCCCCATATCTCGACAAGCCGACCCGTAAACTCTCGACAGGAATGAAGCAGCAGGTAAAGCTTGCCATGGCGATATCGACCGATTGCCCGTACCTTATCCTCGATGAACCGCTGAACGGCCTCGATCCGGGAAAGCGGAAAACCTCCTGCGACGCGATGCGCAGCGAGGTGGCGCGGGGACGAAGCGTGCTCATTTCAAGCCATCTGCTCGACGACCTGGCAGACCTCACCAACTCGTTCTACTTCATCGAGGCCGGCACGCTCGTGGAAAAGATCAAGTCGTCCTCGCAGACGCTCAAGCAGGAATACCTCGATACATACGAGCGAGGTGAATGACATGAAACTATTTGAACAGCTGAAGTCCAATGCGTCGCGCATGGCTGTCTACGCCATCCTCGTGGCAACGGCTTTATGCGGAATCGCGGCACCCGTCTATGCGCTCAACGGGGAGAAAGGCGATGTCGAACCCGCGTACATGGCTTCGACGGTTAAGGACCGGTACAAAGCCTTCTCTGGAGACACGTTTTACGTAGCAGAGTACGACACGACCTACCGTCAGCTTCGCTACAACAAGGGCTACGACTATCTAGGCGCAGAGGCAATCAGCTATACGTCGGGTTGGTACCGCTCCAACTATGGACACATAACCCAGTTCAAGTGTAACTACCGTGTGTACAACTAAAGCAACCGGCTGGGACGAGGGGCGACGCAAAAGCGTCGCCCCCGTTTTTAACCATGTCAACTGAACCTAGTTCAGTTTGGTTGATTTCCGATCTCAGCCGAACACATTGAGCGGAAAGGCCGTTCCCGCAGTCAGTCGAACGTCCCCGGGGCCCTTCTCAGGCCCCGGGGACGGCATTTTCCCAGTTGAAGGAACGGTGGAGATGTGTTTCGATGGGTCAGATTCGTGTCGTTCCGAAAAGACCGTGAACCTTTTGTGGGACACGCGGCGCCGTGGTACCATAGCCAAGTTTGTTGTCTTGGTCGGAAACCAAGACGCCTTATGCGCTGATCGGTAACCAGCGCCTGACCAATAAGGAGTCCTACCATGAAGCAGGGTATCCATCCCCAGTATGTCGAGTGCACGGTGACGTGCTCCTGCGGCAACACCTTCAAGACGCACGCTACCGTGTCCGAGATGAAGGTCGAGCTTTGCAACGAGTGCCATCCGTTCTACACCGGCCAGCAGAAGTTCGTCGACACCGGTGGACGCGTCCAGCGCTTCGCCGACAAGTTCGGTGGCGCCGCTGCCGCCCAGCTCAAGAAGGCTGAGGAGGCCAAGGCTGCCAAGGCCGCCAAGGCTGCTGAGGCCGAGGCCGCTCGCAAGGCCGCCGCTGAGGCTAAGGCTGCCGAGAAGGCTAAGCGTGCCGCTAAGTTTGCCGAGGAGGCTGCCAAGCAGGCCGCCGAGGCTCCCGCAGAGGCTCCCGTCGAGGAGACCGCTGCCGAGGCCGAGACCACCGAGGCTGCTGAGTAAATAGCTCGCCGCGGAATCACTCGCATTCATGGCATAAGGGCCGTGCATCCGTTTGGGTGCGCGGTCCTTTTCTTTTTATTGGTGCAAACCAACCTGCCCCCATTGCACCAAATGGCAGAGAGGCGGCGTTTGCCCAGATAAAACCTGCCAAAATTAACCTGTCCCATTGTGGCAGGTTGGTCGTAGTTATTACGTGGCGGTCGAGGTCGACCGTATAGGCCGCGCCTTGTTTGGCTAAAGTACAATCATCTGTGTTTAACTCGCCCGCAACTGCACGACGTGGGCGATGGCCAAAAAGGAAAACCACATGGGATTCATGTCAAAGCTGCTGTCCTTTGGATCCGATAAGGACCTTAAGCGCTACTACAAGATCGTCGACCAGATCAACGGTCTTGAGCCCCAGTTTGAGAAGATGACCGAGGAGGAGCTCCGCGGCCAGACCGATAAGTTCCGCGAGCGTTACGCCAACGGCGAGTCGCTCGACGACATGCTCCCCGAGGCCTTTGCCACCGTGCGTGAGGCTTCCAAGCGCACCATGGGTATGCGCCACTTTGACGTGCAGCTCATTGGCGCCATGGCACTGCACGAGGGCCACATCGCCGAGATGAAGACCGGCGAAGGTAAGACCCTCGTCTCCACGTTGGCCGGCTATCTCAACGCTATCGCCGGCAAGGGCGTGCATGTCGTTACTGTCAACGATTACCTGGCAAAGCGCGACTCCGAGTGGATGGGCCGCATCTACAAGTACCTGGGCATGACCGTCGGTCTGCTCCAGAACAACATGCCGCTCGAGCTCAAGCGTCCGGCCTACCAGGCCGACGTCACGTACGGCACCAACTCCGAGTTCGGTTTCGATTACCTGCGCGACAACATGGTCACCCGTCCCGAGCAGCGCGTGCAGCGCGGTCACAACTACGCCATCGTCGACGAGGTTGACTCCATCCTGATCGATGAGGCCCGCACCCCGCTGATCATCTCGGGCGCTGGCACCAAGTCCGCCAGTACCTACAAGGACTTCGCGCGTGCCGTGCGTGGCCTTGAGCGCGGCGAGGACGTGTCGCACGACATGCTCACCGCTACCGAGGACGTGGAGCCCACGGGCGACTATGTCATGGACGAGGCCAAGCACACCATTGCCGCCACCGAGCGCGGCCTTAAGAAGATTGAGCGCCGCCTGGGTATCGACGACATCTATGCCGATCTCTCCGGCCAGCTGGTCAACCACCTGCAGCAGGCGCTGAAGGCCCAGTACATGTTTCATCGCGACAAGCAGTACGTGGTCACCAACGGCGAGGTTAAGATCGTCGATGAGTTCACCGGTCGTATCATGGAGGGCCGCCGCTACTCCGAGGGCCTGCATCAGGCCATCGAGGCCAAAGAGGGCGTGCTCGTGCGCGAGGAGAACCAGACACTGGCAACCATCACCCTGCAGAACTACTTCCGCCTGTATGACAAGCTCTCCGGCATGACCGGTACGGCGCTTACCGAGGACGCCGAGTTCCGCGAGATCTACAAGCTGCCCGTCGAGGTCATCCCCTCCAACAAGCCCGTGCAGCGTGTTGACCACGAGGACCTTGTGTACCGCACCATCCAGGCCAAGTACAACGCCGTCGCCGACGACGTTGAGCGTCGCCACGCCAAGGGCCAGCCGGTCCTGGTGGGCACCGTCTCCATCGAGAGCTCCGAGAAGCTGTCCGCCGCCCTCACTAAGCGCGGTATCGCGCACGAGGTCCTTAACGCCAAGCATCACGAGCGCGAGGCCCATATCGTGGCCCAAGCCGGCCGCTATGGCGCCGTGACCATCGCCACCAACATGGCCGGCCGTGGTACCGACATCTTGCTGGGCGGCAACCCCGACGAGCTGGTGCGCGAACGCCTGGAGTACGAGGGCCTGACCATGGAGGACGTGACGCCCGAGCAGCTCGAGCAGTTTAACGCCGAGGCCAAGGAGACCTGCAAGGCCGAGCGCGAGCGTGTGCTTGCCGCCGGCGGCTTGACCGTTATCGGCACTGAGCGCCATGAGTCCCGCCGTATCGACAACCAGCTGCGTGGCCGTTCCGGCCGTCAGGGCGATCCGGGCGAGACCCAGTTCTACCTGTCGCTCGAGGACGATCTGATGCGCCTGTTTGGCGGCGACAAGATGGACCGCGTCTCCAAGATGATGGTCACGGCCGATATGGGCGACGATATGCCGATCCAGCACAAGATCATCTCCAAGGCCGTCGAGAGCGCCCAGCACAAGGTCGAGAGCATCAACTTCTCCATGCGTAAGAGCGTCCTTGAGTACGACGACGTCATGAACAAGCAGCGCCAGGTCATCTACGCCGAGCGCAATAAGATTCTGGACGGCAAGGACCTGACCGACCACATCACCGAGGTCATGCACGACACCGTGTACCGCTGCGTGCAGGAGTTCTGCACCAAGGACAGTCACGATGGCGAGCGCGACCTGGAGGGCCTGCGCAAGTGGGTTGTGGAGCTCACCGGCCACATCGATACGCCGAAGTTCCCCGACGAGGATTATGAGGCCCTGGCTGCCGATGTCCTGGCTTACGTAGAGAAGTGCTACAACATGAAGGCCGAACGCTTGGGCGAGGACCTGATGCGCGAGCTCAACACCCAGGTCATGCTGCGCGTTATCGATACCCGCTGGATGAACTACCTGCAGGAGATGGATTACCTCAAGACCGGCATCGGCCTGCGCGGCTTTGGCCAACGCGACCCGCTGGTCGAGTATAAGACCGAGGCCTACGGCGCGTTCCAGATACTCGTCGACACCATGTACGAGGATTACCTGCGCACGGTTCTGCGCATCGAGATCAAGGCTGCCCCGCGTGCCGTGGAGCACAAGGAGGGGCCCGCGCTCGAGGGCGCGCACTTCTCCGGTCCTGCCGAGGTCGATGGTGACAACGGCGACTCGGTGCTGCGCAAGCAGGCGCAGGTGCAGGCCCGCACGGCTGTCCAGGGTGGTCCGGCTGCCGTCAACAACGGTGGCAAGGTGACCACCTATCGCAAGTCCGAGAGCGACGATCCGTACGTTAACGTGGGCCGCAACGACCCGTGCCCCTGCGGTAGCGGCAAGAAGTTTAAGTACTGCCACGGCAGGAATCGTTAATGGCTGAGGCTTTAGAGGTAACGCCCGCCGAGCTGGACGCGTTCGCGGACCGGCTCGGCGAGGTCGAGTCGTATCTCCACCTGGACGAAAAGCGCACGCGCGTGACCGAGCTCGAGGCCAAAAGTGTTGCCCCTGGCTTTTGGGATGACGCCGACGCCGCCCGTGCCACCATGGAGGAGATCGCGCGTACCAAGGAAGATATCGCTGCCGTGGACACCGCGCGCGGCGAGCTTTCCGATGCCCGCGCCGCGCTGGAGCTTGCCGAGGAGATGGGGGATGACCCCGACGCCGTCGCCCTTCGCGAGGAGGCTACAGCCACGGCTGAGCGCCTGGCCCGGGCCATCGATGAGCTTGAGCTTTCGAGCTGGTTTACCGGTGAGTTCGATCACGGCGATGCCATTGTGACCATCAAGCCCGGACAGGGTGGTCTGGAGGCCCAGGACTGGACCTTCATGCTCTTTAAGATGTACATGAAGTACTGCCAGCGTCGCGGCTGGAAGGTCACCATCAACGACTGTCCCGCAGCCGAGGTCATCGGCATCGACCGCGCGACCTTTACCGTCGAGGGCAAGGACGCATTTGGCATGCTGCGCGCCGAGGCCGGCGTCCACCGCTTGGTTCGCATTAGCCCCACCGACGACAAGAAGCGCCGCCAGACCACGTTTGCCGGCGTCGAGGTCATCCCCGTGCTACCCGATGATATCGACATCGAGATCAGTCCCGATGACATCCGCGTGGACGTGTACCACGCGAGCGGCCCGGGCGGTCAGGGCGTCAACACCACCGACTCCGCCGTGCGCGTGACGCATTTCCCCAGCGGCATTGTGGTCACCTGCCAAAACGAGCGCAGCCAGATCCAGAACAAGGCCGCGTGCATGCAGATCCTCAAGGCTCGCCTGTACGAGATTGAGCTCGAGAAGCGTGCCGAGGCGCTCGATGAGATTCGCGGACCCAAGACCACGATTGGTTTTGGCAACCAGATCCGCAGCTACGTGCTCTACCCGTACCAGATGGTCAAGGACCTACGCACGGGCGTGGAGACCAGCAATGTCGAGGCCGTTCTTGACGATGGCGACCTGGACCCGTTTGTTATTGGCTACCATCGCTGGGCCACCGGCAACGCCGATGCAGAAGGCTCGGAGGTCTAAAACATCGGGCGGCTTCAAACCGATGCTAAGCCCAACGGTTGGACGGGTTTGTATCCAGAATAAACCCTGCGCAGGGGTGGTTTTTGTCCGGCGAATCGGTAGAATCGAATACAAGAAGAAGTTCAAAGCGCATCCGTTTGGGTGCGCTTTTTTGAGGGAGGCAGCATGGCATATCGTCTGGACATCAAGCGCATTCTTTCGATGAACTTCTTTCACGACCTGCCCCAGATCATGTTGGGGTGTGCCTTGGCCGCCATCGCGACCGACCTGTTTTTGATTCCCAATGGTCTTGCCGCCGGTGGCGTTACGGGCCTTGCCACCATTATCCAGGCGGTCGGCGCGGCGCGAGGCGTGTCGCTTCCCGTCGGTATCCAGACCATCGTGATGAACGCCTTGCTGCTGCTGGTCGTTATGCGCGAGGGCGGCATGTTCTACGTGGTGCAGACCGCGACGGGCTTTGTGCTGCTGGGCTTCTTTACCGATCTGTTCGCCCCGTTTGTAGCACCTCTGGCGGATGCGGACCTGATGCTTCCCGCCATGTGGGGCGGCATTATTACGGGCATCGGTTACGGCATGGTGTTGCGTGCCGGCGCCAACACCGGCGGCTCGGACACGATTGGCCAAATCATTTCGCGTAACACCTCGCTGCCGGTGGGCTCGACCGTCATGGCAATCGACGTTGCCGTGTGTGCGCTGTCGGCTCCGGTCTTTTCAATCGAAAACGCACTATATGCAGGCCTTTCGATGGTCATTAGCGGCTATGTGATCGATGCCGTGGTCGATGGCGGCAACAAACGCCGTATGGTACTCATCATCTCGGATAAGTTCCCTGATATCGCTGCCGATATCATGTATGGCCTGGGTCGTGGTTGTACCAAGTTTAAGGCGACTGGCATGTATTCGGGTGCCGAGAAGCCGGTGATTATGGTCATCGTGAGCCGTCGAGAGCTCAATACCCTCAAGACGATCGTGCGCGAGCGCGATCCTCACGCCATTGTGACGGTCGCTGACGTTACGGAAGCCTTCGGCGAGGGATTCAAGGACATTAGCGCGTAGGGTCGATCGCGTTCCATCCAAAAGACGTTCACATTGATAAACCGTTTCATCAGCGGTTCTGCCTGCTAAATTGTTCAAATAATGATAAAAACTCTGGTAAAGCCATCAGTTTCCAGCATAATGAATGACGTACGTGCATTGCGGCTGTGTTGGGATTACCTTTCCGTGCCGTGCGCATTTTGTCTAATGAGGATGAAAGGAAGGCACAATGAGCGACGAAGAGCTCAAAAAGGTTGCCAACGAGGTAAGGAAGGGCATCGTCACCGGCGTGCACGCTGCCAAGTCCGGCCATCCGGGCGGTTCGCTCGGCGCTGCCGACATCATGACCTATCTGTACTTTGAGGAAATGAACGTCGACCCGGCCGATCCCCGCAAGGCCGATCGCGACCGTTTTGTGCTCTCCAAGGGCCATTGCGCTCCGGGCCTGTACGCCGTGCTCGCCGAGCGTGGGTTCTTCCCCAAGGAGGATCTCGAGACGCTGCGCCATATCGGCAGCCACCTGCAAGGTCATCCCAACATGAACGACACCCCGGGCGTCGATATGTCCACCGGCTCGCTCGGCCAGGGCATCTCCGCCGCCGTGGGCATGGCGGTTGCCGCCAAGCACTGGGGCGATACTTACCGCACGTACGCCCTGCTGGGTGATGGCGAGAGCGAGGAGGGCCAGGTCTGGGAGGCAGCCATGTTTGCCGGCAACCAGCAGCTCGATAACCTCTGCGTGATCGTCGACCACAACGGCCTGCAGATCGACGGCCCCGTCGAGGAGGTCAACGACCCCATGCCGCTCGCCGACAAGTTCCGCGCCTTTAAGTTCCACGTGGTGGAGCTTGCCGACGGCAACGATTTCGATCAGATCCGCGCCGCCTTTGCCGAGGCCCGCGCCACCAAGGGTCAGCCGACCGCCATCATCGCCGAGACCATGAAGGGCAAGGGCGTTTCCTTTATGGAGAACCAGGTTGGTTGGCACGGCAAGGCCCCCAACGATGAACAGTTTGAGCAGGCCATGGCAGAGCTCACGGCCGCCGGAGAGGAGCTCTAGGATGGCAGACGTCAAAAAAATCGCCACGCGCGTAAGCTACGGCGAGGCCCTCGTCGAGCTCGCCAACGAGCACGATGACTTTGTGGTCCTCGACGCCGACCTGGCCGCCGCCACGCAGACCGGCAAGTTCAAGGCCGCCTGCCCCGATCGTTTCTTCGATGTGGGCATTGCCGAGAGCAACCTGATGGGCGTCGCCGCCGGTATCGCGACCACCGGCCGCGTTGCCTTCGCGAGCACCTTTGCCATGTTTGCCGCCGGCCGCGCCTTTGAGCAGGTCCGTAACTCCATCGGCTACCCGCATCTCAACGTTAAGATTGGCGCCACGCACGCCGGTATCTCGGTGGGCGAGGACGGCGCCACACACCAGTGCTGCGAGGATATCGCCCTGATGCGCGTCATCCCTGGCATGACTGTGATCGTTCCTGCCGACGACGTCGAGGCCCGCGCCGTGACGCGCGCCGCCTACGAGTGCGACGGTCCGGTGTACATGCGCTTCGCTCGTTTGGCCTCGCCGGTTATCAACGACCCCGAGACCTACAAGTTCGAGTTGGGTAAGGGCATTGTCATGCGCGAGGGCGCCGATGTGACCATCATTGCCTGCGGCCTGATGGTCGGCGAGGCTCTCGAGGCCGCCGAGCAGCTCGCTGCCGAGGGCATCGACGCCGAGGTCATCAACATGCACACCATCAAGCCCATCGATGCCGACCTGATCGTCAAGAGCGCCACCAAGACCGGTCACGTCGTGACCGTCGAGGAGCACTCTGTGATCGGTGGCCTGGGCAGCGCCGTTGCCGACGTCCTGTGCGAGCAGTGCCCGACGTCGCTCAAGAAGATCGGCGTCAACGACACCTTCGGTGAGTCTGGCCCGGGTGCCGAGCTCTTGCACAAGTATGGCCTGGACGCCGCCAACATCGTGGCGACCACCAAGGAGTTCTTGGCCTAGGACAAGACGAGGCAAAGTATCGCCTCAACAACCACATACAAGCCAGAACAGGGGCGTCCCCAAAGAGGGCGCCCCTGTTTTTTCGGCAACAAACAAAACAGGCCCGCACCAAGCAAGGGCTTCCTCCGGGAAACGGGCCCATCCCAGCCAAGTGCAATTCAGCCCCCAAGCATAGCACTGCTGCACCCAAATAAAACGCAGCGACCCCATAGTTACCGCAGGCCGGGTACAGGGTTACTCTCCAAATCTTTCCGCAGGACGGAGGAGCCCCCGCCGCGCGAAGCGCGCAGCGGGGGCTCCGACATGTCCGAGGACGATTTGGAGAGTAACCCTGTACCCGGCCGACGGGATCCCTAAGCACGCCATGCTTCTTATGTGCAGTAAAGCTAATGCTGCTAAAATACAAAGCGCTCATGTAGTTTAAACGCACGACGATAAGGAGCACCAGTGGGTAACCACTTCCGTACCTCCGGTGCGGGCGATGATGCCCCCAAGACGCAGGCAGGCGTCCAGGGCAGTCGTTTCGCCACTCCGGATTCAGAGGGCCAGCCTGTTGCTCAGGCCCCCGCTCAGCCGGCAGATCAGGCACAGCCGGCATCCGATCCCTTTGCCTACAATCCAACCAGCGATGTCGCGCTTTCCGGCACGGCGGGTTTTGAGCCCGTTCAGGCCGTGACCGCTCGCGTTGAGCAGCCTCAGGCTGGTGCCGCCACGCCGCAGCCTACCATGGCCGGCATTCCCGACCCCTTGGCCCCTGCGACGCCGGCTCCTCAGCCTGCGCAGTCCGGTCTCTTTGCCGCTATTCCCGACCCCACGCAGCCTGCTGCCCCGGTGGTCGAGAGCGATCAGGCAGCCGAGGTCGCAAGCCTCGATAACGCGCTCAACAACCCCGATTTTACGTCGGTGTTTGCGCCCATCGATCCGCAGGCCAGCCGCAAGAAGATGGCCAAGCAGGCCGGTGTCGAGCCCGTCATCCTTATGGAGCATGTCACCAAGATCTATCCGGCACAGCCCAACAAGCCTGCACTCGACGACATCAACATCGAGATCTATCCGGGCGAGTTCGTCTTCCTGGTCGGTCACTCCGGCTCGGGTAAGACCACGCTGCTGTCGACGCTCAACCGTGACGTCAAGCCGACGAGCGGCCGCATCCTGGTTGCCGGTCAGGACCTCATGAAGATCAAGAACCGCAAGGTTCCGTTCCTGCGCCGCCAGATTGGCGCCGTGTTCCAGGACTTTAAGCTTCTGCCGCAAAAGACCGCCTACGAAAACGTGGCGTTTGCCCTGCAGTGCATCGGCAAGCCCAAGGGCGTCATTCGCAGCCAGGTGCCCGAGGTGCTGCGTCTGGTCGGCCTGGCCGATCAGATGGACTCGCTGCCCGACCAGCTTTCCGGTGGCGAGCAGCAGCGCGTTGCCGTCGCCCGCGCTATGGTCAACCGTCCGCCGCTGCTGATCTGCGACGAGCCGACGGGCAACCTCGACCCGGCGATCTCGCTGGGCATCATGAAGCTGCTCGAGCGTATTAACCGCACCGGCACCACCGTGATCGTCGCCACGCACGACCGCGAGATGGTCGATAGCATGCACCGTCGCGTGATCGCCCTCGAGGGCGGCCACGTTATTCGCGACCAGGAGAGGGGAGGTTACGGCAACTATGGCACCAACTAACGTGGGCTACTCCTTCAAAGAGGCAATCAGCCACTTCTTCCGTAACTGGACTACCTCGCTCGGCGCCGTCATCACGATCTTCCTTTCGCTGTTTATCATCGGCCTGTTCATTATGGGTTCCGCGATGCTGAACTCCGTGATCGGTACCGTCGAGGATCAGGTTGTCATTAATGCCTTTATTAGCGATGACGCCGATCAGGCAGACATCCAGGCCTTTGAGGCCGAGCTCAAGACGTGGAGCAACGTCAAGTCCGTGACCTATAAGGATAAGGACGACGCGCTGGCCGAGTACACGAGCAAGATGTCGGGTAACGCCGACGCCACCATGAGCGCGCTCGACGGCCAGAACCCGCTGCCCGCCTCGTTTGCGATTGAGATGGACGATCCGTCTCAGGTCGAGAGCACGGCCAAGAAGCTCAAGAAGGATGCCGATTTCCAGAAGATCGCGGATGACGGCGACGTCAACGCGAGCGTGCTGTACGGCCAGGAGGAAGTGAGCCGCCTGTTCCAGGTGACCAACTACATCCGCATCGCCGCCGTGGTGCTCGTTGGCCTTCTGACCTTTATCGCATTCATCTTCATCAACAACACGATTCGCCTGTCCATTACGGCGCGTCGTCGTGAGATTGCGATTATGCGTCTGGTCGGCGCCAGCAACGGCTTCATTCGTGGCCCGTTTATCACCGAGGGCGTACTGCAGGCCATTTTGGGCTCGCTGCTTTCCATCGGCGTTCTGGAGCTGCTGCGCAATCTGATGATTCCGCGTTTGCAGGAGAGCATCGGCTGGATGTCGTTTGCCCTGCCGATGCAGTACTACCTGGTGACCTATGCTGCGCTGATTCTGGTCGGCGTGATTATCGGCCTCTTTGGTTCTGCCATCGCCATGCGTCGCTACCTGCGCGTGTAGGCATGCCTGGAATTCATCCCTTCCAACGGGTCGTCTCTTATGGGGCGGCCCGTTTTTTGATCCCTAGGGGACGGCAGGAAAGCGAATCATTTGGGTAGACTCTTTGGAGTTCGCAATCGATAGTTAGGAGGCGCCATGGGGCGCAATAACAAGCATAAGCGTGGAGCTCGCAATAAGCGCGGGCCGGTGCGCAGCGAACGCCGTCCGAGCCTGACCGGGCGCGTGCAGCTCCATGAGCACAGTGCCTATGTCATAACCGAGAATGGCGACTACAAGGTCATGGGTCGCGGCAAGCGTGAGATCATGGACGGCGATACCGTTGCCGTGAGCATTAAGAATAGCCCGCATGGCGAGCGTCGCGCCGTGATCGAGGGCGTAGTTGAGCGCGCAGCCATAAGCGTGGTGGGTACGTACCAGACCGCCGGTCCGCTCGGTGTGATCGAGCCGCTCGATTCGCGCTTGAAGGCCGACTTCTTCATTTTGCCCGAGGATACCTCGGCGGATCGTCTGGGTGTCCACCCGGGTGATGCCGTTGTCGCGCGCATTTTGACCTACCCGACGCGCCTGGAATCGGGCACCGTGACGATCGAACGCCGCATTGGCGGAGATGACGCGCCCGATTTGGGCGTTCAATATGTGATGGCGCGTTACGGCTATACCGATAGCTATCCCGAGACCGCGCTAGACGAGGCCGAGGGGCTTTCGCTCGATGTGTCCGCGGCGCTTAAGGACCCGCTCCGCCGCGATCTGCGCGACCGCTTTGTCATCACGATCGACCCGGTCGACGCGCGCGACTTTGACGATGCCATTTCGCTGGAGCGCACGCCCGAGGGTGGCTACAAGCTGGGTGTGCATATCGCCGACGTTTCACACTATGTGGCTTGGGACGGGCATATCGATCTTGAGGCTCGCCATCGTACGACATCGGTGTATCTGGCCGATCGCGTGCTTCCCATGCTGCCCGAACGCCTGTCCTGTGACCTGTGCTCGCTTCGCCCTGACGAGGACCGTCTTGCGTTTACCGTCGATATCGAGCTCGATGCGCATGGTCGCGTGCGGCATTACGATCCGTACCCCAGCGTGATTCGCTCGCGTGTGCGTATGGACTATGACGGCGCCGAGGCTCTGCTGGTGCGTGCCGGCGCGGTTGAGTATTCGGTGCTGGAGGGTGCAGCCGAGGATGTTGCGGCTGCCGAGACCTCGCGCGAGGAAGCGCTTGAGCGCGGTCTTGCGTGCGAGGAGGCCGCCCGCGGCTACAACGTCGACCTCGGCGATTTCCTTGTCGCCGCTAACGAACTCGCCGAACTCCGCCGTCGTATCCGTCGCGCCCGCGGCTCGGTCGATTTTGACACGGCCGAGATTCGTGCTCTGTTGGATGAGGACGGAGTGCCCGTGCAGATTGTGGCGCGTGAGCGTTCGTGTGCCACGTCGCTTATCGAGGAAGCTATGCTGCTCGCCAACGAGTGCGTTGCAGAGTGGCTGGCAGACCGTGATATCGAGGCCTGCTATCGCGTGCATGAGGATCCGAGCCCCGATAGCCTGCACGGTGCCGCCGTTGCGCTGGCGCAGCTAGGCATCATCGACGATCGCCGTGCTGCCGGTATTGCCCTGGGGAGCCCCGATGAGCTGCAGGCTGCAGTCGATGCTGCCGCCGGTACGGCCAACGCACCGCTCGTTAACACGCTGCTTCTGCGCAGCATGCAGCGCGCGCTGTACAAGCCGCGCAACGAGGGCCACTTTGCGCTCGCCGCGCCGTGCTACTGTCACTTTACGAGTCCCATCCGTCGCTACCCCGATCTGGTGGTGCACCGCGTGCTCAAACTGCAGTTGGCCTATGAGCGGCTCGGCGGCAAGGACGCCTTGGTCCGTACGCCGCGGCTGATCGGCAAGGGGCGCGAGTCGCTGCCGCGCATTCTGCCGCAGATCTGCCGCGCATGCAGCGATGCCGAGCGCGCGGCAGATGCCGCCAGCCATGCGACGCAAAAGATCAAGATTGCCCAGTACTATGAGGACCGTCTGGGCGAGCGCTATGCCGGAACCGTCTCGTGGGTTAGCAGCATGGGCCTTTTTGTGCGCTTGGACCTAACGCAGGTCGAAGGCTTGGTTTCGATCAAGAGTCTGGGCAACGAGTGGTTCGAGTTCGACGAGGACGCGCTCACGCTCACAGGTGCCGACACGGGCACCCGTTACGAGCTGGGGCAGCGCGTGATTATCGAGGTCTCGCGCGTCAATACCACGCGTGGGCACTTGGACTTTAAGCTTATCCATTAGCCAAATCCCGACTCATGGTGGGGGAGCGGAGGGCGGCCTTTCGGGACCGCCCTTCGCATTTGAATCGTGGCTACCTTGCCGTCTGCTCGGCCGCCCGCTTTCCTGCTATTTGGGAGGTAAAACCTACCAAAATAAACCTGTCCCTTTTGGCAGGTTTACAAGAAAGCGGGGATGAGATGGCGACGGTGTACGGGTATGCGCGGGTGAGTTCGCGCGATCAGAATCTGAATCGGCAGCTGGATGCGCTGGGCGCCTATGGCGTGGGCTCAGCGAATATTTATGCCGACCATGCGAGCGGCAAGGACTTCGATCGACCGCATTATCGCGAGCTGCTGCACGTCCTGGGAGACGGGGACGTGCTGGTGGTGCTTTCTATCGACCGACTTGGTCGTAATTACTCCGAGATTCTTGAGGAATGGCGACGCATCACCAAGGAGCTCGGGGTTGCCATTGTGGTGTTGGACATGCCATTGCTTGACACGCGCGCTAGGGCCAGCGGCGCGCCGGATGTGACCAACACCCTGATTGCCGATATTGTGCTGCAACTGCTGAGCTACGTGGCGCAGGTGGAGCGCGAGAATATCCATCGGCGCCAGGCGGAGGGAATTGCAGCGGCGCGGGCGCGAGGGGTTCGTTTCGGTCGACCTCGCAAGCCGTGCCCTCCTCAGTTTGAGCTGGTGCGCGATAGCTATGAGGCAGGCGATATTACCCGCAGCCAGGCAGCAAAGTGCCTGGGCGTGTGCGTGGGGACGTTCGATCGCTGGATGCGCGAGGCGGGGTAGGGGTTTGCGTCGCTTTGTCGCTTCCTGTTGCGATTCAAATTTTGATACGGTGACGATGCCATTTGGGGCTACACTCGCTGATATTCAAAAAAGGAGGTTGGCCCTTGGCGCGCGTAAAACAAATAATCGGATGGACCGCGATCGTTCTGTTCGTTGCAACGCTGGCGGGCATCTGGGTGCTGACGGAGCAAAATGCGGTGGAGACGTCGTTGCTGAGCGAGTCCACCGCGCGTGTGGTGGAGGGTCAGGCTACGGGCGTTCAGGCTGCCGATGCCACGGGTGAAGCCCAGACAGAGAACGGAATGACCGGGGGCGCCGATTCGGCTGCCTCGAATGTCCGGTCTGGCCGACTTGCTTCCATTCGCATGTGGGTGGGCACAAACGTCCGTCGCGTTGCCCATACCGTAGAGTTTTTCTTCGTCGGATTGTTCGCCTCGGTGGTCGTGGTTTGCTTTTCCAGGCGTCCGTGGAGCGTATGCTCCCGTTGCGTGCCTGTATTGCTCTTTTGCGCCGCCTGCTCCGTTGGCGATCAGGTACATAAGATCTTTGTTCCCGGCAGGCATTTCGACGTTATCGATTTAGGATTCGATGCTGCGGGCTATGTCACCGCCATGCTGTTGGTATTGCTGGCGGCGGCGTTAGTGCGCCATGCGACTCGGCCGATCGGCGCCCATGCGAGGCGCTAGCCGGTAACAAACCCGTTTCTGATAATGCGACCTTGTTGAATTATTTTGTGTCGCGCGTATTTCCGAGCGGTCGGATTTGAGGGGCGAGCGGTAGAACGCTCGCCCTTTGTGCGCCACGATGCGGCACAATGTACCGCAAAAGCTGTTTGTATCCGGTACGAATCGTTCGTTGGTCTTTAATTCTTCTCAACGGAGGTGTTTGAGATGGCAAACGGATTGCTTTTAAGGCTTCGCGAGCGTGAGCTCAGCGCGAGTCCGGCGGAACGCAATGTCATCGCATACGTGAGTGCTCATCCGCATGAGGTGGTCGGGCTGTCCGTCCGCGGTCTTGCTGATGCCACGTTCTCCTCGCCCTCGAGCATTTTGCGTTTTTGCAAGCGCTTGGGTTTTGCGGGCTACAAGGAGTTCCAGCGCGAACTGATTGCCGAACTGGCGCTCTTGGGTGACAAGAAAGACGTTGCCCTCGAGGACATCTCCATGGACGACAGCGTCGAACGTATCGTGGGGAAGGTGATGAAAAGCAACGTGCGCACAATCGAGGCGACGGCGCGAACGCTCGATTACACCGTCTTGGAGCGATGCGCGGCCCATCTTAAGCGGGCACGCGCGGTCAATCTGTTCGGTATCGGTGCCTCTCGTTTGGTCGCGCACGATCTAGCGCAAAAGCTCATGCGTGTTGACAAAGAGTGCCATCTGTACGACGACTGGCATGATCAGCTCCTGTGTGCCAAGAACATGCATGAGGGCGATATGGCAATCGCCTTTAGCTACTCGGGCTTAACGCAAGAAGTGCTGGACTGCACCGTCGAGGCTCAACGTCACAACTGTCCCGTTGTTGCCGTGACCAAGGTAGACGGATCGTCCAAGCTTGCCACCATGGCCGATGCCGTGCTCGGCGTTGCTGCAAGCGAGCCCTTGGTCCGCAGCGGTGCCATGGCCTCGCGTATGGCCCAGCTTATGGTTGTCGATGCCCTGTACGCTGCTTACGTTGCCAGCGACTACGAGCGGGCGACGCATGTCATTAAGCAAAACTACATCGAGAAACAGGAAAGATGAGGTGAATGAAATGCTCGATTTAACAAAATTCACGACTGAACAGCGTAATCAAAGGTCAATGGACCTCGATACGATGACATCGCTGCAAATCGTCACGACGATGAACGATGAGGATCTTCGTGCCGTCCAGTCGGTCACGAAAGTGTTGCCCCAGGTTGCCACAGCAATCGACTGGGCTGCTGAGGCACTCGAGCGCGGCGGGCGCGTCTTTTACATGGGTGCGGGCACCAGTGGTCGTCTGGGCGTGCTCGACGCTTCGGAGTGCCCGCCCACGTTTGGTGTGTCACCCGATCTGATTGTCGGGCTCATTGCCGGAGGCGAGACGGCGTTTATCAAGGCTGTCGAAGGTGCCGAAGACAGCGAGGAGCTTGGCGCGAGCGACCTGCGGGAGCGTGGACTTTCGGACAAGGATCTTGTCGTTGGCCTGGCAGCAAGCGGTCGTACTCCCTATGTGGTGGGCGGCCTTGGGTACGCCAAAGCAACTGGGTGCAAGACCATCGCAATTGCCTGTAACCAAGGGTCGAAGATCGGGGAGAGTGCAGATCTTGCCATTGAGCCCGTGCCCGGTCCCGAGGTGCTGACCGGCTCAACGAGGCTCAAGGCGGGAACGGTCCAAAAGCTCATTCTCAATATGATTTCGACCGGTGCCATGGTCAAGATTGGCAAGGTGTACCAAAACCTGATGGTCGATGTGCAGCAGACGAACGAGAAGTTGGTGGTGCGCGGCCAGAACATCGTGATGGAGGCGACCGGCTGCACGCGCGAGCGCGCTGTCCAGGCGCTTGCAGATGCCGGCGGCCACGTAAAGACCGCTATTGTCTCGGTGCTGCTGGACTGCGATGTCGAGCAGGCTGCGGTGGCTCTCGAGCGGGCGCGCGGCCATGTCCGTGCTGCGGTGAGTGGCCATGAGAGGGGCAACGCCGATGCCCAATAGGTGCACGGCGTGAGCAGATATGACACCAAGAAGAGATACCCAATACAAGGAGGAGTTATGACGAACAAAGAGCTGGCTCAAAAGCTGCTGGACCTTTTGGGCGGTAAAGACAACGTGCTGGCAAACGCGGCGTGCATGACGCGCCTGCGCGTGACCGTCAAAGACACGGGCAACGTCGACACGGAGGGTATTAAGGCACTCGACGGCGTGATGGGCCTGGTCGAGGACGACACGATGCAGATTGTGCTGGGTCCGGGCAAGGTGAATAAGGTGCTCGAGGAGTTCTCCAAGCTCACCGGCCTTGCGAAAGGCGTTGCTGATGAGAGCGTGGTTGACGCTGCGGCCACAAACAAGGCCGCGCAGAAGGCCAAGTACGAGTCCAAGCCGGTTCAGGCCTTCCTCAAGAAGATTTCCAATGTCTTCGTCGCCCTGCTTCCCGGCATCATTGCGGCTGGCCTCATCAACGGTATCTGCAACGTCATTAACGTCTCGACGGCAGGCGCGCTTGCAGGCGAGTGGTGGTACCAGGGCATTCGTTCCATGGGTTGGGCCCTCTTCGCCTATCTGCCCATCTTGGTGGGCTATAACGCGGCACGCGAGTTTGGTGGCTCCGCTGCGCTGGGCGGTATCGCCGGCATGATGTGTATCGCCAACAGCGCCATGCCCCTGCTTGCGCCTGGCGCTGCTGATCCTGCCACTGCCATTCTGCTGCCGCTCACCAATGCGCAGTACAACCCCGCAGCGGGCGGCATGATCGCGGCTCTCATCGCTGGTGCGTTTTTCGCCTGGATGGAGCGTCAGATTCGCAAGGTCATGCCCAACGCGCTCGATACGTTCCTGTCCCCGCTGCTGGTGCTCATCATCGGCGCCTTTGCTCTGATGCTTGTCATCCAGCCGGTTGGCGCTTGGCTGACGACCGCGATCTTTAGCGTCCTCACCTTTATCTTCGAGAAGCTGGGCGTCCTGGGCGGCTATATCCTGTCGGCAGGCTTCTTGCCGCTGGTGTCCGTCGGCCTGCATCAGGCGCTCACGCCGATCCACGCTATGCTCAACGATCCCGACGGTGCTACCAAGGGCATCAATTACCTGCTGCCCATCCTTATGATGGCTGGCGGCGGCCAGGTCGGTGCCGGTTTGGCGCTGTACTTTAAGACCAAGAACGCCAAGCTCAAGAAGTATGTCGCCGAGTCCATCCCCGTTGGCATCCTGGGCGTGGGCGAGCCTCTGATGTATGCCGTTACGCTGCCGCTCGTTCGTCCGTTTGTGACGGCCTGCCTGGGTGCCGGATTTGGCGGCGCGCTCGCGGCGCTGCTTCACATCGGCACGGTTTCTCAGGGCGTTTCCGGTCTGTTTGGCCTGCTGATCGTCGTTCCTGGCCAGCAGCTCGGCTACGTTGCCGCTATGCTGCTTGCCTATGCCGCCGGCTTTGTCCTGACGTGGTTCTTTGGCGTCGACGAGCAGAAGATCAACGAGTTTTTTGGCGAGTAGCCTGATGCTGCGTGCCATGTCATTCGAACGTCTTGACGTGCCGCAGATCTCTTGATGCTATGGTTGTGCCGGCGGGGCTAACTGCTCCGCCGGCCTTTTTTAAAGGAGCGTTGAAGCGTGAAAACGGGTATTTCGATTTATCTTTCCAGCCCTCTGCAGGATATTGAGCGGACGATTGAGCGTGGTGCCGCGGCGGGTGCGCGCTATGCGTTTACCTCGCTGCATATTCCCGAGGATGGGGGAGCGGCATATGCCGATAAGGTCCGTCATGTGCTGTCGCTGCTTTCCGCCCGCGGCATTGCGCTCATTGCCGATGTGGGGCCGCGCACGTGCGATTTGCTCGGGCTTGAGCGTATCGAGGATCTGCGTGACCTGGGGCTCGAATACCTTCGTTTGGACTATGGCTTTAGCGCCCAGCGGGTCGCGGAGTTGTCCGGTGTATTTCACATTGTGGTTAATGCATCGACGGTGAGTTCTGATGAAATCGCATCGTGGCGAGAAGCCGGTGCCGATGTGACTCGTTTTGCCGCCTGCCACAATTTTTATCCCAAGCCTTATACCGGTTTAGCTCTGGAAGACATTGCTCGGACGAATCTTCGTCTTGCGGCGCTTGGCTTCGAAATCATGGCTTTTGTGCCGGGTGATGCCAACGTTCGCGGGCCGGTATTCGAAGGACTGCCGACGGCTGAGGAGCAGCGCGGTCGCGCGTCAAAGGTTGCCCTCAACATGCTTGAGCTTGCACATGGCGCCGATTGCGACATTGTGTTGGTCGGCGACCCCGATCTTTCCGATGCGGGCTGGGCGCAGTTTGCTCAAGTTTCCGCCGGATACGTGGATTTGCAATGCGAGCTTGACCCCGGCTATGCCTATGTGCGCGGGCAGATTCATCACGACCGGCCCGATTCGAGTACCCTCATCTTTAGGTCTCAGGAGTCGCGCACGACGCTTAAGCCGGATTCCGTGCCGACGGATACCGGTGCCGGCCTGCCGCGAAAGACGGGGTCGATCGCTGTGAGCAATAGCGGCTATGGGCGCTACGAAGGCGAGCTTGAGATTGCGCGGGTCGATCTTCCCGGTGACAAGCGCATGAACGTCGCGGGCCATATCACGCCCGAGGCAATGGAGCTGCTGCCGTTCATCAAACGCGGATTCGGGGTACGGTTCGTTTAGCGTGTGACCCGTGGGCTACAATTGGCCCATCATGCTAAGGCGCCTCGTATGGTGCGCACCTGCGTTGGCCGATCTATATTCGGAGGATTCCCATGACCGTACTGTTTGTTGAATATCCCAAGTGCTCGACCTGTAAAAAGGCCAAGGCATGGCTGGACGAACATGGGGTTGAGTATATCGACCGCGATATCGTTACGGACAATCCCGCGGCCGATGAACTTGCGACCTGGATTGCTCGTTCGGGGCTGCCGGTGCGTCGCTTCTTTAACTCGTCGGGCATGAAATATCGAGAGCTGGGCCTGAAGGCGCGTCTGGATGCGGGTATGACGGACCAGGAATGCTATGAGCTGCTGGCGACCGACGGCATGCTGGTTAAACGCCCGCTGCTGGTGGGCGATGACTTTGCGATTCCTGGCTTTAAGGAAGCGGCTTGGACCGAGGCGTTGCTGTAGCGGCTGCGGAAAGCACATCCCGTTTCGAGCGCTGATTCCGGGATGCGCTTTCCGGTTGAGCGCTCTATCGGAAATGACATCCCGTTTCGAGCGCTGATTCTGGGACACGGTTTCCGGTTGAGGGCTCGACGGGAAAGTAGGGACCAGTTTGAGCTTGAAATCTGGGACGCACTTTCCGCTGGCGGGCCTGCCCCGGTCAGTCCTCCAGCTGCGCCCATTCGTGTGGGTCGTAGATCTTTGTGTGCTTGTCGGGCGTGTCGCTCCAGTATTCTTCGTCCATAAAGGGCAGGTATGCCTGAATGCCGGGGCAGATAAACGGAATCCGTTGCCGCTGCAGGCGCTCGCGCTGCCGCCGCTCCAGGTTCGTCTCGGATATGACGGTCGGCATGCCGGACAGCTCGACGAGGCTTGCCTGGATGCGCTTGAGGTCGGGGAGCGCCGCATGCCATGACGTCCGCATGATCAAAAATGAGGCGCGGCGGTAGTTTGCCTGCATCACCGTGATGGCGGGGCGCAGTGTGGGATGGATTTTGTCCCGTTCGGGCCAAAGGTCAGCAGTGATCTCGAGGCCCAGGGTCTCCCATAGGTAATCAAGCTCTTCGTCCATGGCGCCTCGATATCTACGCGATCGTTGATACTTCGATTGTGTTGCCTGGTGCTATCGTTTTCGCGGTAGAATCTGCCAACGGTTGACGGCTACCGCTCGCGGCGTTTTGCCCTTCGTGTACAGCGGTCGGCTTCACAGGTCCTTCACGGGTTGGACGAAATTAGGTCAATTTGACCGAATTTCAAAAAAGTCAAAATTGGGGCTTGCGTCACGGCGAGACTTCCCGTATATTTCTTTCTTGCGCAAAGGCACAGCCGAGCGCAGCGATGCAGTCATTGGGATGTCGTCTAATGGCAGGACAGCGGATTCTGGTTCCGTCAATGGGGGTTCGACTCCCTCCATCCCAGCCATTGCATTTGCTACATATGGCCCGTTCGTCTAGCGGTTTAGGACGCCGCCCTCTCAAGGCGGAGATCACCAGTTCGAATCTGGTACGGGCTACCCACAAATGAACGCCCGGGCCTCGCAAGAGACCCGGGTTTTGTGTATCGACCGTATATACGGCGCCTGCCGTGTTTCGCTCAGATCGAGGAGTAGCCATGGATCTGCCCATCAGCTTGCAAGACATCACGTATGCCGAGAACTATCTGGCGCAGGGCGACCTGGCTACGGCGACGCCGCTGTTGGAGCGTCTGGTGGAGCTCGCCGAGGAGTATATCGACGCCGAGTGCAAGACGGAGGAGAAGCGCCAATACTTTAGCTTCGATAGCAAGTTTGAGCGCTTGGCCTATCGCCGCGTGGAGAAGGATCCGCGCGAGCTCGTGCAGGTCGAGGTGCCGTTTGACCGCCTGTACTCTGACATGGCGTTTGCCTACATTCGCCAGCAGGATTATGTGAGCGCTCGTAATGCCCTGATGCAGGCTGTGCGTTGGGACCCCATGAACTGCAACTATCGCTTGGACTTGGCCGAGCTGTTCCGCGCACTCGAGGACAAGCAAGAATGGGCATCGCTCTCGTTCTCGGTGCTGGAGCGTGCAAGCGATGGCAAGTGCGCCGCCCGCGCTTACGCCAACTTGGGCCAGTATTTCCTTGAGCCCGAGACCGAGAACGTCTCGGCGGCCGTGGGTTGTGCGCGCCTGGCGCTGCGCTTGGCCCCTGGCGATGCGCATACGACGCGCCTGCTCAACAAGATCCATACCACCTATCCGGATGCCGCCGATGAGAGCGACGACCACGTGATGGGTGAACTGGCCCTGCAAGGCGTGCCGACCTCGCCTTCGGCCGAGATTGCCATCTGCCTGATTATGTGCGCGACCGATGCTGCAAGTGACGGCGACAAGCAGGAGGCGACGCGCCTGACAGTGCGCGCTCGCGACTTGGTGGGCGAGGAGGCATGCGCGGCGATTATCAAACTGGTGCGCGAGAGCGACGCCGAGCTCAATGCTGAGCGCAAGGCAAAGCGCGACGCCGCGGGCTCAAACGTCGATGGGACCGAGGAGGCCAGCGATGCCCAGTAAGCGCGAGCGCAAGCTCATCTCCAAGAATCGCTCGGCACACCACGAGTACTTTATCGATGAGACCTTTGAGTGCGGCATTGAGCTGAGCGGTACCGAGGTCAAGTCGATTCGCGAGCGCGCGTGCCAGATCACCGACACCTTTGCACTGATTCGTGGCGGCGAGTGCTGGCTCGTGGGCCTGCATATTCACCCTTATAGCCATGGTGGCGTGTGGAATCGCGACCCTGATCGCCGTCGTCGTCTGCTGCTGCACCGCAAGGAGATTGACTTTCTTGACGGCAAACTGCGCAACCGCGGCTATGCGCTGGTGCCGTTGGAGCTCTACTTTAATACCGACGGCCGCGTAAAGCTGCTGCTGGGCCTAGGCCGCGGCAAGAAACTTTACGACAAGCGCGAGGATATGGCCAAGCGCGATGTCCAGCGCGAGATTGACCGCGCCCTCAAGGAGCGTAACCGCTAGGCACATGACTTGCGGGGAGGCGCCCTACTGCGCCCGTCCCGTCTACCTAGCTGCTTTGACACATATGTCTCAAAGGTGGTGTCCGTTATGGGCGCCGCCTTTTTTGTGGGTACATACATCCATGAGGTACCAACCCGGGCTAGGGGAGTGATCGTTATGGACAAAACTGCGTTCTTTACCATGCCGAGCGGTCTGTACGTGGTGAGCGCTGCGGCAGACGGGCTGCGCGCCGGCTGCGTCATCAACACTGCGGTGCAGGTGACGTCCACGCCGCCGCGAATTTCGGTTGCCGTGAACAAGGACAACGTCACCTCGGACATCATCGCATCAGCCAAAGCGTTCGCGCTGACCGTGATTGATCAGACCGCCGACATGCTCTACATCGGTAACTTTGGGTTCCGCACCAGCAGCGATTATGACAAGTTTGCCAAGTACGAGACCCGCGAGACGGCTCTGGGCATGCCCTATGTGCCCGAGCACGCGGCGGCCCTGTTTAGCTGCCGTTTGATCGACGCTGTGGATGTGGGCACGCATCTGCTCTTTATCGGTGAGGTGGAGGATGCCGGGCGCCTGAGCGACGAGACGCCGCTGACCTATGACTACTATCACAAGGTTCTGAAGGGCAAGACGCCTCCGAAGGCCTCGTCCTATCAAGGCTAGAATTGTTGTAAAAACACTTGCATTATTTTATTGAGAACATATACTAATAAGCGAAGTACATCACCAGTCGCGTTCGAGAGGAGAACATCATGGCTGAGGAGAAGAAGACGTATAAGTTTGTGTGCGTCGTTTGCGGTTACGAGGTTGAGGTCGATACGCCCGAGCTGCCCGAGGACTACGTGTGCCCGGTGTGCGGCGTCGGTCCCGATCAGTTTGAGCTCGTCGAGGAGTAACTCGCGGGCACACGGCGATTAGCCATACAGAGATCTGTCCAAGGGTCCCGGCTGGATATTCCGGCTGGGACCCTTTTGATTTATCTGACGGTTTAAAACGGCCTTACGTGTTACAGATTGAGACGTTATATCTGGACGGTCACGCCATCCCAATTACATCCCCGTTAGCAGCACGATGTCGAGAATCGTCACGATGGCACCGATTCCTACGAGCAGTGTGTTGAGCGGGCGCGAGTTGGCGTATTTACCCATGACACGGCGTGAGCTGGTGAGCCGTATGAGCACAAAGACCGTAATCGGCAGCTGAAGCGACAGCAGTGCCTGACTCCAAATGAGACCCTCAAAAGGATTCGGGACGACCAAGCACGCCGCCACTGCGCCGACGAAACAGGTCGCCACCCCGATCGAGGAATGTCGGTCGTGGATGTCGTATTCCTCATCGAACATGCCCGCGGTGATGGTGCCCGCCGCCATGCCCGCCGTCACACTACTCGAGAGGCCCGCAAACAGCAGCGCCACCGCAAAGATGGTCGAGCTTGCCGGGCCCAGAATGGGGGAGAGCGTGGCCGCTGCGACGGCGAGGTCGTCTACGACAATGCCGTGCGCAAAGAAGGTCGTTGCGGCCAGGATGACCATGGCCGAGTTGATTGCCCAGCCCACGCCCATCGAAAAGAGCGTGTCGAAGAGCTCATAGCGCAGGCGCTCTTCGATAACCTGCTCGCCTTGGCCTTCGAAGTGCATGGATTGGATGACCTCGGAGTGTAGAAAGAGGTTGTGGGGCATAACGACCGCACCCAGGACACTCACGATAATCGCGGCAGAGCCAGTGGGCATACTGGGCGTGATCCAGCTTGCGGCGGCTTGCGGCCAGTCGACCTTGACTAGTGCAAGCTCGGCCAAAAACGAGAGTCCTACCACGCCTACGAAGGCGATGATCCAGCGTTCGGCACGCTTGTAGGAGTTCGTCATGAGCATCGCCATCGATACTGCCGCCACGATGACGCAGCCCGCACGCACGGGCAGCCCAAAGAGCATTTGAAGGGCAATCGCGCCACCCAGGACTTCGGCCATGGCGGTGGCGATGGTCGCGAGATAGGCACTGGCGAGCACCGTGCGTCCAACGAAGCGGGGGAGGTAACGTGTCGTGGCCTCGGCAAGACAGGCGCCCGTGGCGATACCCAGGTGCGCCGCATTGTGCTGCAGCACAATGAGCATAATCGTGGACAGTGTGACGATCCACAGCAGCGCGTAGCCAAACTGCGAGCCCGCGGCCATATTGGAGGCCCAGTTGCCCGGGTCGATAAAGCCGACGGTCACGAGCAGCCCGGGGCCGATGTGCCGCGCAATGTCTAGGCCTCCGTGACCACCGGTGCGTCGGCAGCCAAAGTGTTGTTTGAGATGGTTGAGCATGGTGCGCTCCTGTGTATGGGCGGCGTGGCGTCGCATCTGGGTCGTGCGGCGCCACGCGTCGGGTTTGGGTTGGGGTTACCTGCGCGCCTTGCCTTGGTTGGCCACAGCGTCGATCTTGGCGGCGATGGTCGCCGGGTCGCCGATGTAGCGCTTGTCGAGGACGTTGAAATCGGCATCGAAGGTGTAGACGAGCGGCACGCCGGTGGGGATGTTGACCTTGAGGATCTCCTCTGGCGTGAGGTGCTCGAACTTCATGACGAGAGAGCGCAGGGAGTTGCCGTGTGCGGCGATGAGTACGCGCTTGCCGGCGAGCATCTGGGGGCGAATCTCGTCTTCGAAATAAGGCCAGGCGCGGGCTATCGTGTCCTTGAGGCACTCGGTGTAGGGCAGTTGATCGGGCGCGACATCGCGGTATTGCTCCTGGGTGTGGGGGTCGCGCTCGTCGCCCGGCTCGAGCGCCGGCGGGCAGACATCGAAGGAGCGGCGCCAGATGAGCACCTGCTCGTCGCCGTGCTCCGCCGCGGCATCGGCCTTGTTGAGACCCTGCAGCGCGCCGTAGTGGCGCTCGTTGAGCTTCCAGGATTTGATGACGGGCAGCCACTCGCGATCCATCTGGCCGAGCACGATGTTGAGGGTGTGGATCGCGCGCTTGAGGCGCGAGGTGTAGCAGACGTCAAAGTCGAAACCGGCTTCTTTGAGGGCTCGACCGCCTGCGGCGGCTTCTTCACGGCCCGTGTCGGTGAGCTCAACATCGGTCCAGCCGGTGAACAGGTTGAGTTTGTTCCACTCGGATTCTCCGTGACGGATAAGGACAAGTTGCATCGTCTGCCGGTCTGTCTGGTGTGCCATAGGGGCCTCCTTAATGTGGCACGGCGCGCGTGCCGTTTGTTTGACGCCGCAAAGGATACCCGTTTTATGCTAAAAAGTTAACCAAGACTAACAAAATTGTTGTATTTGAATAGGATGGTGAAAGGGGATTGCCGAAATGTCTTGATCTGTAACAACTAGGGATGGAAATTGGGTCTTACTGTTACAGATTGAGATGTTTGAAGAGGTGAGTTTGCAGGCCGAACTTGGGGCCTATGTTGTCGCCCTTGAGGTCGGCGGTGTCCACTTGTAGGGCGTGCGTTACGCGATTGTTTCGAAACGGGCGGGAAACACAACGGGCCGGCGATGCTCCTAGTATGCCTATTCAACTGACTGTCTAACACCTAGGGGAGGATCGCGATGCAGGCAGATTCCGCTCAGCAGCAGGGCCTTTATCGCCCCGAATTCGATCACGATGCATGTGGCATCGGCGCGCTTGCCGATATCAACGGTGAGCGCCATCACCAGATTCTGGACGATGCGCTGTCCATTCTGGTCAACTTGGAGCACCGCGGCGGCACGGGACTCGAGAAGAACACCGGCGACGGCGCTGGCATCTTGTTCCAGGTTCCGCATCACTTTTTCCGTAAAGAGGCTCAAAAGTGTGGCCAGATTCTGCCGGCAGAGGGCGACTATGGCGTGGCCATGCTGTTCTTCCCGCAGGACGACAAGGGCGTAGAGGATGCCCGCCGCGTGTTTGAGGAGGGCTGCGCCGAGGCTGGCGTGCCGCTGCTCTTTTGGCGCGAGGTACCGGTCGACCCGCACGACCTGGGCGAGACGGCCCGCGCCTGCATGCCTACCATCCTGCAGGCCTTCCTGGGCCGCCCCGACGACACGCCCGCCGGCGATGCCTTTGAGCGTCGCCTGTACGTGTGCCGCCGCACCATCGAGAAGAAGGCCGACGCCGAGTTCGCCTTGCGCGACAAGATTTTCTATGTGTGCTCCATGAGCTCGCGCACTATCGTGTACAAGGGCATGCTTGTGGCCACGCAGATGCGCCGCTTTTTCATCGACCTCAACGACGCCGCCGTCAAGACGGCCGTAGCGCTCGTCCACTCGCGTTACTCCACCAACACCACGCCCAGCTGGGAGCGCGCGCACCCCAACCGCTTTATCATCCACAACGGTGAGATCAACACCCTCAAGGGTAACGTCAACTGGATCCGCGCCCGCGAGCCTAACCTGTACAGCCCCGTGCTACAGCACGATCTTGAGCGCGTGATGCCCATCATCAACCGCGAGGGCTCCGATTCCGCGATTCTGGACAACGTGCTTGAGTTTTTGGTCATGAACGGTCGCCCGCTTACGCGTGCCGCGTCCATGTTGCTGCCCGAGCCGTGGGACCACAACGACAGCCTGAGCGAGGAGCGCCGCGCCTACGACGCTTACCAGTCCATGCTCATGGAGCCGTGGGACGGCCCGGCGGCCATCGCCTTTACCGACGGTCGCACCCTGGGCGCCGCCCTCGACCGTAACGGTCTGCGTCCCGCCCGCTACTATGTGACGCGCGACGGTCGCTTTATGCTGGCAAGCGAGGTGGGCACCATCGAGGTGAGCCCCGAGAACATCCTGACGAGCGGCTGTCTGGGGCCGGGCCAGATGCTCGAGGTCGACTTTGCCCGCGGGCGCGTCATCTACAACGAAGAGCTGCGCGCACGTTACGCCAAGGAAAAGCCCTACCGTGATTGGATTGCCGAGGAGACGCTGACCGTCGACGCGCTCGATAGGCCCGCCGCGGCAACGCCCGCCGAGGACGCCGAGGTGCCCGCCGCCGTGCGCATGGCCAAGCTCGGGTATCACTGGGATGATGTTGACGAGGTCGTGCGTCCCATGGCCCAGCAGGGCAAGGCGCCGCTCGCCTCGATGGGCATCGACGCGCCGCTGGCCTGCCTGTCCAAGAAGACGCGTTCGTTCTTTGACTACTTCTATCAGCTGTTCGCTCAGGTCACGAACCCGCCCATCGATGCCCTTCGCGAGCATATGGTCACCTCGACCACGCTCTACCTGGGCAACCACGGAAACCTGCTCGAGGACTCCCGTACGACCTGCCAGCTGGTGCGCCTGGAGCGCCCGCTGCTGAGCGAGGAGGAGTTCGACCGCATTTGCGCGATTGACCGTGTTGGCTTTAAGACCCGCCGGTTCCGTGCCGTGTACCGCCGCGACGCGGGTGAGGGCGCGCTGCAGGCTGCGCTCAAGCAGCTTGCCGAAGACGTTGAGGCTGCGGTCCGCGACGGCGTGAACATCGTGGTGTTGAGCGATCGTGCCGCTGCGGGCGAGGTGCCCGTGCCGTCGCTGCTCGCCGTGGGCTGCGTGCACAACCACCTGATCCGCGCCGGCGTGCGTACCTTTGCCGACATCGTGGTGGAGTGCGGTGACGCCGTGTCCCCGCACGACTTTGCGGCACTGGTGGGCTACTCCGCGAGCGGCATCTATCCGTACAACGCACATGCGTGCATCCGCGATCTGGCGGCGCGCGGCGACCTGGACGTGACGGCCGAGCAGGGCATCGCCAACTACAACAAGGCTGCGACCGCCGGCATCGTCTCCATCATGTCCAAGATGGGCATCTCCACGGTGCAGAGCTACCATTCGGCGCAGATCTTCGAGGCCGTGGGCTTTACGCCGGAGTTCGTCAACGCGTACTTCGCCGGCACGGTGAGCCGTGTGGGCGGTATGGGTGTCGAGGACGTTGAGCGCGAGCAAAACGAGCGCTACGACGCCGCGCTCGCTATCCTTAAGAGCCCGGCTCCCGATCAGCTGCCCACGCTGGGTCTGACCAAGTGGCGCCCGCTCGGCGGCGAGGATCACCTCATCGATCCGCAGACCGTCTACCTGCTGCAGACCGCTTGCCGTGAGGACAGCTACGACACCTTTAAGGAGTACAGCGCCCGCCTGCATCGCACCGGCCGTGCCGTGCGCCTGCGCGACTTGCTCGACTTTGACGCCAACGGCCGCACGCCGGTTTCGCTCGACGAGGTGGAGCCCACGCTTAACATCGTCCGCCGCTTTAACACCGGCGCCATGTCATATGGCTCCATCAGCAAAGAGGCACACGAGTGCATGGCCATCGCCATGAACCGCCTGCACGGTCGTTCCAACTCCGGCGAGGGCGGTGAGGATCCGCGTCGCGAGACCCCGCTGGCTAACGGCGACTCCAAGAACTCCGCCATCAAGCAGGTGGCAAGCGCGCGCTTTGGCGTGACGAGCCGCTACCTGTGCAGCGCCTTCGAGATTCAGATCAAGATGGCTCAGGGCGCCAAGCCCGGCGAGGGCGGCCATCTGCCCGGTAAGAAGGTCTACCCCTGGATCGCCGAGGTCCGTCAGTCCACGCCCGGCATCGGCCTGATCTCGCCTCCGCCGCACCACGACATCTACTCTATCGAGGACCTGGCAGAGCTGATCTTTGACCTTAAGAACGCCAACCCCGGCGCGCGCGTGTCGGTCAAGCTGGTCAGCGAGGCCGGCGTCGGCACCATCGCCACCGGTGTGGCCAAGGGTGCTGCCGACAAGATCTTGATCAGCGGCCACAATGGCGGCTCGGGTGCCGCTGCGCGCGATTCCATTTGGCACGCCGGCCTACCGCTGGAGCTCGGCCTTGCCGAGGCTCAGCAGACGTTGCTGCAAAACGGCCTGCGCTCCCGCGTGGTGCTCGAGGCCGACGGCAAGCTCATGGACGGCACCGACGTCGCCGTCGCCTGCCTGCTGGGTGCCGAGGAGTTTGGCTTTGCGACCATGCCGCTCATCTCCATGGGCTGCCTCATGCAGCGCGACTGCCAGCAGGACACCTGCCCGGCCGGCATCGCCACGCAAAACTGCCGCCTGCGTCGCGGCTTCCGCGGCAAGCCCGAGCACATCGAGCACTTTATGCTCTTTGTTGCCGAGCAGCTGCGCGAGGTCATGGCGAGCCTGGGCTTCCGCACCGTCGACGAGATGGTCGGCCATCCCGAGTGCCTGCGCCAGATCGAGGTACCGGGCAACCGCAAAGCAAATCTGCTCGACCTGTCGCCCGTGCTGGCGAGCGCGACCTGCGAGTTCGGTGCCCATATTCCGGGCGCCGACGGTCGCCACTTCCTGCCGCAGATGGCCGCGGACAGCGAGCTCGACAAGACGCTCGACTCCACGTTGTTTGTGCCCTATACGGCCGATGCCCGTGCGCACCTGCGTCCGATTCGCTTCCGCGCCGATATCGCCAACGTCAACCGCTGCGTGGGCACCATCTTGGGCAACGCGGTGACCAAGGCGCATCCCGAGGGCCTGCCCGCCGGCTCCATCATCGTCGATTGCGATGGCTCGGCCGGTCAGAGCTTTGGCGCTTTCCTGCCGCGCGGCATTACGCTCAACGTGTGCGGCGACGCCAACGACTACTTTGGCAAGGGCCTTTCGGGCGGCGAGGTGTCGGTGCGCCCCAACCCGCATGCGACCTACAAGTTCGACGAGAACATCATCGTGGGCAACGTTGCGTTCTTTGGTGCCACGAGCGGCCGCGGCTTCATTAACGGTCTTGCCGGCCAGCGTTTTGCCGTGCGCAACTCCGGTGCCACCGTGGTGGTCGAGGGCTGCGGCAACCATGGCTGCGAGTACATGACGGGCGGCCTGGCACTCATCCTGGGCGAGGTCGGGCAGAACTTTGCCGCCGGCATGACGGGCGGCGTGGCCTATGTCTTTGACCAATACGGCACGCTCGACGCCCGCGTGAACCACGAGAGCGTGGAGCTCAAGGCCCTGACGGCCGACGAGCTAGCGCAGATTCGCGAGCTCATTCAGGAGCACGTGGACGCGACGCAGAGCCCGCGCGGCATTAAGTTGCTGTACAGCTTTGAGACGATGAGCAAGCACTTTGTGAAGGTCATTCCGACCGAGTACGAGCGCGTGCTGGCAATTGTCGCTGCGGCCGAGGCCGTGGGCAAGACGCATGCGCAGGCTGAGGAGCTGGCGTTTGACATCGTGACCGGTCGCGCGAGTGCCGCGGATGTCGCTCGCTTTGATGCTGGGGGCGGTGCCGTGGACGCTGCGTCCGTGGCTGCCAGCCCCGTTGCTTCGACCAAGAAGGAGGCGTAAGTGCCATGGGTAAGCCCGGTGCTTTTCTTGATATCGATCGCGTGACCCACGAGCTGCGCCCCGTGGAGGAGCGCAGCCATGATTTCGATCCGCTGTACGTTGAGCTCGATGACGATGCGTGTCGCGCCCAGGCGAGCCGCTGCATGATGTGTGGCGTGGCGTTTTGCCAGATGGGCGCGAGCTTTGGCAAGGCACGCCCGAGCGGCTGCCCGCTGCACAACCTGATTCCCGAGTGGAATGAGCTGGTGTACCGTGGCCGCTGGGATGAGGCTGCCGAGCGTCTGTCGCTCACCTCGCCCATGCCCGAGTTCACGAGTCGCGTGTGCCCGGCGCTTTGCGAGGCTGCGTGCAACCTGGGTTCGGTCGATGGCCAGCCCACGACGATCCATGACAACGAGCGTGCGATTAGCGACCATGAGTGGGCAAATGGCGGTCCGCGTCGCTTTGAGCCGGCAGGGGAGGGCGCACCCACGGTTGCCGTGGTGGGCTCCGGTCCTGCTGGTCTGGTAGCGGCATGGGAGCTTGCGCGTCGTGGCGCCCGCGTGACGGTGTTTGAGCGCGACGACCGTCCGGGCGGTCTGCTCATGTACGGCATTCCCAGCATGAAGCTCGAGAAGTCCGTGGTCGAGCGTCGCGTGGCGCTCATGCGCGAGCTGGGCATTGTGTTTGAGCTGGGTGCCGATGTGAACGATCCCAAGGTTGCCGCCAAGCTCGATGACTTTGACGCCGTCGTGGTGGCCGCCGGCGCTCGTGCGCCCCGCGGTCTTTCGGCTGCGAACGTGGACGCTCCGGGCGTGGTGTATGCCGTGGACTACCTGACGGCTTCGACCGTCTCGGTGCTCGATGGCGGCGAGCCCGCGGTGAACGCGCGCGGCCTGGACGTTGTGGTCATTGGCGGCGGCGATACTGGAAACGACTGCGTGGGTACCGCCGTGCGTCAGGGCGCGCGCAGCGTGCGCCAGTTTGAGTTTTTGCCGGCTGCGCCCGATAAGCGTGCGGCGAGCAACCCCTGGCCGCAGTGGCCCAACGTTAAGAAGACCGACTACGGCCAGCAGGAGGCTATCGCTGCGATGGGCGGCGAGATGCGTGCCTGGGGCGTGGATACGCTCGAGGTGTTGCTGGACAAGAAGGGTGCGGCTGCGGGTCTGCGCGTGGTCGATCTGGACTGGTCGGCGGGAAAGCCCGAGCGCATCGCGGGCTCCGAGCACGAGGTGCCGGCGCAGCTGGTGCTCATCGCCTGCGGCTTTACGGGTCCGGAGTACGGTGTGTTCGATGCGGTGAGCGTGCCTGTTGCCATCGCTGGTCGTCCGCTGCCGGTGATGGCTGTCGAGGGCTCGCATCTCGCGGCTCGCACGGAGGGCGTCGCCGCGGATGCCGCGCCGGTGTATGTGGCGGGTGATGCCCGCAACGGCAGCTCGCTCGTGGTGAGCGCTATGGCCGACGCCCTGGCCTGCGCTGCCGAAGTCGCCGACGCGCTGGAGCTGTAAAGTAGTCATTTAAGAACGTCCCCAATGACTAGTCATTTTTTGTCTAGTCGTTGGGGACACTCTTTGCGAGCGATTTGCTCGTTTGTCGACGTACGGGTGTTCATTTGTCGACTTCTTGGGCTGTGGTCACCTGTTGTTTCTGTGGTGGCTGTGGGCATCTGGCTCAAAAGGGCGGGTTGGCCGTCTATGTCTACCTGCGATTTTGTTGCGGTGCGCATTTTCGGTCAAGCATTCCGCCAGGTGTTTGGTCAGCATCTGGTTTGCAGCCGGAGGCCTATTTTGCCCGCGCTGGTCGTGGCTGCCCACCCTCCTCGTAAGCTCAAATTGAGGTCCATCAGTTTGAGGAGGATGCCATGACTGACCACGCTTTAGACCGAGCGCAGCTAGCCGAAGCCGTCGGCAACGATATTGCCGACATGGCCCATTTTTGGATGCTGCGGAAGTTTCAGTTTTTGGAGTCGGCGCGCGAGCAGTTCGAGATTATCGTCGACCCCTGGCTCAGCTATTGCACCGAGCCTTCGCAAAACGAAATCATGGCCTACAACATGGCATTTACCGATTGGCTGCTCTTCGAGCGCCCCTATCGCCATGGCAAGACGCTGCTCGAGCTGTATGTTGACGAGAGGCCGGCATCGCTTTCGCCTGCCTCGCTCAAGCGGCTCGAGCAGGTACGCGACACGCAGTATTTCTCGCGCTTTGGCATTTTGGACAAGGACCCCGCGACTGGCATGGTTGAGCTGAAGGATACGCGCACCGATCGACGTTTTGATGTCTACGACCCGCATATCGTGCAAAAGGAGCATTGGAGCGACGGCGCGATTGCGGTGCGCCTCGCTTGCGTCGACGATGTCTGGCTGACGGCGGGACAGCTCTATTTGTATGACATCGCGCGCCTGAGTGACACGGCGGTCGATGGACCGGGTGCGGTGCATCCGGAGGACCTGCAGGATGGCTTTGACACCTCGTGTATCAGCTTCATTTTGCGCCTGGTCCGCGACATCATGGGTGCCCAGGGGCGGTACGTGAAGTCGCTTAACATCTACGAGCAGGAGTGGGAGTAGGGGATGGGCTATCGCAGCGCCGCCGCGTGTCTATTTGTCTCGATCTGTAACGTTTAGGGACAAAAAACCGGTCTACCTGTTACAGATCGAGACGAACGCTTGGGTGCCGCTGGTTTGTCTAAATCTGTAACGTTTGGGGGCCTGGAGAACGTCTAACTGTTACAGACCGAGACGTTTGGCACCTGGTTGGGGGAATGTATCAATCTGTAACATCTACAGGCCCAAATTCGACCTACCTGTTACAGATTGAGACAAAGGTTGGACGCGGTGTCGAAAGATCTAGATCTGTAACATCTAGCGGCCAAAAATCGGTCTTCCTGTTACAGATCAAGACATTTGTCAGCGGAGGCAACGGTGACGCTGGTCCATTTGTCTGACGTGGTGGTGACGAAAGTGTCTAATACCGTTCTCAAACACAAACATGCGACTCGCAACACGTTGGCGCGGAATAGGATGCTCGCGCGGCTCACGGAGGCGGCCAAGCAAGGTGCGCTGCTCGCAACGCATGACAATACCGAGCTCATGTGGCTGCGACGTCATGTTGGAACCGACGATATCGCGGAGCCCGAGCCGTACCTGTTCTGTTTTCAGCATGATTGGGATGCATTGACGCCGGCGGAGCGAGCGTTGAGGACTATCAAAGGGCTTGCGGAGTTTCATCCCGATTGGGCGTTTTGGGGCTATGACGCGGCGCTTTTGTGGGGTCTGGAGGTGCCGAATGATCTGCTCGGGCCGCGTTTTCTTGTTAAGACAGGTTGTTCGGTGACGTTGAGCAGCGGGTGCAGGTTGTCGCGTCCACAGATGGCGGGCGCGCTCGAGCGTGTTGATGGCGTGCGGGTGACGTCGTTTTGGCGCACAGTGGAGGATTGCTTGCTGCGTGCGCCGTTCTCCTACGGGTTGGCGATTGCCGATTCTGCACTGCGGGCGAAAGGCGTATCACGTTGGGACTTGTGCGAGCGCCTCCGCGCCGATTGCGAGGGCAGGCGAGGGTATCGCAGGGCACAGGTGATTGCGTCGTATGCGGACGGGCTGTCCGAAAACGGCGGCGAGTCTCGGTTCCGAGCGTTCTTTATTGCGTACGGCTTTCCAGTTCCGGAGCTGCAGGTGGAGTTTCGCGACCCGCTCGATCCGAGCCAGGTGTTTCGCGTCGACTATTTTTGGCGGCTCGTGGACGGGACGTGTGTCATCGGCGAGCTCGACGGAAAGGGGAAGTACACCTTGCAGAACGGCGAAGGTCGGGAGTCGGTCGATCCATTCGTGGCAGAGCGTCAGCGGGAATCTCATCTGACAATGCTCGGGCACAAGGTGCTTCGGTTTACATTTGATGAACTCAAGAACCCGGGAAAGCTGGCTGAAAAGATGAGACTGGCGGGAATTCCACAGCGGGCCGATCTGGCTGAGGAATGGAGACGGCAGTGGTATGGGCGCTAAGGGGTGCAACTGACGCGGAGGTGGTTGTTCCTGCCGAGTTTGTCTCAATCTGTAACAACAAGGGACCGTTTGGCCTCGTAACTGTTACAGATTGAGACGGAAGGTTGGCGGCTGCCGAAAGATCTCGATCTGTAACATCAAGGGGCCCAATAACCCTGTACCTGTTACAGATCGAGACATTCCCCTGATGTTGCTGGGGTGGGGCTGCAACGTATTCCGTCCCCCCACATCCCCTCTTCCCTCCGTTAACCGATATGTCCGCAGCAATCCTGCCGCGCTGGATAATAATGGACAGATGTTCAAGTTTTCTGAGGGGGAGGAGCTCGATATGGCGTCTGCTGATCGTTCTACGTTGTTTATCAATGCGACCATTCTGGATGGTTCGGAACATATGGAGCCGCAACCCGATATGGCCGTGGCCGTTGAGCGCGGTGTCATCACGTGGATGGGGCCGAGTGCTGTGGCGCAGGCGCCTGCGGGTGCCGAGGTTATCGACCTGGCAGGTGCGTATCTCATGCCAGGCCTCATCAATATGCATGTGCATCTGTGCGGTTCGGGCAAGCCGGTTTCGGCGGGCGATGCGGGCGCGCTGATGAAGAAGCTCGATAATCCCGTGGGGCGCGCCATCGTGCGCCATATTCTTAAGGGCAGCGCCCAACAACAACTGGCAAGTGGCGTGACCACGGTGCGCGGCGCGGGCGACCCGCTGTTTGCCGATCTTGCCGTGCGCGATGCTATCGATGCCGGCAAGTATCAAGGTCCTCGCCTGGTGGCGCCGGGAACGGGCGTCACGGTGCCGGGCGGCCATGGCGCAGGACTGTTCGCGCAGGTCGCCAATACCCCTGCCGAGGCGGCCGAGCAGGTGCGCGACCTCTATGCGCGCGGCGCCGACGTCATCAAGCTGTTCGTGACGGGCGGCGTGTTCGACGCGACGGAGGTGGGCGAGCCGGGCGTACTGCGCATGCCGGTCGAGGTTGCCGCGGCTGCGTGTAAGGCTGCACACGAGGTAGGCTTGCCGGTCATGGCCCATGTCGAGAGCACCGAAGGCGTGAAGGCTGCGCTTCAGGCCGGCGTCGATACGATCGAGCACGGCGCTCCGTTGACGCCCGAGATCATGGAACTGTACCGTGGCGCCGCGGGCACGCAGCTCGAGGGGCGTGCGCCCAGCGTTACCTGCACTATCAGCCCGGCGCTGCCGTTTGTATTGCTCGACCCGGAAAAGACCCATTCGACCGATACACAAAAGAAGAACGGCGACATCGTGTGCTCGGGCATCATCGAGAGCGCCCGTGCCGCACTGGAAGCTGGCGTTAAGGTGGGCCTTGGCACGGACTCGAGCTGCCCGTTCGTGACGCAGTACGACATGTGGCGTGAGGTGGCCTATTTTGCCAAGTATGTCGGCGTGAGCAACGCCTTCGCACTGCATACGGCCACGCAGGTCAATGCCGAGCTGCTGGGGCTGGGCGGCGAGACCGGCACAATCGAGTGCGGCAAGGCCGCCGATATCCTGGTGACGCGCGAGAACCCGCTCGATGACCTGTGCGCACTGCGTGAGCCGACGCACGTGATGTGTCGCGGTGATCTGGTGCGCAAGCTCAAGGTGAAGCGTATTCCCGAGGTGGACGCCGAGCTCGACGCGATTATGGACATGCCTGCCGAGGCGTTGGCCGAGGAGCTTGCCCGCGATGGCGTGGCGTAAGCGCGCGATATGGCGATGCGACAAAGGGACAATCCTTTTGTCATAATCAGAAAAAGCCGAGGTCCCAGTGCGAGGCCTCGGCTTTTATTTGTCCCATGGTATGGCGGCTATGAGCGCGTCTCCATCTTGGCATGGCACTTGGGGCAGGTGACGCGGATCTTGCCTTTGCCCTTGGGAACGGAGAGCATCTGGCCGCAGTTGGGGCACTTAAGATAGGCCGTGGTCTTGCGGCCCTTCCACATCTTCTTGGCTGTGCGCTTGGCACGTTCAAAGTCTTCCATGCTAGTACCGGCTGCGCGCGAGGCGTTGGCCGCTGTAGCTCCGCCGCCCAAGCTAGCTACAAACTTGCCCAAGCCGGGTACGTTTGCAGTCGCGGCGACAAAGGCCTCGTTCTCCTTGTGACGTGCGTCGATATTTTTGGACAGGCCGCGCAGCACGCCAATCACGATTACGGCGATGGCAATCCAGCTGAGCCACTGGATGCGGGCTATCGATCCGATCATCGCGATGACGATGCCGGCAAAACCCATCACGATGGTGAGTTCATCGGCACCATTGCGACCCTTCATAAAATCATTCATGCAAATTGCCTTTCGTTCGATATGCTGCACGCCTTTATACCCGATTTAGAGCAAGGGGGACAGGTTAATCTGCACCAATGTGGTGCAAACATACCTGTCCCCGGAATACCAAGACGGTGCAAACGTACCTGTCCCCAATGCCCCAATTACTTGGAGAGTTTGTCGACGACGCGTTCGATTTCGGCGAGTTTGGCGGCTTTGAGGTCTTCGTCGCCCGATTCGATTGCCGAAGTCACGCAGCCCTCGATATGCGCCTTGAGCACGTCGGCGTTAATGCGCGCGAGGAGCGCCTGTGTGGCCATGAGCTGCGTGGAGATATCGACGCAGTAGCGGTCCTCCTCGACCATCCGCAGGATGCCGTCGATCTGACCGCGTGCCGTCTTGAGCATGCGGGTCACCGATTTATGGTCTGCCATCATGGCGGGTCCTCGTTTCTGGTCGATCTTCCGGATGTCCCCGTCAGTTGCGGTGAAATACGGACTGTTTAAGGGCCTAGGGCGGCTCAACAGTCCGTATTTCACCGCAACTTCTGAGGGGGCAGGTGGCGCCTGCTACGCGGCGGTTACGGACAGGGCATGGAATTTCTCGCCGGCGCCCTCGACGGCGGCGGCGAGCTGCTCGGCGGTCACGGTGTCGGCGCACTCTACCTGGACGGTCTGGGTCTCGTGATCGGCATCGGCGTCGGTCACGCCGGCAACGTTGAGCAGCGCGGTCTCGACGGTGGCATCGCAATGGCCGCACATGAGGCCGGAAGTCTTGATTGTGAAACGCATGGATATTCCTCTCTGTTGTGTCGGCTTTCCCAGGCACCCGACCTTGACCTTCAAGCCGTCGCTCGCGTACCAAAGTACGCGTCGCTCCTCTTTCAGGTCAATCTCGGGCACCTGGAAAACCCGTTCTAAATGGACTTAATGGTGAGCTTATTTTGCCACTTTTGGCTTAAAGGATTTTAAGCGCAGCGCATTGCTTACGACGCACACGCTCGACAGGCTCATGGCCGCGGCGCCAAACATCGGCGAGAGTTGCCAACCGGTGAGGGGGAAGAACACACCCGCCGCCAGCGGAATGCCGATGCCGTTGTAGAACAGCGCCCAGAACAGGTCCTGCTTGATGTTGCGGATCGTGGCGCGCGAAAGCTCGATGGCGCGGGCGACATCCATGAGGTCGCTGCGCATGAGTACCACGTCGGCGCCCTCCTTGGCGATGTCGGCGCCGGTGCCGATAGCGAGGCCCACGTCGGCGCGCGCCAGGGCGGGTGAGTCGTTGATGCCGTCGCCCACCATGGCGACCTTGCTGCCCGCATCCTGCAGCTCGCGTACGTGGTGCTCCTTGTCGGCGGGGAGGACGTCGGCGATGACCTGTTCGCTGCTCAGCCCCACGCGGCGGGCGATTGCTTCGGCCGTCACACGGTTATCGCCGGTGAGCATGCGCACGTCGACGCCGAGCTTGCGGAGCGCGGCGATGGCCTCGGCGCTCGTCTCTTTGACCTCGTCGGCCACGGCGATGGTACCGGCAAGCTCGCCGTTCTTGGCAAAGAACAGCGGCGTCTTGCCCTCGGCGGCAAATTGCTCGGCAAGACCCGCGGGCACGGTAACGCCCAGCTCGTCCATCAGGCGTACGTTGCCGGCTGCAATGGCGTTTTGCCCTTCGCGCGCCGTAACGCCTCGTCCGGGCACGGCCGCAAAGTCCTCGACCATGCGCGCGACGATCCCGCGTGTCTCGCACTCGGCCATAATCGCCTCGGCCAGCGGGTGCTCACTTGAGCGCTCCAGCGCAGCGGCCAGCTTGAGCAGCGCCTTTTTGCTCATGGCGGGCGAGTCGTCGGCGCGCGTGGCCACTACGATATCGGTCACGGCAGGCTTGCCGCGGGTGACCGTGCCCGTCTTATCGAGCACCACGGTGCCCACGCTGCGCAGGTTCTCCAGCGCCTCGGCACTCTTAAACAGAATGCCCATCTCGGCGCCCTTGCCGGTGCCGACCATAATGGCGACGGGCGTGGCCAGGCCCAGCGCGCACGGGCAGCTGATCACCAGCACGGCGACGGCGGAGGTGAGCGCTTCGTTGACGCTTTCGGTCAGTGCCATCCACACCAAGAAGGTCACGGCCGAGATCACGAACACCACGGGCACAAACACGCCGGCGACCTTGTCGGCCAGTCGAGCAATGGGCGCCTTGGTGGCGTTGGCGTCCTCGACGAGCTGGACAATCTTGGCGAGCGACGTGTCGGCGCCCACGCGTGTGGCGCGGAAGGTAAACGAGCCGGTGCGGTTGACAGTGGCGGCGTTGACGGTGTCGCCGGCGGTCTTTTCCACGGGGATGGACTCGCCGGTCAGCGCGCTCTCGTCCACGGCCGAGCTGCCCTCGAGCACCACGCCATCGACGGGGATGGACTCGCCGGGGCGCACGCGCAGGACCTGGCCGGGAAGGATACTGTCGACGTCGACGGTGGCCTCGCTGCCGTCCTCTGCCACGACGGTCGCGGTCTTGGGCGCCAGGTCGATCAGCGCCTCGATGGTGCCGCCGGTCTTGGACTTGCTGCGCGTCTCGAGGTATTTGCCCACGGTGACCAGCGACAGGATCGTGCCCGCACTCTCAAAATACAGATTGTCCATGCCCGTCATCATGGTCTCGTGGACCTGACCCGCGGCTAATTGGTCGGCCATGATGAACATGGCGTAGAGCGACCAGGCGATGGAGGCGGTGGCGCCCACGGCAATAAGGGCGTCCATAGTAGGCGCGCCGTGCGCGAGTGATTTAAACCCGTTGATAAAGTACGCGTCGTTGACGTAGACGATGGGAATGAGCAGGACGAGCTCGGTGAGCGCAAGCGTCATGCTGTGGGTGTGGTCGGTGAAGATGCCGGGCAGCGGCCAGCCGAGCATGTGCCCCATGCCTATGTAGAACAGTGGGACAAGGAATACGATCGAGACGATGAGGCGGGTGCGCATGGCAGAGGCGGCGGCCTCCAACTTTTTGGTCGGCGACTCCATATGGGTGACGCCAGACCTGGCCTGCGAGCTGCCGCTTTGGACAGCGTCGGTGCCCGTGCTGATGGGCGAGGCCGAGTAGCCAGCGCGATCGACAGCGGTGCAGATATCGTCGGGGGAGACCTGCGCAGGGTCGTAGTCCACCAGCATAGAGCCGGCGAGCAGATTGACCGCGACGCTCTCGACGCCGTCGAGCTTGCTGACGGCACGGTCCACGTGCGCTTGGCACGCGGCGCACGTCATGCCGCCCACGTCAAACTTATCTTGAGCCATGGCTTCTCCTTTCTGTGGTTCGGTGTTGGAATTGTTAACCTGCTGATACTATACACCCATACCCCCTGGGGGTGTCCAGTACAGAAAGAAATGTATGACATTTCGTTACAGTTGAGGGTGGTTGGTTGGCCGATGGACCGTCCCAACCAATCATCTCAATCTGTAACATCTGAGGACCGTTTTGCCTGCTAGATGTTGCAGATTGAGATGTTGTCTCGCGGGGTTGGGGTTTGTCTCGTTCTGTAACATCTAGACCTGTATCTGCCGAGCTGGTGTTACAGATCGAGACATTTGCCGGGGAGGGGTCCCGTCATGGCAAGACGCCCGCCGCCTAGATACAGAATCCGGGGATCACACAGGTTCGTTTGTTTGGCTTGTCCGCAGGCGTTGCGTACGTAAAGACGTCGCCGTCGTGCCCCACGCGGTTCATATAGAGCGTGCCTTCGCTCTCCGATGTGTCGGGGCTCACCGTGCGCTCCCACCAACAGGTGTCCTTGCCCTTCCACTGGCGGACCATCGTCTCGTTCGTGGAATACGGGCTCACCTTGAGCTCGCGGAAGAGCTGATACTCCTTGCCCTCGCCGTTGTAGATGTCTGCCAGGTAGTGATAGTCCTCGGCAAACGAATCGGGCGGTTGTGTACCGCACAGCTCGACCATGGCGGGCAGCCAAAGGGTTGCGGGCAACTCGCTCAGGCACGATGCGCTGTTGGCGGCGCCCACATTGTTCGAGACCTTCTTGACCCCTTTAATGAGTGCGCGCAACTCGTTGGGCAGCAGCTTAAGGCCGTCGCCGTTGAGCCATTCCCGCAGCTCGCAATCTACCCAGCCGGCGCTCGGCGGTTCAGCTGCAGCGTTGCGCTCGGCAATACCCGCGTCGAACATAAACGTCAGCCCGGCCTTGCCCGTACCGTCCAGAAGCTCATCGTGACGGATGCCCACAAGCTGCGCGCCGACCTCCAGCCCGTTGGTGAGCGTGACACGCTTGGTGCACGGATAGGGGATATGCCCATCAGCGTCGAGCAGGTGGTAACGCTTGGCAATCTCGCGTGCCTCGCTACGGGTCTCGGCGGCCTTAATCTTGAGCGAAATCTCCTGCAGCTGATCCCAGGTGTAGTCGCCAAGTGAACCGCGGATGCCGTCAAGGTAGTCGGGGATGCCAAAGCCATGGGTTGCCGCCCCGATAACGCTGAGCCCCGCAACGGCTGCGATAGCGCCGCCGATAATAAAGCGGCGGCGGGTCATGGCATCGTGGCGGGCCTGATTCAGGATCTCTCGTGCGCGCTCGCCGGCGACGTCGACCTTAAGGTGCGTGCCAGAATCGATATCAATTGCGGCCTCGTCTCCTGCACCTTCGCGGCCTTCGGATTCGGCGTCGGTGAGGTATGCCGAGAGCACCTCGAGCATCTGCTGCTCGGTGGGACGATCGCACTGCTCGACTGAGAGACCCTTCATGATGATTTGGACAAGCGCTTCATCGCCCTCGCAGCGCGGCTCGAGCGGTGCCGGCTTGGTCTTGGTCTTTACGAGATAGAACGAGCCGGTTGCAGCGGCGTCCGTCGACTCAAAGTCAAACGGTTTGCGACCGCTGTAGAGCTGGTACAAAATGCTCGAAAGCGCATAGACGTCGATTGCCGGCGAACGGCGAAGGGCCGCGATGCCTTCGATATCCTGCGTGAGCATCTCGGGCGCGGCGTATGCGGGCGTGGCAAAGCGCCAGATGTCGGCGCGTCGGGTGATCGTGTCGTCGCCGAGAGCCATGGTCGCGGAGCCCATGTCGATGAGGCAGGGGTCAAAGGAACAATCAGCAATCTGCTGCTCGAGCGTTCGGCTGGTGGTGCGGAACATGATATTGGCGGGCGACAGGTCGCGATGGATGACCGGATTCACGAGGCCTTGGGTCATCAAGAGCGCACGAAGCACGGCGTTTCCGACGGCGGCGACCATCTGGGTGGTCAGCCCGCCCGAGGCGTCGTGCGGAAGCAGGGGCAGCGCCTGCTTGAGCGAGGTACCCTCGACCCACTCCATGAGGATGAGCGGGTTATCCTCGCACGATCCGTAGCCATAGACGCGCGGAAATCCGCGCAGGTGCGAGACGGTACACAGATGACGGTACTCCTCGAACAGCGCGGCGGTGTTGGCCAGGTGCGCTGCCGATTGCTCGGCGGAACGGTCGGGGGCTTGGCCGGAAAGGATGGCGTTGTCCTTGAGTAGCTTGACGGCAAAGACCTCGCCGCTCGTGTTGGTCGCGCGCAGCACGTGCCCGATGTTGCCGTTGTTGCGGTGGGCCGTCTGGAGAATAAGCGTCATAAACCGACGCTTGGCCTCGTCCTCGGCGCTGGGGTCGACCGCCACGGCGGTGTCGAACGTGTCAAGACGGATGAGTTTGTCGCCATAGGCGCTATCGGTAGTATCCATGGCGTTCCTTTGTCTGGCATGGGTTGCCGCACGTATACGTGAGCAGTGCGGATATCGGTAAAGAACCATGATAGCCGCACTGCCCACGTATGCCGCTGAGTATTGTCGTTTACGACGCAGAAGGTAGAAGACGAAAGACGGACGGCGACCGTCTTCCGATCGCCGTCCGTGCTAGTCCACAATGACAAGGAATGTCGTGTAGAGACCCAGATGGAGCCTGTCGCTGTTGGCGATTTCCACGGGGGGATAGACTTTGCCGGGCTCGCGTTGGTCGCGCGGCGGCTCAATCACAATATCGCCGTCGCCCGCGCCCGATTCGAGCACTGTGCCGTTGGTCGATCCAAGGCCCTGGGCGTACCAGTGCTCACCCTCGAGCCAAATGCGAAGATGCTCGCGCGATGCGTCGGCGCCCACATCGGTGATGCTGGGCGAGGTTTTGGGCAAAGAACCAATCACGGTGCCGCGCGGATCGCGTGTGAGGGGATGGATTTGCATGTCGGCGCAGTTGTCGGCATGGGTTCTGAGCAGACCGAGGTTGGGGGCGACGGTGCGCGGCTGTTCCAGGCTGTTCATAAAGCCACGTCCGACGGTAGTTTCGGTGGTGCCGAAGTGCCCGCCCGTCTTGCTGCTGCAAAAGCGCTCGACGGTGGCCACGCCCTGAACGGGATCGGCGAGCGCCCCCGTTGCCACAAAGAGCATAAGGTAAAGCGTGCTTTTCTCGCGCACGGCATTGCCGTCGAAGTTGTCGATGCGATTGAGGGCATTTGCATATAGGCGGCTGTCCAGCTTGTAGCTGGCGAGAGCCGACATCATTTCGTTGGCGGCCGGACCGCGATAGTGCTCGGCGATTGCCCGATAGGCGGACTCGCCGCCGCCGAGCTTGCTGCAGATTGCCGAGGAAAGGTTGAGTGTGGTGACGGTAAAGTCGCTGTAGATGGAGGGTGCGCACTGGTCAGGCTTGCGATGGACGATGTAACGGGTGAGATACGAGCGGTTGGAAGAGCATTTCTCGAGCAGGGTACTGCCGAGATAAGAGTTTCCATTGATGAGCATTCGGGCGATCTCGAGATGTTTAAGACCGCCGAACGAGCGAATATCGTTATAGAGGACCGAGCAAGGCGTCTCTGCTGCCACGGATACCTCCTTTGATTGCTTCCTAGCCAATATGGCGATAGGAATTAATGGCCCCGTTGGGCGACGTATTAAATGGCTGCACAATAAATAGTGTAACCAAAGCAACATTATAGGCCACATGTTCGAAATTGCAGGAAGACTGAGAGATTTGGTTTGGACTGGACGGAAATCCCCCTCTGTCTTGATCTATAACAATTAGGGCCGATTTTACTCCGTAACTGTTACAGATCGAGACAATCGACCCAGACCCACCTCGTCCACCTCGTCATCTGTGGTTTACGTGGGGGCATGCGAAGCACGGGTATACTAACCGGCGGCGAATCTGCTCCATCGCTTAGAGCTGCTGCGTCTGGACGGCGCGTGATAGAGCTGCCAAAGCGATCGCCAGCGTGCTGAGCAACGTCCTCTCTGTGCGCACCCGTTTTTGTATGTATTAGCGCACTACCAAGCACGCCCGTGCGGCCGCATGCCGTGCCCATAACGCGTGCAGATAAGGAACAACGACATATGCGTAATTCTGTATCCGACGTCACGGACGCCGAGATTCTGGACGAGACCCGCGAGGCCATGACCCAGGCTGCCTTCGATGCCGCCGACGAGGCAAATGCTGCCCAGGCCGTCGAGTCCGCTACCGAGAGCCTGCCCGCCTTTGACGAGCTGGGGCTTTCCGACGAGATGCTTCGTGCTATCGAGAACCTGGGCTACACGGCGCCAACGCCTGTTCAGGCCGGCTCCATCCCCGTGGTGCTCGAGGGCCGTGACCTGCTTGCCGCCGCTCAGACCGGCACCGGCAAGACGGCTGCCTTTTTGCTGCCGACCATGAACAATCTGGAGCACATCGCTCCTCCCAAACCCGTGCGCGAGCGCGGCGGCCGCAACCGCCGTCGCGGTGTTAAAAAGCCCGAGGGCAACGGCCGTGGCCCCGTGATGCTCGTCATCACCCCTACGCGCGAGCTTGCCCAGCAGATCGACGAGGTCGCAAGCAAAATCGCCGACGTCACCGGCCATGTTGCCGTGACCGTCGTGGGCGGCGTGAGCTACAAGCCGCAGACCGCGGCACTTAAGTACGGCTGCGACATCCTGGTCGCAACGCCGGGCCGTCTGGTCGATCTGATCGAGCAGGGTGCCTGCCACCTGGGCGAGGTCAAAGTGCTGGTACTCGACGAGGCCGACCGCATGCTCGATATGGGCTTTTTGCCCGCCGTCCGCCGCATTGTGCGCGAGACGCCGGCCGAGCGCCAGACGCTGCTGTTCTCGGCGACCCTCGACGAGGAGGCCGTGGGCGAGATCACCGATCTAGTGAGCGACCCGGCCCGCGTGGAGATCGCGCCCGCTACGTCGACCGCCGACACCGTCGACCAGTTTGTATTCCCGGTGTCCATCGAGGCCAAGAACAACCTGCTGCCCGAGTTCCTCAAGAAGGAGGGCCCGGAGCGCACTATCGTCTTCATGCGCACCAAGCACCGCGCCGACAGCTGCTGCCGTCGTCTGGAGCGTAAGGGCATCAAGGCCGCCGCGATTCACGGCAACCGCAGCCAGGCCCAGCGCGAGCGTGCCCTTTCGGCCTTCCGCGACGGTACCGTCGACGTGCTGGTGGCAACCGATGTTCTCGCCCGCGGCATCGACATTAGCGACGTGCGCTACGTCGTGAACTTTGACGTGCCGGCCGAGCCGACCGACTACATCCACCGTATTGGCCGTACGGGCCGTGCCGGCGAGCTGGGCTGGGCCATCACGTTTGTGACCGAGCAGGACGTCGATGAGTTCTACGAGATCGAGAAGCTCATGGACAAGACCGCCGACATCTACGAGGCCGGCGGTCTGCATGTGGGTCCCAACCCGCCCGCGGTTGATCCCGAGCGTGACCCTGCAGCCTTTAAGGTGAAGAAGAAGACCAAGCGCGGCAAGTCCAAGAGCAAGAAGAAGCTTGAGCAGGCACGTCGCGACGGCAAGCGCAACGGCGATGACTACGGCGATGTGGCCGGTCGTTCCAACCGCGGTCGCGACGAGCGTCGAGGCGACGGCGAGCGTCCGAGCCGTCCCAAGCGCGGCGGCAAGACCCGCGTGCGCGAGGGCGTTCAGGCTCGCGTGGACGAGGCCGTGGAGAGCGTGGCCCGCGAGGTGGCTGCCGAGGAGCGCGACGGTGCTGGTGCCGTCGAGCAGGCCCCGCGCGGCAACCGTGCCGAGCGCCGTGCCAAGCAGTTCCAGGGCGAGGCACACCGCCGCCGTCGTGAGGACGAGGACCGTGGCGGTCATCGCCGTGTTGAGCGCGAGGACGAGGGTCGTGGCTCGCGTAGCGGCAAGCGTGGTGCGGGCAACCGCCGCCGTTCCGGCCGCGATGACGAGCGCGGTGGCCGTGACGAGCGTCGCGGCGGCGAGGGTCGCGGCGAGCGTGGCACCCGCAGCGGTGAGTCCCGTGGCGGCAAGCGCTTTGAAGAGCGCGGGGGCCGTGGCGGCGAGCGTCGCGAGGGTGCTCGCGGTAATGGCGGGCGCGGCGGCGCCGGGCGTTCTGGTGAATCGCGCGATCGTCGTGATCCGCGTGCCAGCCGTGATCGTCGCGATGACTGGCGCAACTACGACGATACCCGCGAAGAGCGTCGCGGCGGCTATCGTGGTGGTCGTGGCGGCAACCAGGCCGGCTCCCGTGGCGGCCGTGCCGGCGGTCGCGATAACCGTGGCAGCTACGGCAACAGCCGTGGCGGCAAGCGCGGTGGCAGCTCCCGTCGCCCCGGCGACGGCGGCGGCAAGCGCAAGTAAGATGCGCATCGCGCGCTAGCGTGAGACAAGCTAAGGGCCCGAGCAAATAACGCTCGGGCCCTTTTGTTTGCCGTGTCCATCGCTAATTCAAACGTGATGTTCTCGGGAATGCATCTGGGGGATGCTGAGGACCTATTTTCCGCCATGCAGCAATGGGTCCTATGGGGTGCGCCGTGCATTTTTTGGAGTATTCTGCAGTTCGAGTTGTCTGCATATGATTCGACGTCGCCAACGGTGGCCTTCGGATATCCCTAGCGAGCGTTCCGAGTCAGATTTCGCCGTTTTCCGGAGCAGGGGCGCGTCATTCTCGCCATGTCGGGACTTAGAATGATACGGCGCCCTACAGTTTTGCCCACCCGCGGCGGTGCTGGCGCGGTCACGTTGCAGAATACTCCGTTTTTTGCACGGGCCAGGATGGGGTACCTCAGGAGAACGCGGCGGTATCCAGTAAATATATGCAATCTGTACCGGGAATTATGCAAACCGAAAAGGCGGGCAGTATGGGTTGGTGTATCGGGCTGCCTAGCGCACCAAAACGGGGAGCTCCCCCCCCATGCGCCGTATACTCTGTCTGAATGTGAAAACGGCTTGACGCGTTGCCAGGCGTAGGGGAGGGTGCCTCGATGAGCGTATTCGAAATTGTGTTTAGTCCGACGGGTGGAACGCGGAAGGTGTCTGGCCTTGTGGCCGGGGCACTGGGCAAGAATACCGTTACCGTCGATCTGACCGATAGCGGGCTAGATTTCAGCGCTGTCTCGATGACTGAGGACGACGTGGCCCTAATCTCTGTGCCGGCGTATGCCGGTAGAATCCCGGCTGTGGTGGCTGACCGGTTGGGTATGGTGCGCGGCAACGGGGCTCGGGCTGTTTTGGTTTGTGTATACGGAAACCGCGCGTTTGAGGACACGCTCGTAGAGCTGGAGGACGTTGCGAAGCATGCGGGATTCCGGGTGATCGCGGCAGTCGCAGCCATTGCAGAACATTCCATCGCGCGACAGTTTGCTGCCGGTCGTCCGGATGCGCAGGATGCGGCGCAGCTCGCAGAGTTTGCGCAGCAAATTCAGCAAAAGCTGTTGGCTGAGGATGCGTCCGGGCCCTCTATCCCCGGCAATCGTCCTTATAAACAAGCCGGAGGTCACCGCATGGCACCCGAGGCAACAGAGGATTGTGTCTCCTGCGGTGCATGCGCCGCGGCGTGCCCCGTTTGCGCTATCGACAAGAGTGACCCCAAACGAGCAGCTGGCGAGGCGTGCATCTCCTGCATGCGCTGCATCGCCGTATGTCCGCGAGGTGCTCGCAAGCTTGATTCCAACAAACTATCCGCTGTTTCCCAGATGCTGAGCAAGGTTTGCGTCGCGCGGAAGGAATGCGAGCTCTTCATCTAGCGCAAGTGAGATTGGTGCAAACAAACCTGGCCCTTTTGCACCAAAAACGATCCGTTTTCCTCCGTTCCCAAGGGATCATGTGATCCGAAGGGGACGGAGGAAAACGGATCAAAAAGGAAAAATAGTAAGGCGCTCTTTTTCACATTGAATATTGCAATTTGGTAACGCGTTTTATCAAATATGGCATTTATCTGCGGTAATGTTCTATTTCACCGCTGAGGGTGACATTTTATACCGCCTGCCGAACCGTATGGAGACCTCACAACTTTTTAGGTCAGTGTTGTGCGTGTAGCAATTTCGCCCGGCCTCGCCTCCGGGCTGCCATGTGAGAGGGGATCTTATGGCTCGACTGCACGTAATGGAACGCAGCCACGCTCAGGCCGTCATGGACGACCTGCACGATGCGCTCGGACGTCGTCTGGCGGTGAGTTCGCTCGCCCCGTGTCCCGTTGAGTTTACGGCAGCGCTCGTCAACCTGTGCTCCACCCAGAGCTGCGGCAAGTGCACGCCCTGCCGCGTGGGCCTGAGCGCGCTGAGCGATCTGCTCGCCGATGTGCTCGAGGGCCGCGCCGACGAGTCCACGCTCAATCTGATCGAGCGCACCGCCCGCACCATCTATCTTTCGAGCGATTGCGCCATCGGTTACGAGGCCGGCGCCATGGCGCTTACGGCTATCCGCGGTTTCCGTGACGATTTTGAGCACCACATCCGCGAGCACTCCTGTGGCTTTGACCGCGAGGCCCGCGTCCCGTGCGTCTCGGGCTGTCCGGCGCATGTCGACATTCCCGGTTACATTTCGCTCGTCGAGGCCGGCCGCTATGCCGATGCCGTCAAGGTCATCCGCAAGAATAACCCGCTGCCGCTCGTTTGCGGCCTGGTGTGCGAGCATCCCTGCGAGATGCATTGCCGCCGTGGCATGGTCGACGACCCCATGAACATCCTCGCCCTCAAGCGTTTTGCCGTTGAGCACAGTGACCTCAACGACCACAAGCCGCATGTAGTGGACAACACCGGTAAGCGCGTCTCCGTGATCGGCGGCGGCCCGGCTGGCCTTTCCTGTGCCTACTACCTGGCCGTGATGGGCCACAAGGTGACCATTTTTGAGCAGCGCCACCACTTGGGCGGCATGCTGCGCTACGGCATCCCCAGCTATCGTCTGCCGCGCGAGCGCCTGCAGGCCGAGATCGACTGGATCTTGAGCGCCGGCATCGACGTTGAGCTCGATCACTCCGTGAACGGCGAGGAGCTCGCTCGCCTGCGCGACGAGTTCGATGCCGTCTACCTGGCCATCGGTGCCCATAGCGACAAGAAGCTCGGCCTTCCGGGCGAAGAGGCGCCCGGCGTGGAGTCGGCCGTCAAGATGCTGCGCGCCATCGGTGACGACGAGCTGCCCGACCTGAGCGGCCAGCGCGTGTGCGTCATCGGCGGCGGCAACGTGGCCATGGACGTGGCGCGCTCTGCCGTGCGCTGCGGTGCCGAAAAGGTGAGCATCGTCTACCGTCGTCGCATCTGCGATATGACGGCCCAGGACGCCGAGATTGCCGGCGCCCAGGCCGAGGGTTGCGAGGTTCTGGAGCTCACGGCGCCGCTCGCCATCGAGACGGGCGAAGATGGTCGCGTGAGCGGCCTGCGCGTGCAACCGCAGATTATCGGCGAGCCCCGCCGCGGTCGTCCGGCTCCGCGTGCCGCCGCTACGCCCGAGCGCGTCATCCCCTGCGAGCGCGTGTTTGTCGCCATTGGCCAGGACATCGATTCCAAGCCGTTTGAGGACATGGGCATCGCCTGCAAGTGGGGTTGCGTGGTCACCGACTCGGACGGTGCCGTGCCCAACTTCGATGGCCTCTTTAGCGGCGGCGACTGCCAGACCGGCCCCGCCACCGTCATCCGTGCCATCAACGCCGGCCGCGTGGCTTCGGCAAACATCGACCGCTATCTGGGCTTCGACCACAAGATCAAGCTCGACGTGGAGCTGCCGACCGTTCAGTTTAAGGGCAAGCACGAGTGCGGCCGCTGCGAGCTGGGTGAGCGCGAGGCCGGCGAGCGTATTCACGATTGGAATCTGGTCGAGCAGGGCCTTACCGAGGAGGAGGCGCGCCAGGAGGCAAGCCGCTGCCTGCGTTGCGACCACTTTGGTTTTGGCGCGTTCCGCGGAGGGAGGAACCTGGAATGGTAGAGCTCAACAACCCCACTGTCAGCGATAACACCGAAAGCGGAGCACTCAATATGGTCAAGCTCACTATCGATAATTGCGAGGTCGTGGTGCCCGAGCACACCACGATCCTGGACGCGGCCAAGTCCGTCGGCATCCAGATTCCCACCCTGTGCTACCTGCGCGATCTGAACGAGATCGGCGGCTGCCGCGTGTGCGTGGTCGAGGTTGAGGGCTGCGACCAGCTGGTTGCCGCCTGCAACAACTACGTGCTCGATGGCATGGTGGTCCACACCAACAGCCCCAAGGCCCGCGAGGCGCGCCGCACCAACGTGCAGCTGCTGCTTTCGCAGCACGATTCACGCTGCACGAGCTGTGTGCGCAGCGGTAACTGCAACCTGCAGACCATTGCCAACGACCTGGGCATTTTCTATCTGCCGTATCAAAGGCATTTGGCGGGCGAGGGCTGGGATTTCGATTTCCCCATCATCCGCGAAAACGACAAGTGCATTAAATGCATGCGCTGCATCAAGGTGTGCGAGAGCGTACAGGGCCTAGGGATTTGGGACCTGACCAACCGCGCCACGCATACCGCCGTGGGCACCCGCGGGCGCGTGCCGATCGGCAAGACCGATTGCGTCGCGTGCGGCCAGTGCATCACGCATTGCCCGACGGGCGCGCTGCGCGAGCGCGACGACACCGAGACCGTGTTTGACGCGCTCGCTAATCCCGACAAGATCGTGCTGGTGCAGATCGCGCCGGCCGTGCGTAGTGCTTGGGGCGAGGAGCTCGGCATTCCGCGCGAGGAGGCAACCGTCGAGCGTCTGGCTTGCGCGCTGCGCCGCGTAGGCTTTGAGTATGTGTTCGATACCGATTTCTCGGCCGACCTCACCATTATGGAGGAGGGCTCCGAGCTGCTCGAGCGCCTGGGCGCCGCCGCTAAGGGTGAGGGCGACAGCCGCGGCTGGCCCATGTTTACGAGCTGCTGCCCGGGCTGGGTGCGCTTTGTGAAGGCACGTTACCCCGAGTTTGTCGACAGCCTGTCCACGTCAAAGTCGCCGCAGCAGATGTTCGGCGCTATCGCCAAGACCTACTACGCCAAGGTGCTGGGCGTGGAGCCCGAGCGTCTGTTCGTGGTGTCCGTTATGCCATGCACGGCCAAGAAGGCCGAGTGTGCGCTGCCGAGCATGATGGGCGAGGGCGGCGCGCCCGACGTGGACGTTGCGCTGACGGTGCGCGAGATGGTGCGCATGATCCGCGCGAGCCACGTGAGCGTTGACACGCTGGTCGAGGAGCCGCTCGATACGCCGTTGGGCTTTGGCACGGGCGCGGGTGTGATCTTTGGCGCCACGGGCGGCGTGATGGAGGCCGCCGTGCGCTCGGCATATTACCTGGCGACGGGCAAGAACCCGGATGCCGACTTCTTCACTGACGTGCGCGGACTCGAGGGCTGGAAGGAGGCCGTGACCGATATCGAGGGCACCAAGGTGCGCGTCGCCGTGGCGCACGGGCTGGGTAACGCCGCCCGTCTGCTCGACGCGATTCGCGACGGCCGCGTGGGCTATGACTTCGTCGAGGTCATGGCGTGCCCCGGCGGCTGCGTCGGTGGTGGCGGTCAGCCCATCCACGACGGTTGCGAGCTAGCTGCCGAGCGTGGCCAGGTGCTCTGGGGCCTCGATGCGAACGCCGAGATTCGCTTCTCGCATGAGAATCCCGATGTCCAGGCGTGCTACCGCGAGTTCTTAGGCGAGCCGCTCTCGCCACTGGCCGAGGAGCTGCTGCATACCGACCATCACGCATGGACGATGCCTAACGAGGGGACATGCTAGCGATGCGCGCGTTTGATGTTGAGATGTCGCGCCGGGGGTTTGCCTCGGCGCTCGCCGCGGGCGCCCTGTCACTTGCGCTCGCGGGCTGTGGCGGCGGGGCTGCCGGTGCCGGGTCCGCCGCGGGCTCGGTTGCCACGGACGGCGCCGGTGCTGCCGCAGAGCCGGTCGAGGTGCACGTCGCCTCGCTCAAGGGTCCGACGTCGATCGGTCTGGTGCAGTTTATGGACCAGGCAGCCGATGGCGAGACGGACAATGAGTTCGACTTTGCGATCAACACTGCCGCCGACGAGATTGTGCCCAAGGTCATTCAGGGCGATATCGATATCGCCCTGGTGCCCGCCAACGTGGCGAGCGTGCTCTACAACAAGACCGAGGGCGCGGTGCAGGTCATCGACATCAACACGCTGGGCGTGCTGAACGTGGTGACGGGCGACGCGAGTGTGGCCTCGTTTGGCGATCTGGCGGGCCATACCGTCTATATGACGGGCAAGGGCACCACGCCGGAGTACGTCATGAACTACCTGCTGGAGCGCGCGGGCTTGGCCGGTCAGGTGGCGCTCGAGTTTAAGAGCGAGCCTACCGAGGTTCTCTCGGCTCTGCTTGCCGACCCGACTGCCGTGGGCGTGCTACCCGAGCCGTTCAAGACGGCGGCCATCGCCAAGAGCGAGGGCAAGCTGTCGGCACCGGTGAGCCTGACCGATGTGTGGGACGAGCTGGCAGGAGACACGGGCTCGCGCTTGCTGACGGGTGTGACCGTGGTGCGCCGTGCCTTTGCCGAGGAGCATCCCGAGGCCGTGGCGGAATTCCTGAGCTGCCATGTTGCGAGCGTTGAGGCCGTGAACGCGGCGCCGGCGGACTGGGCGCAGGCCGTGGTCGATGCGGGCATCGTGGATAACGCCACGATTGCCGAAAAGGCGATTCCCGGGTGCATGCTTGTCTGCCAGACAGGGAAGGATATGAAGGCCGCGCTCGGTGGGTACCTGAAGGTGCTGGCCGATGCGGACGCGAGCGCCGTGGGCAGCAAGCTCCCGGCTGATGATTTCTACTACATGGAGTAACCCGTGCGTGCGTTTGCTCGACAAATGATAGAGCGTATGAAGGCGGTGGCGGCAGCAGGTGCCGTTGCCGCCTTTTGGCTTGCCGTGTGGGTCTTCGTGGCGGCGCTGGTGGCACAGCCGCTGATTTTGCCGGGTCCGGGTGCTGTTGTGGTGGCGTTGCTGCGGCTGGTATGCGATGCCGGCACGTGGGCGATTCTGGCGGGCTCGGGTGCGCGGATTCTAGGCGGTTTGGCGCTTGCCGCGGTGTGCGGTGGTTTGCTGGCCGGAATTTCGTCGCGCTCGCGGGCGTTTGCCCGCTTGGTGGCTCCGGCGCTTTCGTTTGTTAAGGCGACGCCGGTTGCCTGCGTGGTGGTCCTGCTGCTCATTTGGCTGGGGTCGGCGCGCGTAAGCATTGCGGCGGTCTTTTTGATGGCGCTGCCGGGAGTGTATTTTTCGCTGGTCGAGGGCTTGACGCAAGCGGATAAACCGCTGGAGCAGATGTTTCGTCTGCATGGCGTGCAGGGTTGGCGTCTGTTTTGCGCCCATACCTGGCGCGAGGTCCTGCCGTTTGTGCTTTCGTGTGCGCGTGCCGTGATCGGCATGAGCTGGAAGGCCGGCGTGGCGGCGGAGCTCATCGGCATGGCGACGGGCACCGTGGGCGAACGCATCTATCAGGCGAAGCTTTTGATCGAGACGGCGGACCTGCTGGCGTGGACCGTGCTGGTCGTGGCGGCATCGTGGGCATGCGAGCGCGTGCTGGTGTGGTTGCTGCGGGCTTCGGGGCCCGTGGCGTGGCGTACTGCCGTGCGGGCGCATGGGCGCGGTGGCCGCGGGCGTGCGTGCGGCTCTGCTGGCGGCGGGGCTGCTGCGGAGCTTGCGCTCGCCGTGGGCGACCGGGCGCCCTGGTCGCCGGCGCTCGACGGACTGGTGCTTCATGTGCCCGCCGGTGGACGCACCTGTGTGATGGGCGCTTCGGGCGTGGGCAAGTCGACGTTGCTTGCGCTGGTGGCGGGGGAGTGCGCACCGTGCTCCATGGTGTTTCAGGATGTGCGCCTGGTCGAGGACGCCTCTGCTTTGGATAACGTGCTGGTGTGCGCCGATGCACGCGTGAATACCTCGAGTGCCGCTGCCTTGTTGCGCCTGCTGGTACCGGGGATCGATGTGCATGCCCGCGTGGCCGAGCTCTCGGGCGGGCAGCGCCGTCGTGTCGAGATTGCCCGAGCCCTGCTGTGTCCGGGCGGCGCAGTGATTCTGGACGAGCCCTTTACCGGTCTAGACATCGCTGCGCGCGACGCATGCACCGAGGTCGTGCTCGACTTGCTCGACGGCCGTATGCTGTTGCTTGCCACGCACGATTCCGCTGACGCTCGGGCCCTCAATATCTCGGACATCATCACGCTCTAAAGACTTACTCAGCAACAAATTGATCCGTTTTTTCTCCGTCCCCATGGGGTCGGGTATGGTACCCTATCTACGGGGTAATACTTAGGAATACCAAGTAATACCAAGTAATACCAACGCCGTAGAACAAACTCCAGATGCGGGCCAATCGGGTTGCCTTCACAGCCCGTCGCCCAGCCGCGTGGCCCGCATCCATCCGCACCACCGTCGTTTCAAGAAGGAAGCGCCATGGCAGAACACATGACCCCGGTTGTCGCGAAGGTTTTGCCCGAGGAAAAGGCGGCCTTCGCGGCGGCAACCCAGCTCGTGGGCACCACGCCGTCCAACGCCATCCGCATGTTCATCGCCGCTTTCAATCGCTGTGGCACCTTCCCGTTCGACATTTCGCCCAACGGGGCCTTTGGCGCTGCGCCCGATTCTCATCAACAATGACTGTTCCAAACTGCCGGCACTTGGGGACGTTCTTTTTCTGCCGGCAGTTAAGGAACGTCCCTAAGTGCCGGGTTTTGAGGAGGTTGGCATGCTCAATGCGATGATTTGGGCGCTTGCCTGTTTTGGCGTTGTCGCTGCCGATATAGCCCTGAGCGTGGTTCTGTTTTCAGTTCTCGATGCCGTGTCGGTGCTGACGGGCTATCCGATCGACAATCTCGATATCCAATGGTTCCAGGCTGCCGCTCAGACGGCGTCATTTTTGATGGCGCTGCTGTGGTGGCGTTATCTGTGGCCCCGCTCCTTCATGGCGCGCCGGCAAGGCGAGCGCCCGCTCGGTGGGGGAGCAAGCGCGGCATGGAAGCGCATTGTCTGCGTTGTCGTGATCGGCCTATCCATGCAGGTGGTCATTAGCTACCTATGCGACGGCGTGCTGTCGCTGCTGCCCGAGGTCGCGGCAGACTATAGCGAGCTCGTCGAGGAAACGGGCATGGGCGATACCAGCCTTCTTGCCGTCCTGACCACGGTGCTCGGCGCGCCGTTTTGCGAAGAGCTCCTGGTGCGCGGCATCATCTTTGAGTTTTCGCTGCGTGCGTTTAATCCACAGTGCCGTTCGCTCTGGAAGCGCCGGCGCCGCGCGAACGCGCAGGACGGCGCCATAGTGCCCTGGGCGGCCCCGAGTACCTGGGGCGTCGCCGCGGCAATCGTGCTGCAGGCGGCGGTCTTCGGCTTTATGCACATGAACTGGGTGCAGGGCTGCTATGCGGGCGCCGCCGCCCTCATTTTTGGTTGGGTGCTCGTGACCACCGGAAAGCTCCGCTACACGATCCTGCTGCACTTTGCCTTTAATGCCGGGTCGTATCTCATGACGATGCTCTGGTTTGTGAACACGCCGCTCGACGTGGCGGTCACGGTTGCCATCGCCGGCATCATCCTCGTGGAGGCGATGCGCTCACTGCGCCACGCATGCGAGACGGACATAGCGACGGCACCGCTGCCTTAGTTGCGCCTGCCGCCTCCGTTGGCGCCCTGCCGTCCCTGGGCCGCGCGGTTGCGGCCGGCAGTGTTCTGCGCGCGCGACATGCCGCCGTGACCCTTGCTGCCCTTAGGCTCCTTGCCGGCGCCGCCAGCGCCACCGTGGGCCTTGCCGCCCTTATTGCCGGCGCCATGTCCGCCGCCAGCAGACGTCTCGCCCGGTCGCGGCGGCACGGGACGGATCAGGCAATGCTTGGTGTAGCCGATCAGATCGCGGCGGCCGGCCTTCTCCAGCGCCTCACGTACCAGCTTGTAGTTCTCGGGCTTGCGATACTGGATGAGCGCGCGTTGCATAGCCTTCTCGTGCGGGTCGCGCGCCACGTAGATCGGCTCCATGGTGCGCGGGTCCACGCCGGTGTAGTACATGCAGGTCGACATGGTGGACGGCGTAGGGTAGAAGTCCTGCACCTGCTCGGGCATGTAGCCCATGTCGCGCACGGCCTCGGCTAGGTCCACGGCTTCCTTCATCGTCGAGCCGGGGTGGCTCGAGATCAGATACGGCACCACGTACTGCTTGAGTCCGTACTCGCGGTTCAGGCGCTCAAATTTGCGGCAGAACGCATCGTAGACGGCGCGGCTCGGCTTGCCCATCACGGAGAGCACCGCGTCGCTCACATGCTCGGGCGCCACGCGTAGCTGGCCCGAGACATGGTGCTCCAGCAGCTCGCGCAAAAACTCGTCCGAGGCATCGGCCATAGTGTAGTCAAAACGGATGCCGCTGCGGACGAAGACCTTCTTGACGCCCGGCAGCTGGCGCAGGTCGCGCAGCAGCTGCGTGTAGCCGCTCTCGTCGACCACCATGTTCTTGCACACGCTCGGCCATAGGCAGCGCTTGTTCTTGCACACGCCGTGCTTGAGCTGCTTGTCGCAGGCGGGACGGCTAAAGTTGGCCGTCGGTCCGCCTACGTCGTTGATGTAGCCCTTAAACTCGGGATCGCGCGTGAGCAGCTCGGCCTCGCGCATGATCGAGTCGTGGCTGCGCATCTGCAACACGCGGCCCTGGTGGAAGGTGAGGGCGCAAAACGAGCACTCGCCAAAACAGCCGCGGTTGGAGCTGATCGAAAACTTGATCTCGGCAAAGGCCGGCACGCCGCCCGCCGCGTCGTAATCGGGATGCCAATCGCGTGCGTAGGGGAGTTCGGCCACCTCGTCCATCTCGTCGGTGGTGAGTGTCGTCGACGGCGGGTTTTGCACCACATAGACGCTGTTGGGATAGGGCTCTACCAGGCGATGGCCGGTGATGGGGTCCATATTCTGCTGCTGCACGTTAAAGCTGCGCGCGTAGTTGAGCTTGTCGGCGGCAAGATCGTCCCAGCTGGGCAGCAGGTCGTAGTCGTAGACCTCGTCGAGCGAGTTGGTGCGGTAGACGGTGCCGTTGATATAGGTAATCTGGTCGACGGGCAGTCCCGCGTCGAGCGCGTCGGCGATCTCGACAATCGCGTGCTCGCCCATGCCGTAGATGAGGATGTCGGCGCCCGAGTCGAGCAGCACCGAGCGCTTGAGCTTGTCCTGCCAGTAGTCGTAGTGGGCCAGGCGACGCAGGCTTGCCTCGATGCCACCGATAATGATGGGGGCGTCCTTAAACGTCTGGCGGATGAGGTTGCCGTAGACCGTGACGGCGCGATTGGGACGGCGCCCCTCTTCGCCACCGGGGGTATAGGCGTCGGTGTGGCGGCGATGCTTGGTCACCGAATAGTGGTTGACCATAGAGTCCATGTTGCCGGCACTGACGAGAAAGCCTAGGCGCGGCTCGCCGAGCACGGTGATGCTGGCGGGGTCGGTCCAGTCGGGTTGGCAGATGATGCCCACTTTGTAGCCGTGCGCGTCGAGGACGCGGCTGATGATGGCCATGCCAAAGCTGGGATGGTCCACGTAGGCGTCGCCGCAGATGTAGACAAAGTCGCACTGGTCCCAGCCGCGTGCATCCATGTCGGCTCGACTGACGGGGAGGAATTTATCGCGGCCCGGGCGCCAGGGGCGGGCGGGCGCTGCCGGGGTATGAGCGGCGTGGCCGCCCTGGGCCTTGCCGCCACGCTTTTGCTGCTGGCCCTGTTTGCCCTGCTGACTGCGCTGGTTGTTCTGAGCGTGCTGAGGCTTTTTTGCCACGATCCCTCCCGGTGTTTGTATGCTGCACGTAATTGTAACCAGTCTTTTTGGGGCGGGGCTAAAAAGACTGGGGGAGTACATGAGCTGGTGAGTGAGAGCGTCGCTGAGCCAGTCGTTTGTTTCCAGACTGTGTATCTGCGCGTTGGAGAACCCGTCTCGCGCGCACGCCATGTTGTCAATGGGTTACAGTATGAACGGCGGTTATGTTTCCGCCAACGCACGAGAGGGTCGTCAACAAGGAGGATGCACGACGATGCAGCGTGCCAAACAGATATCGGAGTCCATCGAACTGGGCATTATCCTGGCGCTCGCCGGTGGCTTTATGGATGTGTATTCGTACATTGGGCGCGACCATGTTTTCGCCAACGCGCAGACGGGCAACATCCTGCTTGTGGGCGTGAGCATTTCGGAGGGCAATTGGGTGCTGGCGGGACGCTATTTCTTCCCCGTGGTGTCGTTTGCCGTGGGCATTATGCTTGCCGACCTGGTGCACGAGCGGTTTGGCAGCGTGATCCACTGGCGTCAGGTGACGGTGTTCTTTGAAGCCGTCATCTTGCTGGGCGTGAGCTTTATCCCCGGTGACGGTTACAACCTGCTCGCCAACTGCCTTACCTCGTTTGCCTGCGGCATGCAGGTCGAGAGCTTCCGCAAGATCCACGGTCACGGCATCGCTACGACCATGTGCATCGGCAACTTGCGCAACGCGCTGCAAAACGTGGACGATTACATCATCACCCACAGGCGCGGCTTTTTGGAAAACGGCCTGCTGTACTTTGGCGTGATCTTTACCTTTGTGTTTGGCGCCGTGTTGGGCAACTGGTGTATTGAGCGCATGGGCCTGCACGCCATCGTCGTGGCGAGCTTGCTGCTGTTTGTCGCGTTTGCCATCATGTTCATCGACCGCGAGCGCGACTTGCGCTTACGCTGGAAGGTTGCGGCCGAGGCTTGGAAAGAGGGCTGCCGAAAGTAACCGAATGCGGCAAAGGGGCTGTCCCTTTGCCGCAATATTTTTCATCATCTGTTGAAACGCTTTAAATAGTTTGACGTTCTCACGCGTTTTTTGTTTCAAAAGCGTTAGGATGGGACTCATAGCGTGGGGCGTAATGGATGCCCCGCACACGATGGGAGGCTATCAATGGCTAATCGTTTCGTTCTCAATACCATCTCTTATCATGGTTCCGGCGCCATCAAGGAGATCCCCGGCGAGCTCCAGCGTCGCGGCTACAAGAAGATCTTCGTCTGCTCCGACCCCGATCTGGTCAAGTTTGGCGTTACCGCTAAGGTGACCGACGAGCTCGACGCCGCCGGCATCGCTTGGAGCCTCTACTCCGAGATCAAGCCCAACCCCACGATTCAGAACGTCAAGGACGGCGTCGAGGCCTTCAAGGTCGCCGAGGCTGACGCTATCGTGACCATCGGTGGCGGCTCCTCCATGGACACCGCCAAGGCCATCGGCATCATCATCAACAACCCCGAGTTCGCCGATGTCCGCAGCCTCGAGGGCGTTGCTCCCACTAAGAACCACGCCGTGTTCACCATCGCCGTGCCGACGACCGCCGGTACCGCTGCCGAGGTGACCATCAACTACGTCATCACCGACCCCGAGAAGGTCCGCAAGTTCGTGTGCGTCGACACCAACGACGCCCCCGAGGTCGCCGTCGTCGACCCCGACATGATGGCTTCCATGCCCGCCGGCCTGACCGCCTCCACCGGCATGGACGCTCTGACCCACGCCATCGAGGGCTATACCACCAAGGGCGCTTGGGAGCTCTCCGACATGTTCCACTTTGAGGCCATCAAGCTGATCAGCGAGAACCTGCGTGACTCCGTCGCCGAGGCCAAGTCCGGTCAGCCCGGCTCCGGCCGCGAGGGCATGGCCCTTGGCCAGTATGTCGCCGGCATGGGCTTCTCCAACGTTGGCCTGGGCATCGACCACGCCATGGCTCACACCCTGTCTGCTCACTACGACACCCCGCACGGCGTCGCTTGCGCCATGCTGCTGCCGATCGCCATGGAGTTCAACAAGCCGGTTTGCGCCGAGCGCCTGGCCAAGGTTGCCGTCGCCATGGGTGTTGACACCACGGGTATGAGCACCGACGAGGCTGCCGACGCCGCTATTGCCGCCGTCAAGCAGCTTTCCGCCGACGTGAACATCCCGCACGTCTGCGAGGCCATGAAGGCTGACGAGATCGAGGTCCTGGCCAAGGACGCCATGGCCGACGCCTGCTTCCCGGGTAACCCGCGCGAGGCGACGCTCGACGACGTCATCGAGCTCTTCAAGAAGATCTGCCCGGCTGCCTAACTCAGTTTGGTGGCCCTTCGTCCGTAGGTGTATGGTCTTTTGACTTGCCGCTGGCCCCGCCGTGCTACGCACGGCGGGGCTTTTTGTGCTGCGTCGATGCCCTGAGACGGACAAAACCAAGGCTTACTGTCCGCTGCGGATAGGTGGTGCACTTCCCTGCGTGCATTTTTGGGAGTATTCAACAAGCTCTTAAAAATGCATAACGTTGTGAATGGGCGGTAGTGACCCGCAGGCGCCCATCGACAGCCATTGTGGGCGGGCTATCGATGAGTGGAGGGGGTTGTTACTGAGTTTCTGCTTTGCGACGACCTGCAACACTGCTGTAACCGCGTCGTTTTGTCGTTCGTGATGGGGCCGTTGGGGCCCACGGTGCTGAATACTCCGTTTTTTGCACGGTCCAAGGTGGGGCACCCTGAGACGAAGCAAAAAGATACCTCATTTCTATGCAAATACCGATAGGATTTATGCAAGATTGAGATTGTAAACCGTGCACGTGCACAAAACCGGTGCGGGGACGTCTGGAGGCGGCTCGGCTCCTGGGGCATTGCACGTGCAGAACGGTTAAAATCGGGACTCGGTCTTAGTTTTACTTGGAAGGATGCATATGACTTCTAATATTGATGCTTCTCTAGAGGAGACGCTCTCCTATATTACTGGCCAGTTGAAGACGCTTACCTCGATTGCTTCGCCTACGGGCTATACCCGTGCGGCGACTGATTATCTGATGGAGACGTTGCGCGATATGGGCTTTGGGCCCGAGCGCTCCAATAAGGGCAACGTGCTCGTTGAGCTTGGCGGCGAGGGCGAGCCGCTTGTGTTGGCTAGCCATGTCGATACCCTGGGCGCCATGGTGCGCTCCATTAAGGACAATGGTCGCCTGCGCCCCACGACCCTCGGCGGGCATCAGTGGTCTACGGCCGATGGCGAGAACTGCACCGTTTATACGCGCGACGGCAATGTCTACACGGGCGTGGTCCTCAATATCGAGCCTTCGGCGCATGTGGCCGATGAGCCGGTCAAGACCATCGAGAAGAACATGGAAATCCTGCTCGACGAGAACGTTGACAGCAAGGACGATGTGCTCGAGCTGGGTATTCAAACCGGCGACATCATCGCTATGGATCCGCGCACCACGGTGACGGAGAGCGGCTACATCAAGAGTCGCTTCCTTGACGACAAACTGTCCGCGTCGATTCTGCTGGGTTTGGCCCGCGCCGTCGCCGAAGGCGAGGTGACGCTTTCGCGCAAGGTTTCGTTGCTCTTTACGGTGTACGAGGAGGTCGGCCACGGCGGTGCCTTTGTGCCGGCCGACACGTGCGAGATGATCAGCGTGGACATGGGCTGCGTGGGTGACGACCTGGGCTGCACCGAGCGCATGGTTTCGATTTGCGCCAAGGATTCGGGCGGTCCGTACAACTACGACCTGGTAACCACGCTGTCCAACATCGCGCGCGAGCTGGAGCTCGATTACGCCATCGATGTGTACCCGCACTACGGCTCCGACGTCGAGGCCACGCTCTCGGCCGGCTACGACATTCGCCATGGTCTGATCGGCCCCGGCGTGTACGCGAGCCACAACTACGAGCGCAGCCACATCGACGGCGTGCGCAATACCTACGAGCTGGTTCGCGCCTACGTTCAGCGCTAGGGGAGCAGCTTGCGACTCGGCTGACCAATCGCTAAGGCCCGATTTCTCGGGCCTTTTTTCGCTTTAAGTCGTTTAGTATTATGATATATGTAATCTATTAACTAAACGCGTAAATTACTTAACGAGGTGATGCGGCATATGAATACATCTGAGTACTTATCCATGGGTGATGCCGCCCACCTGTTGGGCGTTACGAAAGCCCGCATATCGCAACTTGCCGCATCGGGGACGCTTGTGTGCGATATTGTGGGCGGCCGGAAGATGGTCGAGTACAATTCTGCGATCGCCTATCAAAAGGTCCGCAAGCGAGGACGCCGTCCTGCGGCCGATGTGGGACGCAAGTTTACGCTGATGTCGGCCGACCATGAGGTCGCGCATGTCTCATTTGATCCGACGCGCGAGTTTTCCTTCGAAATCGCCGAGGTCCTCGATGCGCAACGAATGCCGTTTGGCACATGCTCGAGCTCTTCTCCAACGGTGAACAAGCGGGAGCTCAATGCGTGGTGGGGGCATCGGTCGGTGCCCGATGTTCGCCCCGGGCTTATCTCGCGTTACCGCGAGCTGGGGATTGTCAACGGCGTTGAGGTGCCGGTTCAGTGCCTGGGCCTCTCGCTTTCGGATTGCTATTGGCTGCGCCCGGCAGAATGCGACGGGCTCGAATGGCGAAACCTCAATTACTTCGAGAATGATTTTGAGCGATCGGCGCCCGAGGGGCGTTCGGGTTGGCTGGAGGGCATCGGCCTTAAAAATCCCGACAACACATCCGAGGGCGAACTTCCTAAATCGTGGATGATCCGAAACGGCATTCGCGTTTTGGCTAAAGGGTGCGGCATGGACGACCAACGGCCCTTTAACGAGGCGGTTGCAACGGCTCTACATCGTCGCTTGCTGTCGGAGGGCGAGTTTGTTCCTTATACGGTTGAGCAGATGTTCGATGGCCCTGTGTGTCTGTGCGACAACTTTCTTGATGGCCGCGAGGAATACGTTCCGGCTGTTTACGTTAAGGGCGCACTTGGTAGCCAGCGGGGAAACTCGACATACGATCGATACTGTCGCTACCTTGGCAAGCATAGTGCCGATGAGGCCGCTGTGAGAAGGTCTATGTCGCAGATGATTGTCTGCGATGCCCTTTTGGCCAACAGCGACCGCCATTGGCGAAACTTCGGCATCATCCGTAATGCCGACACCCTGGAGATAAAACCTGCTCCGCTGTTCGATAGCGGCAACTGCCTGTGGTACAACGTACCAACTGCCGTGCTCGCAGCTGGGGAGTTTGGGTTTTCCGCTAAGCCGTTTGGGCCCGACCCTTCCGTCCAGCTGGCGCTTGCGGACTCACTCGATTGGTTCGACGCATCGCGACTCGACGGATTTGTTGATGAAGCGATCGAGATTCTTTCGCAGAGCAAATGGGCCACGGCGGAGGGCCGGCTCGAGTCCATTCGCCGCGGTCTGGAGCGTCGTGTTATCGAGGTGAATGCCGCTGTTGAAGTGCTTCGACACGTGCGGCGATAATCCTGCGGCTACTTGATGGCTGCCGTAACGGTGCCGCCGCCCAGGACGACGTCGCCGTGGTAGACGACGACGGCCTGGCCGGGGGCGATGGCGCGCTGCGGCTCGTCAAAAGTCAGCAGCATTTGCCCGTCGGCGCCACGTGTAAGGGTCGCTGCCTGGTCCTTTTGACGGTAGCGGTACTTGGCGCCCACGCGAATGCCGCCGGACGTGAGCTCTGCCTCCATGCGGTCGGCAGGGGCGCTCCAGATCCAGTCGTTGGCCGTGAGCGCCGCGGCGGTCAGATCTTCCGCCTCGCCCAGATGCACGGTGTTGTTGGAGGCGTCGACGCCCGTTACGTACACGGGATGCGCCATCGCGACGCCCAGGCCCTTGCGCTGGCCGATGGTATAGCGCAGCGCGCCGTTGTGGCGTCCGACCACGCTGCCGTCGCGCCACACAATGTCGCCCGGTGTAGCGGCATGTCCGCAGCGGCGCTCGATATAGCCCGCGTAGTCGCCGTCCGCGATAAAGCAGATATCCTCGCTTTCGGCCTTCTTGGCGTTGATGAAGCCCTGTTCGTCGGCTATGCGGCGTACGTCGCGCTCCTTGTCCAGGCCTGCCAGCGGAAAGATCGTGCGCGACAGCCGCTCCTGCGTAAGCGAATACAAAAAGTAACTCTGGTCTTTTTTGGGGTCCTCGCCGCGATGCAGCTGCCAGGTGCCGTCGGGCGCCTGGCTTGTTTTGGCATAGTGGCCCGTGGCGATGTAGTCGCAGCCCATATCCAGCGCCGCATCCAGCAACGCGCCAAACTTAATGTGGCGGTTGCAGATGATGCACGGGTTGGGCGTCAGCCCTTCCTGGTAGGCGGTCACAAAGCGCTCGATCACGTTGCGGTCGAAGGTTTGCTGCAGGTCGAGCACATGGTGGGGTATCCCCAGGCGCTCGGCGACGGCCTTTGCATCGGCGATGTCGCGGTCGACCTTACTCATGCCTGTTGCGGGATCGGGCGCGGGGCAGGTGAGGCGCATGGTGGCACCGACACATTCGTAACCCTGACTTTTGAGCAGATACGCGGTCACGCTGGAATCGACGCCGCCGCTCATGGCGACGAGCACGCGCTTATTGTGCATGGGGAGGTTCTCCTTGGTGGCATGTGGCCAAAAAAGAAAAGCGGCGCGGGAGGCTGGTTCCGCGCCGCAGACATTGTAGCAAGTTCGGGCGTCCTGTGGGACACCCTGTTGGGATGAGCTCAGGCTGCCAGAAGAGAGGGGAGACCGGCGTGCCCTGGACTCGTTCTAAGAACGAGAAGCTCTAGTCCTGGAAGAGCGCCGTGGACAGGTAGCGCTCACCGGTGTCGGCGAGCAGCGCCACGATGGTCTTACCCTCGTTCTCGGGGCGCTTGGCCAGCTGCAGCGCGGCCCACACGGCGGCGCCGGACGAAATGCCCACGAGCACGCCCTCCTTGTGGCCCACGGCGCGGCCGGTGGCAAAGGCGTCGTCGTTCTCGACGGGGATGATCTCGTCATAGACCTGGGTGTCGAGGACGTCGGGCACAAAGCCGGCGCCGATACCCTGGATCTTGTGCGGGCCGGCCTGGCCCTTAGAGAGCACCGGGGAGGTGGCGGGCTCGACGGCGACAACCTGAATCTGGGGGTTCTGCTCCTTGAGGAACTCGCCCACGCCGGTCACGGTGCCGCCGGTGCCAACGCCGGCGACGAAGATGTCGACCTTGCCGTCGGTGTCATCCCAGATCTCGGGGCCGGTCGTGGCCTTGTGGATGGCGGGGTTGGCGGGGTTCACAAACTGGCCGGCGAGTATGCTGTTGGGAGTCTCCTTCTGCAGCTCCTCGGCTTTGGCGATAGCGCCCTTCATGCCTTTGGAGCCGTCGGTGAGCACGAGCTGTGCGCCGTATGCCTGCATAAGCTTGCGGCGCTCGACGGACATGGTCTCGGGCATGGTGATGATCACCTTGTAACCGCGAGCCGCTGCCACCGAGGCGATGCCGACGCCGGTGTTGCCGCTCGTGGGCTCGATGATGGTGTAGTCGCCGCCGCGCACGAGCTTGCCGGCCTTCTCGGCCTCGTCAATCATGTTCTTGGCGACGCGGTCTTTGACGGAACCGGCGGGGTTGAAGTATTCGAGTTTGACGAGCACACGAGCCTTGAGGTCCTCGTCGGCCTCAAAGTGGGTGAGCTCCAGGAGTGGGGTGTGGCCGATAAGCTGATCGATAGACGTGTAAACCTTGCTCATGGTGAACCTCCAAAGTGTTCAAGTTGCTGGTTGCCGTGTGGTTTCACGGTGCGTGTAGCAGCTAAACCCATAAACCTTATAGGTTGTTCGTTTAGCTGTTGCGAAGCATACTAGACACTAAAGCCTAGTAATGCAATAGGAAATAGAAGATTATTACGAGTCGATTAACCATCTTGACCGGAACGGGTATTTTCAAAACCAATTTTTCGGCTAGAATTTCTACGGACTAAATGACCGAAAGGCAGCACTATACATGTTGGTTTCTACTAAGGGCAGATATGCCCTGCGCGTTATGGTCGATCTGGCCGAGCACCAGGCGGCCGGTCGCATCCCGCTTAAAGAGATCGCGGCGCGACAGGGGATTTCCGAGAAATATCTCGAGAACATCTTGGCTACGCTCGTGCGCGCCAACATGCTTTCGGGCATGCGTGGCAAGGGCGGTGGCTACGTGCTCACGCGCCCGCCCGAGCAGTACACGGTGGGCGAGATCTTGCGCCTGACCGAGGGTAGTCTGGCGCCGGTCGCCTGCCTGGATGGCGACTGCAAGGGATGCTCGCGTTCGGATGAGTGCCCCACGCTCGACGTGTGGAAGAACCTGGACAAGCTCATCAACGACTATCTCGATGGTGTGACACTCGATCAACTTGTCGCTCCCAACCATGGTTACGACTACGTCATCTAACCTACACCTGCCATGTGGGGACGGGGCGGAAATGGTAGATTCTCTCGTCCTTTGAGACCTGATAAATAAGAAGGCCGCCCATTTTTGCGATGGGCGGCCTTCGTTTTGGGCTGTTGAGACGGGCGCGGCCGGAATGGCCGTTTTAGTCCTCGGCAATACTATCGAGGATGCTGCGCATGATGGACACCAGAATGCTGCCCATAAAGGCCGAGCCAAAGCTTGCGATGGAGATGCCGACGCCCAGCAGGTTGATCGACAGGTAACTCGCGAGTTCGAGCATAAAGCTGTTGAGCACGAGCTGGAAAATGCCCAGCGTAATGATCGTGAGCGGCAGCGAGATGACCGTCAGGAACGGCTTGACGAACGAATCGACGATGTTCAGGAACAGTCCCACGAAGGCGAAACAGACCCAGGCCTCGGCAAAACCGAAGGGCTGGATGCCGGGAACGAGGAACGTGGCAATCGCGATGGCGATCGAGGTAAAGAGCCAGTTAAGCATAAAGCGCATGGTGTGAATCCTTTCTTGCGCAGGGTGCGTTGGTGACGCGTGAAGCGGTTTGCTGCGGCAGCTTGGGCGGCCGCGCGGGTGTGCCGTCTTGTTCGGCCGCTCATTGTCTCAGATATTCGTGGAGCTTGCGTGCGCATTCGGTTTCAAAACGGCGTTCGTCCTAAAAAACGTGCCGCTGGCAGAGAGTCTTGTCGCTTTAGTTTGGTGGTGTGCTACACTGCTACGGGCAAATGGCCCATGCATAGTTTTATTGCATATTACGGGTGAACGATGCCCGATGTCAGTATCAACTTCGATGCCTTTTGGCGGGTTTGGCGGTGATCGATGAACATCGAGAACATGTTTGACAAGCCTGATGTCAAGCAGCTGGTCCACGCATTTAGCCTTTTGGACGACGAGAAAGATATCCAAGCGTTTTTGACCGATATCTGCACGCCGCGTGAGATTTGCGATCTATCGCAGCGTCTGCAAGTCGCGCGTTACCTGGACGAGGGCGAGCCCTATGTCGAGGTTCAGGCGCGTACCGGCGCTTCGTCCACCACGGTGAGCCGTGTATCCAAGGCGCTCAACGGCGAGTACGGTGGCTACCGCAAGATCCTCATTAAGCTGGAGGATGGCGAGTAGGCCAGCGACAACATTGAATTACGAAGAGCCGTCCCTCCGGGGGCGGTTTTTTGATCCCTTGGGGACGGAGGAAAACGGATCACCGGGTTAAACTGACCTTCTCGGTGATCCGTTTTCCTCCGTCCCCAAGGGATCAAATCTGTTGGCGTGGGGCAAATCTGTCCGCTTGGGCGGGTAGGATGGATGCATTGATTATTGCGAACAGTTTGAGCGGAGGACCATGCCTGTTCGAATCTATACCACCAATGCCGGCACGGATTTGAGTGATGCCGAGTCGGCGCTGCTTGCCGACCTTGTTGGCTGCCACGGACGTGCCGTGCTGCTGACACCTACGTTTGCCGAACTCGACCTGTGCCGTCATGATGCGGCGGAAGCCGGGATTTCGCTGGGCATTGACTACAAGACGCCTACATCGTGGCTTCGCTCGCTTTGGGAGCTTATGGGCGACGGGCGCGGTTTCGTTGACAACCTGCAGCGCCAGATGCTGTTCTCGGACATGGTCACGCGTCTCGACGATGCCGACCTGCAGCCGCTTTCGTGCAGTCAGGGCACAGTGCGCATGCTCGCGCGCATGGCCCGCGACGTGTTGCCGGGCGTTGCGGGGACGGGTGCCGAACGATGCCGTGGCGACAACTGCCAGCCTGAGCCAAAAAGCGATGCCGAGGCTCGTGTGTTCGAGCTTTTGCGCGCCTACGCGGGCGGTTTGGACCGTCGAGATATGGTTGAGCCCTGCGAGGCAGCTGACATTATGACCAGTGTCCTGGCCGATAGCCTGCCGGCGTGCACTCGCGCCGTATGCGTGCGCGGTATCACGTCGTTTACGCACGGTCTGCTCGAGCTGCTGTCTGCCGTGGCGAACAATGGGGGAGAGGTCGTCGTGCTGCTTGCCCGCGAGCAGGCGGCGATGCGCGAGGAGCTTGCCGCGGCATTTGATGCCCGCGATGTGTTGTTTGAGATCGCGCCGCTAGGGGAGGGTGTCGGCGCGTCTGATGCCGCTTACGGGACCGCCGCTCAGCCTGCCTTTATTGAGGTCGCTGGCCCCCATGCCCGTGCTCATGCTTATGCGGACGCAATTGATGATCTGGTAAAAACGTGCCGGGGTTCCGGGGTCGACGGCGCCTCTGCCGACCCCGTGCGTGTGCTTGCCGTTTCTGCCCGGGCACCCCAGCTGTTCGGTGAGCTCGCCTCTCGTCTGGCGGCTCGTCATATCGCCGCCGAGACAGCTGAGTTCACGGCGTTTTCCCAATCCATTGCGGGCAGGCAGTTTGCGGCGCTTGCCGGTCTGATCGAGCGCATGAAGGCCGCCGATGAGGGCATGGCGTCAAAGACCGAGTGGTGGCCCGCGCCGGAGCTTACCGACTGGATCTACAGTCCGCTTTCGGGCGCTGATGCCGTCAATGCCCGTACCTTCGATAAGAATATGCGTCTCTCGCGCAGCAAGACTACCGCGGGCGTTAAGAGCCTGCTGCAGAGTGTCCAAGGCCAGGTGAGGGGCGCGCGCAAGGCGGCGAGCGACGATAACTGGTTTAAGAACGTACCGTGCGTGGTCTCGGACGTGTTTCAGGCGCTGTGGCGCGACAAACCCGTGACGGCGCTCAAGGCCATGCTCGCCGTTGCCGAGGCGCTGCCCGATCGCGCTCTAGGCGGTCTTGACGGCCAGGCCCGTCGCCAGGCAGAGACGGCTTTGCTGCGGCATGCCATCGACATCCTTATGAACGATGCTCGCGCGCTCGACGTGTCGCAGGCCGCGACCGTGCCGGTTCTCGACGGCGTTCGAACTAAGGTGGACAAGCGCAGTACCGCATACGATTACGAGACCTACGAGGTCGATCGCACGCCACGGGCACAAGTGCGCTTCGTGTCGCTTGCCGATGCGTCGGTTTTGCGTCCTGGCGGCTACGATGCCGTGCTGTTTGCCGATGTCGACCTGGACAGCTATCCGCTTTCGCACGAAGAGGGCCCGCTTGCCACGTTGACGGCCGAGCTGCGCCGCGACGGCGTGTCTTTGGAGCCCGCCGCCCTGCTGCGCGTGCGCTTTGGCCGTGCAATGCAGGCGGCGAGCGGTCCGGTCGCGCTCGCCCGCGTGACACACGATCGCCAGGCGCGCGAGTGCTACCCGGCAGCCGTATGGACCGAGCTGCGGGCACATGCCGAGGCCGCTGGCGCTGCCAAGCCCACGCGCGTGGGCGAGGGCGATATCATCGCCGACTTTGATCCCGCTGCAGGCGAAGGTCTTAGGCACGAGCGCGTGACCTGCGAAGCTCCTCAGCATCTGAGCGATGAAGCCATTCCGTATCTGGTCCTGCGCCGTCGCGATGGCGAGGGCGAGGACGCGCCGCTCGTGCCGCGTCTGACGTCCGCCTCGCAGATCGAGGCCTATTCTACCTGCCCACTGTGCTGGTTCGTGTCGTATCGCGTCAAGCCCCAGTCTATCGACGCGGGCTTTGGCAACATGGAGAAGGGCAACTTTGTCCACGAAGTGCTGGAGCATCTGCATGCCCGTCTGCCCCAAGAGGGCATGGAGCGCGTGACGCCCGAGAATCTGCCGCGTGCACAGGAGCTGCTGCACGAGGTCTTTGACGAGACGTTGGCCGAGCACGCCGGCAAGCGCGGCACGGAGGGCCCGCTGGTGCCGCTCTCTGCGGTGGAGGAGCGCCAAGTGGCCGAGATCTTGCCGCAGCTGGAGGGTGTGCTTGCCTACGAGTCCGAGGCACTTGCCCCCTTTGCCCCGCGCTACCTGGAGTTCGCCTTCAACGAGCTCAAGGTCGAGTATGCCGGTTGGCCGCTTGGCGGGCGCATCGACCGCGTGGACGTGGATGCCGAAAACCGCGCCGTCGTGATCGACTACAAGCACCGCACGGGCGTTGAGGAGTTTAAACTCGCCGACCCCACGGAGCGCGACAAGGAATCGGGCGAGGCCGCCATCGACGACCCGCGGTGGCTGCCGCCCCATACCCAGACGCTTATCTATGCGCAGGCCATGCGCCGGGCGTTGGATCTGGATACCCGTGCGGCGCTCTATTTTTCGACCAAGGGCGGCAAACCGGCGCTGCGAGGCGCCGCGAGTGCCGAGCTGCTCGAGGAGGAGCGTGGTGACGGCCGCATCCCGGGGCTTAAGAAGGGCTTTCCCGGCGAGGGAGGCAGCATGGACTTCGATGCCCTGCTCGACCGCGTGGAGACCGGCATTGCCGAGCGCCTGCGCGAGCTCGAGGCAGGTGACGTCGCCGCTGCCGACCCGACATCGGCGCAGGCCGCGCATGCCCGCTGCTCGTATAACCACGAAGGAACGTTTGTAAGGAGGGACGTGTAGACCATGGATCTTTCGACGCTGATGCCGCAGCAGCTGCAGATCGTCAAAACGCTCGACCGTCCGCTGTTTGTCTCGGCGGGCGCCGGTTCGGGCAAGACCTTTACCCTCACGCGCCGCATCGTCTACGCGCTCTCGCCCGAATCCGGTCCGTTTGTCGAGCATCTGGACCAGGTGCTCGCCATCACCTTTACCAAGGATGCCGCGGCCGAGATTCGCGACCGCGTGCGCCGTGCGCTTATCGAAGAGGGTATGGACGAAGAGGCCCTGACGGTCGACGATGCGTGGATCTCGACCATTCACGGCATGTGCTCGCGTATCCTGCGCGCGCACGCGCTGGAGCTGGGTATCGACCCCGAGTTCACGGTGCTCACTGATACCGACGAGCTCATGGATCAGGCTGTTGAGCATGTGCTGGGTCGCGCGACGGCACCCGATGCCGCCCCCGAGCTCGCGGCATCGCTCAAGGCCCTCTATGCCTGGTATCCCATGGCGGGCGAGGGCGGTTTCTTTGGCGGCAGTACGACCATCAAGGGTCTGGTACGCGAACTGCTGGAGCTGTCGAGCCAGCTGCCGGGCGGCATGGACGACGTGCATGTGGCGCGCGGCCAGGCCGATACCTCGGCACTCGCCGATGCCTATCGTGCGGCGCTGGGCGCAAGCAAGGCCGCGACCGAGAAGGCGCAGGCGGCGCTCGATGCCATCGACGCGTTCGAGGCGAGCGGCAAGACCATGGCTGATGCGGCGCGACTCATGATGTCGTGCGCCATGCCGCGGGCGAGCAAAGCGTTCCCCAAGGAGCAGGTCGAACTGCTCAAGGCAGAGGCCGCCGATGCGTTTATCAATATCGTGCTGGCCTGCGGTGGCCCCGCGCTCGATGCGCTGGTGGGCCTGACCCGTTCCGTGGAGGCCGAGTATCGCGCGCTGAAGGCTGCCCAGTCCGCCCTCGATAATAACGACCTGCTTCGCATGGCGTACGAGGCGTTGCGCGATTACCCTGCCATTCGTGCTGCGTACGAGGGCCGCTTTAAGATGGTCATGATCGACGAGTTCCAGGACACCGATCAGATGCAGGTCGATCTGATTCGCTATCTGACGGGTGCGGGCGAGCGCGCGCTGTGCACTGTAGGCGATGCGCAGCAGTCGATCTACCGCTTCCGTGGCGCCGAGGTCGAGGTGTTTCGTCGTCAGGAGCGCAAGGTGGGATCGTCTGCCGCGCCCGAGGCGACTGCCGTGGCCGACGCCCCTGCTGGCGAGCTCGTCAAACTCGTGCGCAACTTCCGCAGCCACGACGAGGTGCTGCGTTACGTGGCACGCGTCTTCGACGGCGACGACGGCGGCCTGATGCAGGGCTTTTTGGATCTTGAGGCGAGCGACGGCCGCAAGGACACGCTGGTGGCGGGCGCCTCGCGTCGTCAGGCGCTCTTTGTTGCCGGCGGCAGTACGCAGGAGCGCACACAGGCCAAGGCCCGCGCGATCGCGGAGCGATTCCGCGCGCTTGCCGATGCCGGCCAGCCCCAGGGCGGCATGGTGTTGCTGCTGGGCCGCATGACCAACGCCGACGTCTACGCCCAGGCCTTCCGCGATCAGGGGCTCGACTGCGTCATCGCGGGCGGCTCGGTCTTTGCCCAAGCAGCCGAGGTGCAGACGGTGCGCGCCCTGGTTTGTGCGCTCGCCAATCCGGCCGATACGGCGCAGGGTCTTATGCCACTGCTGGCCTCGCCGATGTTTGCACTCGGCGCCCAGGAGTTCCTGGCGCTGGCGACCAAACTCGACGATCAGACGGGCGAGACCTCGCGCCGCAACATCGATGCGGGCATCATGAGCGATTCCGATGTGCCGGGTTTGCAGAACCTGCCGCTCGTGACGCGCGCCCGCGAGGTGCTGCGGTATGCGCTCCGTCGCGTGGGGCGCGATTCGTTCGCCGCCATCGCGCGCGACGTGGTCAATGCCTCCGGCTGGTTCGTGCGTCTTGCGCAGCGTGGTCCCGAGGGCAAGGCTATTGCCGCCAACGTGCTCAAGGCGCTCGACGCTGTGGCCGAGGCGGAGGCCGAGTTCGGCAACTCGCCGCGTTCCATCGCGCTGGCCTTCGACCGCTTCTTGGCGGGCAAGGAAGCCCCGGGTGCCCTCAACGAGGAGGGCGACGGCGCGGTGCGCATCATGACGGTTCATGCCTCCAAGGGTCTGGAATATCCGGTCGTAGCGGTCGCCGAGTGCTTTGGCGTGCGTAAGTCCTCGGGTGCGGCACAGATGGGTCGCGTCGAGGGCGGAGCACGGGTCGTGGCACTGCCGGCACGCTTCGACGGCATTAAACTTGCCGACGGAACCTTTGTGAAGGGCGACGACGTCAAAAAGCAGTTTGAGCACGCGTTTAAGGGCAAGGGCACGTCGCTGTGGCTGCCGCCGGAGCTCATGGAGGACGTCTGCGCGACGGATTCTCCCGCCGAGGCATTTGCCCGCCTGCGCAACGATGATCTGCGGCTTTCGCTCGAGGAGCGGGCCCGCTTGCTCTACGTTGCCATGACGCGTGCGCGCGAGCTGGTGATCTTGGCGATGGATGCCGGCGTGAGCCGCGGCAAGGTGACGGCGCCGACCTTCGATGTCGAGGCGGATCTGACCTACGATGTGCTGCGCCGTATTTTGCCGACCGACGCTCTGGACATGCCGCAGCTCGATGCCGACCGCCTGGTGTTCGACAACTCCCAGCCGGGCGACTACGAGCTCATTTCGCTTTCGGACTTTACCTTTGGCGAGCAGGCGTTTGAGGCCAACGCTTCGCTGGATGCCGAGGGCAGGCTTGTCCGCGGCGATGCGGAGCCGGAGGGTGCCGGTGCAGATACCCGCGCCGCCGTTCCCGGTCCTGCTGACCCCGAGCCCGATGCGTTTGAGCTCGTGTATCCCCAGGCGGTGGGCGTGCGCATGGGCATCTGCCCGTATCCGGCGCGCGATTCGTACAGCTACTCGTCAATTGCCGCGGCGCTGCATGCCGAGTCCGAGGACCGTGCCGCCGAGGCACACGTGCCCATGGACGAGGCTGGCGATGATGCGGAGTCGGATGGTTCCGAGATGACGGATGCAGACGTGGCCGCCGTTGAGCCCGCCGGCAACCCCATGGCGCTGGGCTCGGCGTTCCATGCCGCCTGCCAGTGGCTGATCGAGATGGGTGCCGGTGAGCTGCCCGCCGCGCGTGCCGATGCACTGGCGCGCCAGTGGCGCCTGACGCCGGAGCAGCGCGAACGCTTCGACGTTGCCCTGGACCGCTGGCTCAAGTCAGCTGTTCGTGCCGACCTGCTTGCGTGGCCGTGCGTTCGCGCCGAGGTGCCGTTCTTTTCGCTGGGCTGCGAGGACGAGGACATCGCTCGCTACGGTGCATATGCCGAGGGCGCCATCGACGCTTTGGCGACGAACCCGGCGGATTCGTCACGCGCGCTGGTCATCGACTACAAGACGGGCGGCACACCGGACGAGACGCCGGAACAGCTGCTCGAGAAGCACGCCCTGCAGGCGCGCGTCTACGCTGATGTTCTACACAAGGCGGGCTTTGAGGCCGTGACCGTCAAGTTCGTCCGCGTGGAGCAGCCGGATCCAACCATCTTCGTCGAACCCGCCGAACCCCAAGTAGTCACCTACAATCTCTAGCCCTCAGATAACTTGCGGTGGAATAGTTCCTGTATTGCGACCCGGATGGCCCAAGCGGGAACTATTCCACCGCAACTCAATAGGAGCCGTGTGGGTTTGGCTAGGTTCGGGTGCCGTCCGCGCCGTGCGGTAAAATCGTTCAGTCAGAACACGAACCCGCATCGGAGCTCATCACATGGCATTCGTCCATCTGCACAATCACACTGTTTTCTCCATGCTCGACGGCGCAACCCGTATCCAGGATATGGTCAATCGTGCCGTTGAACTTGGCATGCCCGCCGTGGCCATTACCGACCACGGCTACATGTATGGCGTGCCCGACTTGGCGCTGGCCTGCGACGCCGTCAACCACAACACGCCCGAGTACAAAACCTGGAGTCACGACAAGGCCTTCTTGGAAAAGGACCGTCGCGACGAGCTGGTGGAGCCCAATCCCGAGGAAAACCCGCGCGAGCATGCCCAGTATGTGAAGGACATGGCCATGTGGGACGAGAAGGGCAATATCGACGAGCTCAAGCCGCCTCTGGTCATCAAGCCCATCTTTGGCTGCGAGGTCTACTTTACGCCGGACGAGACCCTTGCCCGCGACCACAAGCCCGAGCTCTACCACATGATCCTTCTGGCCAAGGACCAGGAGGGCTACGTCAACCTAATGCAGACGGTCTCCGAGGCCGCCGTGCAGGGCTTTTACTACAAGCCGCGTGTGACGCTCGACAACCTGCGCCGCCATGCCAAGGGCATGATCTGCACCAGTGCCTGCATCGCGGGCATCATCCCCAAGTACATCGACCGCGGTGACATGGAGGGCGCCATCAAGTGGGCCGAGACCTTCCGCGATACCTTCGACCCCGGCGACTTTTATATCGAGATCCAGGAACACGGCATCACCACCGACAACGGCCTGACCGACGAGCAGATGGACCGCGCGCTCATCGATATTGCCAAGCAGGTGGGCGTCAAGGTCATCGCCACCAACGACTTCCACTACCTGCGCCGCGAGGACGCGCCCGTGCAGGACGTCATCATGTGCATTGGCATGAACGCCAAGGTCGACGACCCCAACCGCATGCGCATGACCGGCTCGGAGTTTTACATGAAGACCGAGGAGGAGATGCGGGCGATGTTCCCGTATTGCCCCGAGGCCTGCGACAACACGCTCGAGATTGCCGACAAGTGCTATGTGGAGCTGGACTGGGACTCCATCATCCTGCCGCGCTTCCCGTTGCTCGATCCCGGCGAGACGCACGAGAGCCAGTTCCGCCGCGAGTGCGAGAAGGGCCTGCGCCAGCACTATGGTGACGATTGGGCCACGCGCGAGATCTGTGGCGTCAACATCAAAGAGCGCTTTGAGTACGAATACAAGGTCATCTGCGACAAGGGCTTTGCCGCCTACTTTTTGATCGTCGCCGAATACGTGCAATGGGCCAAGGACAACGGCATCGGCGTCGGCCCTGGCCGTGGCTCGGCAGCCGGCGCTATCGTCGCCTACGCCATGAACATCACCGCGTTTGACCCGCTCGAGAACGGCCTGATGTTCGAGAGGTTCCTGTCCCCGCAGCGTACCGAGATGCCCGATATCGATATGGACTTCGACGATGAGCGGCGCCTCGAGGTCGTGGAGCACGTTCGCCAGCTCTACGGCCCCGAGAAGGTCACCCACGTTATCACCTACTCGACCATCAAGGCCAAGCAGGCCATCAACGACGCCGCGCGCGTTCTGGACTACCCCGTCTACATGGGCCAGCGCCTGTCCAAGATGGTCTCGAGCGACCCCAAGGTCAAGCTCAAGCAGGTACTCGAAAAACAACCCGGCAAAGAGGATCTGTTTAACCCCGACTTTGCCGAGGCCTATAAAAAGGACGACGACGCCCGCCGCATCATCGACACGGCGCTCTCGATCGAGGGCCTCACCCGTGGCGAGGGCGTGCACGCGTGCGCCGTTCTGATCTGCCGCGACCCCGTCAACGAGCACGTGCCCACCAAGCTCGACACCAAGGGCGGCGTCGAGATTACCCAGTACGAGGGCCATACCGTTGCCGATATGGGCCTGCTCAAGATGGACTTCCTGGGCCTGCGCACGCTGACGGTTATCTCCAAGGCAAAGGCAAACATCAAAAAGAACTTCGGCATCGACATCAAAGAGGAAGAGATTCCCTTTGACGACCCCGAGATCTTTAAGCTCATGGGTTCCGGCCACACCGCCGGCGTCTTTCAGGTCGAGTCCGCCGGCATGACGGCCACGATCAAGAACATGAAGCCCACCGAGTACAAGCACGTCGTAGCATTGATCGCCCTATACCGCCCGGGCCCGCTGGGCGCCGGCATGGTCTCGTCCTACATCAACCGTATGAACGGCAAGGAGCCGGCCGTCTCCTACGACGACCGTCTGGACGACATCCTGGGCGAAACCTACGGCACCATGGTCTACCAGGAACAGGTTATGCTCATCTCCGTCGAGATGTGCGGCTTCTCCAAGGGCGAATCGGACTCGCGTATCCGTAAGCCCGTGGCTAAGAAAAAGATTAAGCTGCTCACGTCGACGGTGCTGCACTGGGAGGATGGCTCGGACGAGACCACCTACGACCACTGGATGAACGGCGCCATCAAGAACAACTACACGCGCGAGGTCGCCCAGAAGATTTGGGACGATGTTCTTGAGTTCGCGTCCTACGCCTTCAACAAGTCGCACTCCGCCGGCTACGCCATCCTGGTTATGCAGACGGCGTGGCTCAAGGCGCACTATCCGCACGAGTACATGGCGGCCGTTCTGACGTCCTATACGGGTAAGACCGACAAGATCGTGCACTACGTCTCGGCATGCCGTCACGACGGCATCCCCGTGCTTTCGCCAGATGTCAACGAGTCCGGTACCGAGTTCACGGCTACCAAGGAGGGCGTGCGCTTTGGTCTGGCCGGCATCCGCGGCGTGGGCACCGGCGTGGCGAAGGCAATTATCGCCGAGCGCGAGGCGGGCGGTCCGTTTAAGACGCTGCACGACTTTGTCGAGCGCGTGGACTCGAGCCAGGCCAACCGTCGCGTGATCGAATCGCTGATCAAGGCAGGCGCCTTCGACTCCACGGGGTATCCGCGTCGCCAGATGATGCACTTTGTGGACAAGAACAACCCCGAGAACATCATCGATGCCGCGGTAAAGCGCCAGAAGGACCGCGCGAGCGGCCAGACGTCGTTCTTCGATATGTTTGGCGACGTTGAGGGCTCGGGCTTTGAGGTGAGCGTGCCCGATCCGGATGGCCAGGAATGGGACCGCCACCTTAAGCTGAGCCAGGAGAAGGAGGTTCTGGGCATCTATGTCTCGGACCACCCGCTGCGCCCGTTTGAGTATGCACTTAGCAAAGCGCGCGACTTCTCGTTCTCGCAGATCGACACCGGCTACGAGGTGCAAAACCCCACGGGCGGTACCATCAACCAGGAGATTCCCGAGGGCAAGGCGCTGTGGTGGGCCGGTATGGTCTCGAGTGTGTCCAAGCGCGTAACCAAAAACGGCGATCCCATGGGTATCGTGCAGCTCGAGGACATGGAAGGCGAGGCCACGGTCGTGGTGTTCCCCAAGACCTACAAGGAGGCCGAGGGGTACCTGTACGGCGAGGTCGATCCCGAGACCGGCGCGCAGCTGTCCGATGCGTTTGTGCGCATTAAGGGCAAGCTCGAGCGCTCGGACCGCGGCGACCAGATCATCGCGCAGGAGATTGTGCCGCTGGAGCTTAGCGAGGAGAAAAACAAGCCCAAGGTCTTTGAGGTCATGGTGCCCAACAGCCGCTTTAGCCAGGGCAATATGGCGCGCCTGGCCACGGTGCTCACCACCAACCCGGGCGGCGACCGCGTGGAGATCTTTATTGAACAAGTCGACGGGCGCGTGCTGCGTGCCGAGGTGCCGGCCAAGGTCAATGCACGCTCGATTCCGCTGCTGGCAGAGGCAAAGGCCATCGTCGGCAACCAAGGCCGCGTGACGGTTATCTAAGCTACCCCGGGTGAGATTGGAGGAAGTGATGGCGCAGGGGACGTTTGTGCAGGCGCTTCGCAAAGAGGCGGCGTTGAGCGGCACCTTTATGAAGGGGCGTTCGCTCATGCTCAACGGCGCCGTGCTGTCGATCGAGGACAGCGGCTCGCGCTTCTCCAAAAACGTGACGGTTGAGGGCTCGGTGCGCGGTTCGCGCGGCGACCTGTACAAGACGCACGTGGCGCTCGATATGGACGAGCACGAGGTGATCGACTACGACTGCGATTGCCCCGCCGCCTATCGTTACCCCGGTATGTGCAAGCACGCTATTGCCACGGCTCTGGCATACCTGGACGCCAGCGGCATTGAGCCTGTTGAGGGGCTGCGCACACCGGTTCGCACGTTTACGGCGCAGCCGAAACAGCCCGTTCGCACCGCGCCCAAAGCGCCGGCCGTCAACCCCAACTTTCCCTTTCCGGCGCCCGTCCCCACGAGCCCGAGCCTTGTGGCAGCGCTTTCCGATCTTTCGGACGCGCGCATGGACGAGCTCGTGGCTATGCGTCGCAAGCTCGCCGGCACCATCGACCCCGATGTGCCCAAAGCGGTGCTGGAGCCCTCGCTGGTGCCGTACTACAATCCGCTGTTTGCCGATCGCTTTAACTGGGCGCTCGAATTTCGCATTCGTAGCGGTTCGGTGTCCTACGTGGTTAAGGATATCGACGGCATGGCCGATGCCTATGTGCGCGGCGGTACGTTCTCCTATGGCAAGAAGCTTACGTTTGTCCATGTGCCCGAGGCTTTCGATGACGTGTCGACAAAGCTGCTTGACTTTGTCGCAATGACGGTCGCCTACCTAGGCGATATTACGAGCTCGCGCTCGGCATCGTACGACTTTGCCCGCAGTGGTTTTGTCGCCGAGCGTCAGTTGCCGGTATCCGAGTATTCCGTCGTGTCCGTGCTGGACCTGCTGCGTGGCAAGACCCTGTCCTTTGAGCCTGCTTGGTCGCGGGGGACGACGACGCATCGCGCCTACGAGGTGGCAGTCGAGCCGTCGCCGCAGGGGGAGGGCGAAGTCCCGGCTAAGCGCCCGCCGCTCCTTGCCGCCAAGATTGCACCGGCGGCGGGAGGCAGCTACGACTTGCACCTGCCGGCCGATACGTACTGCTTTGTCGCTGGTGACGCAGCCTATCTGGTCGATACGCGCCGCGCACGCCGTACCGACACGGCGTTTGCCCAACATGCGGCGCCGTTCCTGTCGCACTTGTTGCCCTGTCGCACGCCGGTCCATATCGCTGCCGACCAGGTGGGGGAGTTCTGTCGTATGGCGCTGCCCATTTTGCGCGACTACACCGACCTTACCGCGCCCGCCGCGCTCGACGCCGTGGCGCCCGAGCCGAGTTTTGCCATGGCGATTGGCGTCGACGATGGTCTTGTGACCTGCAAAGTTACGGTTACCTACGGCGATTGGTCGGCAGATCTCTTTGGCCTGGGCGCTCCGGGCAGTCCTTTCGAAGAGCAACGCCCCGGCGTTCCGCCCCGCGATACGGTGGCGGAGTTTCGCGTTATGGACACGGCGGCCCTGTATTTCGACTTTTACGAGGGCGGCCTGGCGTTTGAGGAACGCGATGACGAGAGCCTGTTCCACTTGCTGACCGAGGGCCTGTCTGCCCTGTCCGAGCTGGGCGAGGTCATGCTCAGCGATCGCCTGCGCCAGATCTCGGTACGCCCTGCGCCTAAGCTTTCGGTGCGCGCCACCGTCAAGAGCAACTTGCTCGACGTCGAGCTGGGTGCAAGCGGGCTTTCGGCGGCAGACCTTGCCATCTATCTTGATTCGTACAAGCGTCACCAGACGTTCGCTCGCCTTACGTCCGGCGACATCGTTCGCCTGGACGAGAGCGCTCGTGCCGCGTTTGGCCTTGCCGAGGACCTGGGCGTCGATGCCGTCGACCTGCTCGACGGCGTGTCGCTTCCCGCATCGAGCACCCTTTTTGTCGATAGCATGCTCGCGCGCACGCCAGCGCTTGAGGCCGATCGCGACGCGGCGTTTCGCCGCACTGTCGAGCGCCTGGACACGCTCGGCAAGATGGACTTTACGGTACCCGCCTCGCTCAAGGCCACGCTGCGTGGCTACCAGGTCGACGGCTATCAGTGGCTCGGCTCGCTTGAGCACCTGGGCCTTGGCGGCATCTTGGCCGACGATATGGGCTTGGGCAAAACGCTGCAGATGATCGCGCACATTCTGGCGCGCGTGGAGGCGGGGGATACCAAGCCCACGCTCGTGGTATGCCCCGCGTCGCTCGTGTACAACTGGACTGCCGAGTTGGAGCGCTTTGCCCCGTCGCTCGATGTGTGCGCCATTGTGGGCGCCAAGGCTCAACGCCGCGTGCAGATCGCCGGCGTGGCCGAGCATAACGTGGTCGTGACGTCGTATGACCTTATGCGGCGCGATATCGACGAGTACGTCGAGCAGGACTTTGCCCGTGTGGTGCTCGATGAGGCCCAGTACATTAAAAACCCGCTCACCCAGGTGGCGCGCGCCGCAAAGCGCCTGCCTGCCGGCGTGCGCTTTGCCCTGACGGGCACGCCCATCGAAAACCGCCTATCCGAGCTCTGGAGCATCTTCGACTTTTTAATGCCGGGCCTGCTCGGCACGCGTGAGTCGTTTGCAAAGCGCTTCGAAAGCCCGGTCGAGCATGCCGAGGGCGACAGTGCCGCTCGCCTGCAAGCGCTCGTGTCGCCGTTTGTGCTGCGCCGTGTCAAGGAAGACGTGGTGGCCGATCTGCCCGAAAAGATCGAGGACACTGTCGTGGCTCAGCTCGCCGGTGAGCAGCGCAAGCTGTACCTGGCAAATCAGGACCGCATCGCCCAGCAGGTGCAGCACCGCGAGGCCGGGGAGTTTAAGAAGGACAAGCTCAAGGTGCTCGCCGAGCTCACCAAGCTGCGCCAGATCTGCTGCGACCCGCGTCTGCACTACGAAGATTACAAGGCGGGGAGCGCCAAACTCGATACGTGCATGGAGCTCGTGCACGGCGCACTCGACGGCGGACATCGCATCCTGTTGTTCAGCCAGTTTACGGGTATGCTCGATATTATCGGTAAGCGCCTGGCCAAGGAGGACATCGCCTTTCTTAAGCTCACGGGCGCTTCGTCTAAGGAGAACCGCGCCAAGATGGTCGCGCAGTTCCAAGCGGGCGAGGTTCCGGTCTTTTTGATCTCGCTCAAGGCGGGCGGCGTGGGCCTTAACCTGACGGCGGCCGACGTGGTCATCCACTACGACCCGTGGTGGAACGTGGCGGCGCAGGACCAAGCGACTGACCGCGCGCATCGTATTGGCCAGCAACATACCGTGACCGTGTACAAGCTCATCGCCAAGGATACGATCGAGGAGCGCATTATGCAGATGCAGGAGTCCAAGCGCGATCTGGTCAACAGTGTGCTCGGCGGCGACGGCATCTCGTCGGCACTGTTCACGCGCGAGGATGTTCTGGCGCTGCTCGGCGGTGACGGTCGCTAGCCGCGCGCGGGGTGGGACTGCTAGGGCGGATAGCTCGCGCTGCCCCATCGTCCCTGCCCGTTATGTGTTCATTTGCCATGCCGTGGATGGTTCGCCTGCCTTTGGGCATAAGAACCATCAAGAACATTGGCACATCAGCAAAGGAGAACATCATGGCGAAATTCTTTAAGGACCCTGACGGCAAGCTCATCGCCGCCCTTGGCGACGACGTTGCGACCCCTGCCGGCTGCACGGAACTGACTGCAAACACTGAGGACGCGGCGCACGAGAAGCACGTGCCTGTTGTCGAGACCGAGCGCGACGGTCACGTGATCCGCGCACGCGTGGGCTCGGTTGAGCATCCCAGCCTGCCCGAGCACTATATTGAGTGGATTGCCCTTGAGGCCGAGGGCCGTCTGGAGGTCCATTACCTTGAGCCCGGCATGAAGCCCGCGACGTTTTTCGCGGGCGGCTCCAAGACCGGTACCGTCTATGCCTATTGCAATCTGCATGGGCTGTGGTCCGCTACATTCTAGGAGCGCGCCCCCGCTCGGGGTATCATAGCTAGCATATGCACATGCGAGCGCCGACTGCATTATGCGGCCGGCGCTTTTACTACGATTTCGATGGTTTACGACGGAAAGGGCTGAGCCATGAAGCTCGCGCTTGCACAGATCGATATGCGCCTGGGTGATATTGAGGGCATTTGCGGCCGCATCGAGGACCAGGCTCGTCTGGCCCGCGAGCGCGGGGCGCGCGTGCTGTGCGTTCCGGCTCCGCTCTTTATGGGCGCCATGCCCGGTGGCCTGGTGGGCGCTGCCGACTTTGAGCACGACATGCTTGCCGGCTTGACTGGTGTCGCCGAGCGTATCCAGGAGCTTGACATGATCTGCATCGTGCCCGCGGCGGTTTCGTTTGAGGGCCAGCCGCTGCTCGACTACATGATGCTCAAGGACGGTCATGTGGTGCCGGCGCGTTCGAGCATTGCCCTGCAGCGTGGCGAGAACAGCGACACGCGTTGGGCGCCGCCGGTGTTCGACGTGGACGGCGTGCGCATCGCCGTGATTTTTGACTTGGACCGCGAACTCGAGATGTTGCCGACCGGTGTTGACCTCATTTCGTATTTCCAATTCAACGCGTTTGACATGACCGACCGCGAGACTGCCGCCATTGCCGCCGTTCGCAGCGGAGCCTACCGCAAGATCGCATCCAAGCGCAGCGTGTGGTTTGCCTGCATGGCGCCGGTCGGTGCCTATGACGAGTCGGTGTATACCGGCGGTTCGTTTGTGCTCGACGACTGCGGTCGCGTGGTGGCCCAGGCGCCGTGTTTTGAGGAGAGCCTGCTGGTCCAGGAGATTCAGCGCGGCGTGATGCTTGATGCCCTGGAAGATCACGAACTGCCCGAGTTCCGTTCCGAGGAGTGGCTGTGGCAGGCGCTGGTGCTCGCCGTGCGCGACAACGCCCGAGCCCACGGTGCGTCGCGTGCTGTTGTGGCACTCGAGGGCGACTTGCCGTCGTCTTTGCTGGCGGCGCTGGCCGTCGACGCTCTGGGCCCGCGTAATGTGATTGGCCTGGTGCTGGGGCGCAACCGTATCTTTACGCCGGCGCAGGAAGAGGCCGAGGCTGCCCGCTGTGCCGCCGTCCGCGCCATCGCCGAGCGTTTGCACATTCGCACCGTCGAGCGCGATGCACCGGATGCGGCGCGTGTGCTCGATCGCGACGTGTCGGCGGGCGATGCCGAGCGTCTGCGCTCGCGCACGTTGGGCCTCATGCTGGAGGATACGGCGCTCGAGCTGGGTGCGATGGCGCTGAGCCCGCTGTCCAAAACCGAGTACGCGCTGGCGGCGCCGGCGCTTTGCGGCGGCTATCAGGGCGATTACGCGCCTTTTGGCGATGTGTACCTGTCGACGCTTGAGTTTGTGGCGCGTGTGCGCAACCGCACGTCTTCCGTGGTGCCCCAAGAGCTCGTGACGCTCAACGCGGTGGAGGATTGCATGGAGCATGTGCTGGCGCAGGCGCTCTCGACGCTCGACGGCCCGGTCGATATGCTCGACCGCGCGGCACAGCTGCTCGGCGGGCTTGAGCCGGGTGAGGTCGATGGCGCGCTCGAGGCGCACGTGGACCGCAACCGTCCCTTCGACGATATCCCGATGGCCGCTGGCAAGCCTGAGGCCTGCTCGCTGCTGCTGATGCTTGTGCGCCAGGGTGAGGCTGCCCGCCGCATGTTGCCGACGGCGCCGATCGTCTCGGCCCGTTCGTTTGTCGAGCGCGCCTGGCCGTACATGCTCGCGTGGTCCGACCTGGGGCTTAACGGCAAGGAGCGTATGACGGTCGATTCTCTGGCGCGCGCCGAGGTGCGCCGTTTTGCTGACGAGGATACGAGCGAGCGCGTGCGAAACGAGATGATGGGCGTGCTGGGCGAGCTACTGGGTATTTCGCCCGAGCAAATGGAGGAGCTGCGCTCTGAGGACGGTCAGCGTCGTTTGCACGAGGGAATGAAAAAGTTCGAGGGCGAGGTTCAGGACGCCATCGATAAGATGATGGGCGGTCAGGGCGGCTCGCAAGGTAGTCCCCAGGGTGGCCCGATGCCGCATCCGCCGGTTGATCCCCGACAGTTCCCATTCTTCTCGCAGAACTAAACTGGGGATGGGATTCGCTGCCAACCCCGATACTTCAACTAAGCATCTTGACCCCGTTGTGTTATTCTAGAACAGACGTTCGTGAATGATGCGCGGGGCCTTTCCCTTGCGTATGGCAAAGGCGAGGGGAGGCTGGCTTGGTTATCTTGGGTATTGACCCCGGTTTGGCCCATACGGGTTGGGGGATTATCGAGGAGCGGCGCGGCGAGGTTCGCTGCCGTGCGTACGGTTGCATCGAAACCAGTGCCGGCAGCCCGCTCGCGGTTCGTCTGTCACATATCGCTCGCGACCTTAAGGATGTGGTTGAGCGCTATCGCCCCGATACCGCTGCCGTCGAGAGCATCTACTTTGGCGCCAACGTCCGCTCGGCCATCCCCACGGCACACGCCCGTGGCGCCGCGCTTGTGGCGCTTTCGGAGTGTGCGCTCGAGATTGGCGAGTACACGCCCATGCAGATCAAGCAGGCCGTGGTGGGCACCGGCGCCGCGGATAAGCGGCAGGTTGCCTACATGGTGCGTACGTTGACGCAGCTCGACCACGACCCGCATCCCGACCATGCCGCCGATGCCCTGGCCTGCGCTATCTGCCACGTTAATCTGAGCCGCACCCGCGCCCTCACCGGCGGCGAGTTCTACCAACAGAGAGGAACCGGATACTGATGATTTCCCAGCTCCATGGAACGCTTGTCGAGGCCACGATGAGCTCGGCCGTCGTCGATGTGTCGGGCGTGGGCTTTGAGCTCGGCATCTCGGGTAGCACCGCGGCCACGCTGCCCGCGTCCGGTGGCGAGGTTCGCCTGTATACCCGCATGCAGGTGCGCGAGGACGCCATGACGCTCTTTGGCTTTGCCTCCAAGGACGAGCGCACGATGTTCGACCGCCTTGTGTCCGTTTCGGGCGTGGGCCCGCGTCTGGCGCTTGCCGTACTTTCCACCTATACGGTGGGGCAGCTGTATTCCCTGGTGATGGCAGAGGACGACAAGGGCATGGCCAAGGTACCCGGCGTGGGCAAAAAGACCGCCCAGCGCCTGATCTTGGAACTTAAGAGCACCTTTGCCAAGGACAAGGGCTTTGTGCCGGTCGATGTGATTCCCGGCCAGGTTGCGATGCCGGTGCCCACTGCTGCCCCTTCGGCGCTTGACGACGCCCGCGCGGCGCTCCTTTCCATGGGCTTTAGCCCGCAGGAGACCGATGTTGCCCTGAGCGGGTATGATGGGCAAAATATGCGTGTCGAGGACTTGCTCGGCGCGGCGCTTAAGCGACTCGGAATGGATGCGTGATGTGGGAAGCCGATGACTCTCAGGACCTGTGGGCGACGCCCGGCAACTCGCCGGCGGCATCCATGGCGCATGGCGAGCGCATGGTGGGCTCGGAGCTAACGCCCGAGGACCTCGATGTCGACCGCACCCTGCGCCCCCAGCGCCTGGACGACTACTGCGGTCAGGAGCATATCAAGCAGAGCCTGCGCGTGCTGATCGAGGCAGCGCAGAGCCGTGGTGAGACGCTCGACCACGTGATCTTCTCGGGCCCTCCGGGTCTGGGTAAAACCACGCTGGCCACGGTCATCGCCAACGAGCTGGGCGCTCAGATTAAGACGACGAGCGGTCCTGCCATCGCGCGCACCGGTGACTTGGCGGCCATCCTCACCAACCTGCAGCCGGGTGATGTGCTGTTTATCGACGAGATCCACCGCCTCAACCGTTCGGTCGAGGAGGTCCTGTATCCCGCGATGGAGGACTTTGCGCTCGATATCGTGATCGGTAAAGGTCCGGCGGCGCGCTCGATTCGCCTGGATATTCCCAAGTTTACGCTGGTAGCGGCAACGACCCGCTCAGGCATGTTGACCGGTCCGTTGCGCGACCGCTTTGGCATTTCATATCGCCTGGATTACTACACGGTCGAGGAGCTCGCGCAGATTGTGACGCGCTCGGCGACTATCCTGGGCGTGACGATCGATCATCCCAGTGCGCTCGAGATCGGCTCGCGTTCGCGCGGCACGCCACGTCTTGCCAACCGCCTGCTCAAGCGCGTGCGCGATTACGCACAGGTGCGTGGCAACGGCCCCATCGAGCTCGATATCTGCCGCCAGGCGCTTGAGTTCTTCGAGATCGATGAGCTCGGTCTGGATTGGATGGATATTCGCATTTTGGAGACGCTCGCCAAGACGTTCTCCGGTCGTGCCGTGGGACTTACGACCCTTGCCAGCGCGGTGGGCGAGGACCCGGGCACGCTCGAGGATGTCTATGAGCCCTATTTGCTGCAATGCGGGTTGATGATTCGTACGCCGCAGGGCCGTCAGGCAACCCTTCGCACCTTTGAGCACCTGGGGATTGAACCTACCGTTTAGGGCGCTTTGTTTTGGCGGGCTGTTGGGCTATCGCTGGGCATCGGGTAAACATATCGCCGTTCATCGGTTATGGGCGTTTTACTATTGCGCGCCCGTGCTATGCTGAATTGGTCTTTTTCTCATTCGGTAACGAAAGGACCGCCCATGCCTACTGACATCGAAATCGCACGTTCCGTCACGCCGCTGCCCATTACCGAGGTGGCTAAGAACGCCGGCGTCGACGTAAAGCACCTGATTCCGTACGGCTTCGACAAGGCTAAGGTTGACTATTCACTGCTCAACGAGCCGACCGATCACCAGGCCAAGCTCGTCCTCGTGACCGCTATCAACCCAACGCCTGCGGGCGAGGGCAAGACCACCACGACCATCGGTCTGGCCGATGGCCTGCGTCGTCGCGGCGTCAAGAGTGCCGTGGCCCTGCGCGAGCCTTCGCTCGGCCCCGTCTTTGGCGTTAAGGGCGGTGCTGCCGGCGGCGGCTGGGCTCAGGTCATCCCCATGGAGGATATCAACTTGCACTTTACCGGCGACTTTCACGCTATCGGTGCCGCCAATAACCTGCTGGCCGCCATGCTCGACAACCATATTCAGCAGGGCAACAAGCTCGGTATCGATGTTAAGCGCATCACTTGGAAGCGCGTCGTCGATATGAACGACCGTCAGCTGCGCCACGTCATCGACGGCATTGGCGGTAAGGCTCAGGGCGTGCCGCGCGAGGACGGCTTCGATATCACCGTCGCCTCTGAGGTCATGGCAATCCTGTGCCTGTCTACGAGCATCAGCGACCTCAAGGAACGCTTGGGTGAGATTGTCGTCGGCTATAGCTTTGCCGGCGAGCCCGTCCGTGCCCGCGACCTTAAGGCCCAGGGTGCCATGGCCGCGTTGCTTAAGGACGCGCTCAAGCCCAACCTGGTGCAGACGCTCGAGGGCACGCCCGCGTTTGTCCACGGCGGTCCCTTCGCCAACATTGCCCACGGCTGCAACTCTATCATGGCCACGCGTATGGCGATGCGCTTTGGCGATGTCGCCATTACCGAGGCCGGCTTCGGTGCCGATCTGGGTGCCGAGAAGTTCCTCGACATCAAGTGCCGCATGGCGGGCGTTCGCCCCAGCGCTGTCGTGGTCGTCGCCACTGCCCGCGCGCTTAAGTACAACGGTGGCGTCGCCAAGGCCGACCTCAACGAGGAGAACCTCGAGGCCCTCAAGGCCGGCATGCCCAACCTGCTGCGCCACGTCGATAACATCCAGAATGTCTACGGTCTGCCTTGTGTGGTCGCCATCAACCGCTTCCCGACGGACACCGAGGCCGAGCTCGAGCTCATCGAGTCCGAGTGCCAGAAGCTCGGCGTCAACGTTAAGCTTTCCGAGGTCTGGGCCAAGGGCGGCGAGGGCGCGCTCGAGCTTGCCGATGAGGTCATGCGTCTGATTGAGCAGCCGAGCGAGCTCAAGTTTGCCTATGAGGACGGCGCCGATGTGGCCGACGCTCTCGAGGCCATTGCCACCAAGGTCTACCGCGCCGACGGCGTTGACTTTACGCCGGCCGCCAAGCGCCAGCTCGCCGAGCTGCGCGAGAACGGCTTTGGCAACCTGCCGGTGTGCGTCGCCAAGACGCAGTACAGCTTTAGCGACAACGCCAAGGCCCTGGGCGCTCCCGAGAATTTCCGCATCACCGTGCGCGAGCTCAAGGTTTCCGCCGGTGCCCACTTTGTTGTCGCGCTGACCGGCAGCGTTCTGACAATGCCGGGCCTGCCCAAGGTCCCCGCGGCCGAGAACATCGACGTCGACAACGACGGCAACATCACCGGCCTGTTCTAAGCCTGCTGTCCATAGCTGCTAGCCCGCCCCGTCGCGCCTACCAAGGCCCGGCGGGGCTTTTTGATCCTTAGGCCCGCGCATGTCTTGTAGATACCGATGGGCTCTGCCCATCATAGGCTTTTGCGCGGGTAGAATGCATGGATAACTTGAGGCTCACGCGCGACGGAAAGGAATCGTTGCATGGATCAGGACAAGACAACCGTGATGGGCGGCTACGGTTCCGCGCAGGCTGGCGATAGCGCCGATGCGACCCGCGTTGTTCCCAACCCCGGTTATACCGACCCCGCGGCGACGCAGCCTTCTGCCGAGCCCACCCGGGTTATGGGCTATGGCGACACGGCGCAGGATTCTTACGCTGCATCTTCGCAAGGCCCCTATGGCAACGCAGCTCCGGACCCGTTTGATTACGCGCCGCAGGATTCTTATGCCGTCTCGACGCCGAATCCCTATGATGACCTGCCGCAAAATCCCATTCCGCAGCCTCAGCAGACGACGTATATGCCTCGCACGGCGCAGCCTCGCTACGAGTCGCGCGAGCCGTATCGCGAGTACCCCAAATCGATCCCGCAGTATGGTGAGGACGAGGAAGAGACGCCGTCGCGTTCGTCGAGCGTGATCAAGAAGATCCTTATCGTACTGGCGATCTTCTTTGCGCTGTCGGTTGTGTTTGCCATCGTGTCGGGCATGCTCAACAAGCGAGGGAGTTCAACGGCCGATACCACTGCCGAACAAACCGAGTCCGCCTCGTCTAGCACCGTCGATCTGAGCGATATTCCGGGGCAGTACTGGTCCAACGCCAAGAAGCTCCTCAAGTCGCGCGGGGCCGATCTTTCGAATGCCGTGGTCCTGACTGATGATGGCTCAACGCCCGTCGTCGATGCCAACTGGGTCGTTACTTCTGCCTACTATAACGACAGCGGCAACCTTGAAATTCAGCTCACGCACAAGAACAGCTCGGGCAACCCGTCCGACGGCCAAAGCGGTACCGACAGTTCGAGCTCCAATACGCTGGAGGACTTGAGTAACAAGGCACAGGAGTTGGGAGACAAGGCGCAAGAGCTGGGCGACACGGCACAAAACCTGGGCGATACCGCGCAGAACTTGGGCGGCATGGCGACAGATGCTTGGAACGCCCTGCAAAACGGCATCTCGGGCGCGCAGGGAAACTAGCTGTTAAGCAGGCTACAGCTGCTCGGCCGGACGGTCGGGCGAGCTAAAGCCCGAGTCAAACGTAACGACGCATGATGCATCGGGCCGGCGCTCGTGCACGATGCGCGTGACGAGCTCCAGCAGCTCTTCGTCGGATATGTCAAAGCCGTCGGGACGCACCAGGTCAAACGAAACAAAGTCGTCGTGCTCATGCAAGTCGTGGATGGAGAGCGCAGGGTCGATCTGCGCTACGCCGCGCTTGACCCAGCCGCGCAGGTCGTCACCGGTTGTTGCAATGGGGTCGCAGTGCAGCGTAATGCCAATGCCCATTTGGCGTTTGATATCGTGTTCGATGGTGTCCAGGATCTCGTGATGTTCAAACGCGTCGCCCTCGCCGGGCATTTCCACGTGGGCGCTGGCAAACTGACGACCGGGGCCGTAGTCGTGCACCATGAGGTCGTGTGTGCCCAAGACCTGCGGATAGGACATGATCTTGTCGCGGATTGCCTGGACGAGCTTGGGGTCGGGCGCTTGCCCCAGCAACGGGCTGATGGCGTCGCGCACCAGGCCCAGGCCGCTGATGCAGATGAAGATGCCCACACCCAGGCCTGCCCAGCCATCGAGATCAAAGCCGGTCGTCTGCGAAATAAGCGCCGCCACCAAGACCGAGCCCGAGGTGATGACGTCGTTTTTGGAGTCCTGCGCCGTGGCGATGAGCGTTTCGGAGTCGATGCGATCGCCCAGCGTGCGGTTGAACGCTGCCATCCAGAGCTTAACGAGCATGGACGTAGCCAGTGCCGCAAGGGAAATAAACGTGTAAGCGGTGGGCGAGGGCTTGATGATCTTAGTGACCGACTCGAGGATCAGATTGATGCCGACGGCGCAAACCAGGACGGCGACGAACAGGCCGGCTAGGTACTCATAGCGACCGTGGCCATAGGGGTGGCCTTCGTCTGCCGGGCGGCTGGCAAGGCGGAACCCGAGCAGACTCACGATGTTGCTCGAGGCATCGGAGAGGTTGTTGAAAGCGTCGGCGATGAGGGAGACGGAGCCGGCGAGCAGGCCCGCGATGCCCTTGGCCAGGCACAGGGTGATGTTGAGGCCAATGCAGACGAGGCTTGCGGAAAAGCCCGCGTTGGTGCGGCAAGATGCATCGACCGGCTCGCTCTCGCTGCCGGGAACAAGCGTATGTACCAGCCGATTTACAAATAGCATAGCGGTCGTCCTCACAATCATGTTTAAGGGGATAGTGTAGCTCGCGCGGGGGCGCCGTGCACCGATGCTCAGAAAATGCAGCAATAGTCTGCCGGTGCTAACGAGCGAGCCTTCTCGTCTGCCTGGGTGGTCCATTTTGGGCCACATGGGTATGGGCATGTGCCTGCTTGCTCGACATACTTAATGTCGACAGCCCCTGTGCAAAGGAGGACGTTTCCATGGACGAGATGTTTGCCATTAAATGTCAAAACTGCGGCGGCCCTATGTACTCGCACCAGGCTAAGCGCAGCTTTGAGTGCGCCTATTGCGGCACGGTCGTTCCGTGGCAGGCTGATGCGGGGGAGCCCAAGAGCGCCCTGGGCATTCGCCATACGCCGCTGACGGTGGTGGATGGACTGCTCAAGCTCACGCATGTGTCGCAACTCGAGCGCCCGGAGGACCCGGACTGGTATTTCTTCAATTCGCACTGGCGCAATCAGTCGGTCCTGGAACATCTGCTGTGGGAGGATCGCGGCACGGCGCAGGAGTTCCAAGAGGCCACGCATGTGAGTATTCCTTGCCCCTTCTGTGGTGCGTCCTTTGAGGGCGAGTCGACCCAGCGCGTGTTTGAGTGCCCGTCCTGCGGCAACAAGATCGGCATTGCCGACCTGCTCAAGCCGGGGACGTTTAGCAAGCGTCTGACCATGGGCGTGGGTGCGGAGTATGTGCCGGATCAGGGTATTCCCTGCGAAATCTCGCCGCAGCAGGCACGTGCCAACGCGCTGCAGCTGGTGCGCCAGTACCCGGATGCCTTTGCCGGGCACGACGTGGAAGATGCGATCCAAAACGACATGATGCTCTTCTATTTCCCCATGGCGCTGGCGGACCTGCGCATGATGGCGAGCTTCCCGGGCAAGGGCCTGAGCAAGGAAACCCTGGTGTACTACGAGGTGCTCGACTGGGCATACCCCAGGGCAAACTACCTGGACGTTCGCCTCATGGGCATTTTGGAACCGTGGGACTTTGCCAAGGTCGGTCCGTTCGATCCCGCCATGCAGGAGGGCGACTTCCGCGTTGTCTCCGTCGATGCGTCTACCAAGGACCAGGTGGTCATTGATAAGCTGGCGCTCGACGTTGCGGGCAACGATGCCGAGACCGTACTGGGGCTTAATAAAAAGAGCATCCGAACCTGGGCGCGCAAGGCCCGCAAGCATAAGGATGGCCTGGTGATGGTGCCGGTCTACTTTGTCGATCGTCCGGCGACGGACAGCCGCGATGGCGAGCAGGTGCGCATCGCCGTGAACGGCCAGACGGGTCGTGCGGCCGCGGTGGTGTTTAGCGACAAGCGCGAGACGCATATCGTGGCGCCGCTCAACCCGAGCCTGCATCTGTCCGGCGAGAGCACCGTGCACGCCACGCCCATCGAGGTCAAATACGTTAAACCGCCCTTCCTGTACCAGATCGTGCGCCGTGGAGGCGGCGAGCAACCGCGCCAGGTTGCAGCGGTTGCCGAGGGTTCATACCGAGAAGAAAAGCCCAAACGCCGCGGTCTGCTGGGTGCGCTATTTGGGAAGTAGGGGAGTAGTGCCGGTTGTTGCCGTAAGGTGATGGCCGGGGGTGCGGGGCAGCTCTCAGGAGTGCGGGCTGCCGTCTGATTGTTTGAGGGTGCCAGATGTAAATAAACAGTGGGGCGGCTGCAAAAGAGCCGCCCCACCGGATAAAATCAAGGTGTGCCGCGGAACCCGCTCCTCAGTCGGTCAACTTTGGAAGCGCGGACAACGCAGGTGCTATCGTCTAAAGGGCCGGCTGCAACCGGCCCTTTTCTGTGGCAACCAATGGATCCACATCAGACGAAGGCCGCGTCTTTGCCTGTCAGGTCACGCTCGCCAGCCACGGTTGGAATGTCGTTGCCGGCGTCCATGACCGGTATTGTTTCGTAGCGTGCGTCGCAACCGCGAGTGCGCCTGCGACGGCTGCGGTGGTTTCGGTCGCAATGTGCTGCTACCCTTGCGTTTCGCCATTAGTCGCTTCGTTGATGGCGCGGTACTCGGCACTCAGCTCGCGCGCCAGCTCTTCCTTGCTTGGAAGATATGGCAGGTATTTGGCGGCAAACACTTGGTCGTTGTCTTCGGGCAGCGTGTACTCGACGATCGAATCGCTTTTGTCCGCGCAGAGCACGATGCCTATGGGCGGATTGTCGCCTTCGTTCATGAGCTCGTGCGTGTAGTAGTTCACATACATTTGCATCTGGCCCAGGTCCTGATGCGTAAGGTCATCGGTCTTAAGGTCGATGAGCACGAAGCAGCGCATCAGATAGTTGTAAAAAACAAGGTCAATATAGAAATGGCGCCCATCAAAGGTGATGCGCTTTTGGCGCGCCTCGAAAGCGAAGCCACGGCCAAGCTCCAGCAGGAACTTCTGAAGATGCGTGATGAGCGCTTGCTCTAGATCGCTCTCGCGAAACGCAGCGTCGTCCGAGAAACCTAAAAATTCCAGCACATATGGGTCGCGGATAATGTCCTCGGGGCGACGAGCCGTCGCGCTCTTTTGGATTTCCTGAGCGACGGCCTCTTTGTCCTTGCTGGCAAGAAGGCGCTCGCGAAACATGGTATTGATTTGGCGTTCGAGCTGGCGCGTGCTCCAGCGAGAGTCGGCGCATTCGTTCATGTACCAGGCGCGAGCTTCGGGGTCGGGAATGCGTATTAACCTGCGATAATGTGTCCAACTCAATTCGGGACGCAGTGAGTCCCGAATTGGAAATGCAAGATAGAACTGACGCATTTTACGCAGCTCTCTTGCTTCAAAACCTTTACCAAAATCCTTGGTAAGTCTGATTGCGAGGGCCTTGAGCAGCCCCTCTCCATACTTGGCGCGCCCCTCTCCGCCCTGCTCATCAACAATACTCTTGCCGATCTCCCAATACGCCTCAACCATCGCAAAGTTAACGGCGGTATAGGCCTTGTCGCGAGCGGCATTGAGAATCGAGGAAACCTGCTTGTAAAAACCTTCGGGTACGATTGCCGATTCTCCACGGTTTACCAGTTCGCCCATCACTGTCGCCCCACTTTCCTCTTGTGGAATGCATCTTTATCGCATTTAGTTTAAAGCCTCGCGCGGACACGAATTGCTGTGCTGTCTGGCACCTTCGCATGGGAGCCTTGCGGTGGTTAAAATGTGACCATAGAGGCAGTTTTAGCGAACCCCGCGGGAGTGGCGCGTATGGACAACAACACGCTGCTGTTCCAGGACAAAGGTTCGGGTAGGTTTAAAGACGTCAAGATCTACCCTAACCGTATTGAGGTGCTCAAGAAGGGCACTTTTGGCGGCAAGCACACCGAGATTGTCTACCTTAAGGACATCACGGGGGTCAACAGGATCAAGGGCCGCGACGTTTTCCTACGTAACAGGCTGTTGACTGCTTGTGTCTTTAACCTGAGCAGCCGTGCGAAGGCCCAGGAGTTTGTTAACGCGCTGAACATGGTGATGTAGCCTATGGCGGCGTTCGGACCAAGGTAAAAATCAGGGGCACAGAACGGTGTTCTACGCCCCTCATCGAGTTGATGCGCCCAAAAGGGCCGGATGGCCTACTCGTCAACACCTCCGTTGCCTTCGCGGTCGTTAACAAGCATTGCCGCGCCGGCGACCGTTGTCGCTACGGCGGCAGCGGCGAGCCCGGCGGCGATACCAGAGCCGTCGCCCGTGTCGGCGAGTTTTCCGGTCGAGCCCTTGCTCTTGTTGCCGCCGCCGTTCTTGTCGGCGCCGTCTGCGTTGGCGCCGGTGCCGCTGCCGGTGCCGCCCGCACTGCCCGAGGCCGCTACGGTAAAGCTTGCGGCTCCGTCGCTGGCGAGCGTGTAGTTCTGCGCCGCGTTGCCCAAGAGACCGTTCACGCGCACCCAGTACGTCCCTGCGGCAAATGTTTCGCCCTCGGCCATCGCCGTTCCCGGAGCGCCGTTCGCGTCGTGCACAAACTCGAGCTGGGCCGTGCAGGCATCGGTTTCGAGCTTGCCCTCGAGTGATGCCGCAATCTTGGCGCGCACGTCTTCGCCGGCCTTAAGGCCTTCGAGTCCCTCAAAATGGGGCGTCAGCGCGCGTGGATCGATATCGATGGGCACAGAGCCCTGCAGCCCCGTAACGGTCTCGTTGCCCAGGGCGTCGACATCCACATATTCGATGGCAAACGCATGGCCCGAAGCCGCCACGTTGAGTACGTTGCTGCTGTCGACAAGGCGGAAATGACCCTCGCCAACGGTCTTGCCGTCCTGGAGCGAGGCGTCGCTCAGCGAGTTGCCATATGTCATGTGCATGCGGGCTGGGAGGTAGCACGAAGCTGTCTGCTTGTGCTGCGTATCGTAATTGCGCTGGTAGATGCTCCGGGCCAGCGCCGCATCAACAAAGTCGGATGCGATGATGCCAATGTGCTTGAGGTAATCTGACTTTGTTTTCTCGTTGCCGCTGGGGTTGATGTACGGGCTCTTATACAGATGCTCATTGACTACTCGTGCCGAGGTAAAAGGATTGCCTCCATGCGACAAGCCCGTGCAGCTGGTGTAGTTGATAGACCAGCAACGCTCCTGGACTTGCACCGTGGCCCCGGCATCGTCCACGACGTCCACCTTGTTGCGCGTGCGCCCGGTCGTTTCCTTCAGCGCATTATCGACCCAACTGAGCTTGTCGGTTCCCGTGAGTTTGTACTTGTCCTGGGCATATACCTTGGTGCAATAGGGCTCTTCATTGCCCGTTTCCCCTATGGCTTCAAATCCCCGCGCGTCTTGGACGAGACACATCGACTGCCCGGAATGCGCCTTGATTTTGTCATCCCATTGGGTGAGGTCGAGGCCCCACGTGTGGCCGCTTACGCTGTTGCCGGCGAGCCCAAATCGACGCAGCAGGACAATCTTTCCGCGCACCTCGCCCAGCGTGGGGACGTGGCCCGATGTGTAGAACAGGTTGGGGTTATCGGCCATAACCTTGGCGAAGGCCGTCGTTATGCTTTCGTCGGTAGCCTCATCGTTGCCGCGCGATGCGAGCATGATAAGCGCTTCTGACGGGTTTTCGTTCAAAAACTTTTTGAAGTACCTGATGACATCGGAAAGATGCAAAAAGTGCCCGTCTTTTTTAAGCAGATAGAAAATTCCGTGGTCGATGCCGGGGTCATCGCCCTTTCCGAGCCGGATATCAAAATAGCGGATTCCCTCGAGCAACTGCGTGGGAATGTAATCCTGCTGGCATTTTACTTGCGAGGATTGGGGCTCAGTGTCGTTGTCCACGCTGCAGGTGCCCGAATCGTGCGTACCCGGGATGCTCAGTTCGTCGAGGTACTTGTCGTCGTCGACGTGGCTCATCCAACATGGCCCATCGACGTAGCTGCTATACGTGATCCAGTCGATGCTGCTAACCGTGGCATCGTTCTTTTTCATGTCGTAACCGATAAGTTCGAGCTTCCACGGAATGCTCTCACTCTTATGGCAGATCTTATTGTTGTCCTGGTCTTTGCCGTTCGATTCTATTGCCAGGTACTTAATGTCTTTTTTCTCGGTTTCTTTCTCGACCGTGCGGTCTCGGATGATATAGGTTCCGTTTGATTGACGCTCGAACGCAAAAGCGCGGCTGGGCTTGTTGTCATACTCGCCGCCCCATACGTGGATGACCTTTCCATCTTTGTCCGAGTCGTCGTCGACCGACCAAATGCTGTAGCCCGTCTTTTTATGCTCTTCGAAATTGAGCAAGGTGCGGATGGCGTACCAGTTTGTATCGTCATTCTTGGTCGTTACGTTCTCAAGGATGAGCTTGCTGGACGTGCCGTCGTTAAACAGGTGACAGACGTTGCCGCGAACGTTGCCGTCTTGGTTGACGCTCGCGGTGCGAAAATAGCCCGCGGGGCGAAGGCGAATGACGAAATTGTGGAGGCTGTCCGACGGTGCGGGTGTGTTGTCTGCAAATGCCGCTCGCAGGGGAATGCCCGGCGCTGCGGTTTCGGGTAGGCTTGCAAGTGGTGACAACGCCGCAAGCCCTAGGCCCAGCGTAAACGCTCGGCGGCTGATGGCATGGTGTTCGGTCATAACTTCTCCATTCGCAGAGTGCGGTTATGCGATAGTTTTGGTCACTATACTGCCCAGATGTTTAAAGATGCTGGTTTAATTGTCTGCGCGGCGCAATAAATCGGTGGGCGGACGTGTTGGGGTGTTTGTCGTTTTCGTACTGTTGCCACATTTGGGGCGGTTCCGGCGTCCGGCATCCTCGCGTTCGTCGGCTACAGGCATAAGAAAGGGAGGGTCGGTTTACCGGCCCTCCCTGGGTACGAAGCGCTGGGGTACCGTCGCTTGTTTGCACTGCGACCGTGTTTCCCGTTGCGCTCGCCAGTCGCTTAGTGCTTGATCTCGATATCGTCGAGCTTGACGTCCATGGCCTCGGTCTTGGCCTCGGCGATGTCGTCGGCAAATTCCAGAGACTTCATCATGGTCTCGACGGCGTCCTTGTGCTCCTCGACGTTGTCGATACGCACATACACACTGCCGCCGTCAACGTCGGTGAAGTATTCGGTCGTTACGCCGCCCGAGTGTGTATAGGAAGCGTTGCGCCAAGTCTTGCCGTTGTACTTGACGGGGTCATTCTCGGTCCACTCAAAGCTGGCATTCCACTTTGCCTCGTAGTCGAACAGCTCGTCGGCGTTCTTGTCAGGATCGAAGACGGGGATGAAGCGATCGCTGGCGTGCTCGCTCTCGGTGAACTTAAACTGGGCCCTGTCGGCAGTGTCGCCTGCGACGTCGGTGATCTCGACGCCCTCGGGGACCTCGACCTTAAACCAAATGAAGTCGGTCCTCATATCCACGGCTGGCTTTTCTGCGCCGCCGCCACCGCCACTGCCGGTAGCGCCGCCGCTTCCGCCGCAACCCACCAGGGCAACCGCGGCAAAAAGACTCATGCAGAGGGTGAGAATCGCAAAGGCCTTCTTTTTCATGGTCGTGTCCTCCTCAATCTGTAACCGCCCATGGATTACCTGTCTTTACTGTACGCGCGAGCGGCTCGCAAGGGTGGGCCATGTGTCCCATTCTGAGGGCCGGATTTGCGCCGACATGTGGCAATATGACCGGGCGCAAAAGAGGGGAGGGCCGGCCGATCCGATCCTCCCCTGGCTGGGCGTCCGATCATGTAATGACTGCGCATGCGATGCTGCGTGCGAGCCCCTAATGCTTGATCTCGATGCTCGAAATCTCGACTTCGCGTGCCTCGGAAACTGCCTCTTCCATGTCATCGGGGAACTCGATGGAGTTGAGGAGCGCCTCGGCTTCTTTCTTATGCAGATCGAAGTTCGAGATGAGGACGTAGACGCTTCCCGGCTCAACGTCGGTAAAGAGGAGGGTTGAGACGCCACTGTTGTCCTCGTACGTTCCGACGAGCCACGTCCTGCCGTTATACTCGACGGACCCGCCATCCTTCCACTGGAACGTATCACCTTTCTTTTCTGCCTGGTCGGCGTGGGATTCCTCTGCCGTCAGTGCTTTTTTCCAAACGGGGATAAAGCGATCGCCTGAGGCGTTCTCGTCTTCGGGGAAGGTGAGCTGGACCCTGTCGGCATTCTTGCCAGCGGAGTCGCTTACGCCAACGCCCTCGGGCATCTCGACCTTAAACCAGATAAAGTCAGTCTTTTCGGCGACGGGGGCCTTTTCCTTGCCTTCGCTCTTTGAGGTGCTGCCGCCTCCGCCCGATGTGATCCCGCCGCAGCCGACAAGGGCAAACGCGGCAAAGAGGGCGATGCAAAGGGAAAGGATCGATAGGGTCTTTTTCTTCATGGTGGCGTCCTCCTTGTCTGCCAGGGACATCGTGTGCCGCGGATCGCTGGGGCGGCGGTTACGCATGCGCATGATGTCTTTGTTTACTGTGCGGTTATTCTTCCATTCGTCGTCCGGTGCCGTGATGAGCTTGCCCCAACATAGGGCTCCTTACCTATATGTATGCCCCAGTTGCCGCTGCCCGGAAGTCTCGAAAGGTGGGCCATGTGTCCCATGTTTGCGGTGCCGACGCCTATCGTTCGTCATAGAAATCCGCGATGGCCAGGTGCGCTGACGCTTATGTACTTATGGGCTAGACTTAGCACCATTATGTGATCGATGCGGTCGGTCGGCGGTTTCCACCCGACCGATGTATATGACTTGAAGGTGCATATGTATGAGCCAAGAGATGATGGACAAGACCTGCCGCGGGTTTGCCGAGGCGCTGGCCGCGCGCGAGCCGGTTCCCGGCGGTGGCAGCGCGAGCGCCTTTGTGGGCGCGCTGGGCGCCTCGCTGTGCGGAATGGTTGCCCGCTACGGTGCGACCAATCCCGCGCTTGCTGATCGTGCGGATGACCTGACGCGTGCGTTTGCCCAGGCTGATGAGCTGGCCCAGGAGCTTGTCGAGTTGGTTGCCGAGGACGTTCGTGCCTATGGGCAGGTGTCCGCGGCGTACGGTATTCCGCGCGACGATCCGGCTCGAGCGACCGCGATTCAGGATGCGCTGCATGTGGCGGCCATGCCACCGTATCGGATCATGGATGCCTGCGGCCGCGCGCTGGCGCTGCTCGAGGACATGGCCGATAAGGGCTCGCGCCAGCTGTTGTCCGACGTGGCCTGCGGCGCCGTGTTCTGCCGCGCTGCCATGCAGGGTGCGAGCCTGACGCTCTTTGCCAACACCACATCTATGAAAGACCGGGCGCGCGCCGAGGAACTCGAGGCGGCGTGCGATGAGCTGCTGGATACGTGGCTGCCGCGCGCCGATGCGCTGGCGCGCCGCGCCGCCGACGCCGCAAGGAAGAGGGGATAGCCATGGCCGAGCTATTGAAGGGTGCTCCCGTTGCTCGCGCTTTGACTGAGGAACTTGCTGCTCGCTGCGCAGTCCTGCGCGAGCGGGGCGTTGTTCCGACGTTGGCTATCGTGCGTGTGGGTGAACGCGAGGACGACCTATCCTACGAGCGCGGTGCGCTCAAGCGCTGCGAAAAAGTGGGGATTGAGGCTCGTCGCGTTTTGCTTTCTGCCGATGTTTCGCAGGACGAGCTGTTGGCGGCCATCGAGGACATCAATACCGATTCGTCTGTTCATGGCTGCCTGATGTTCCGCCCGCTGCCCGCCGGCCTTGACGAGGACGCGGTTGCCGCGGCACTCGATCCTGCCAAGGACGTTGACTCCATGACGCCGGCTTCGCTGCTCACCACGCTTTCGGGGCGCGGCGAGGGTTTTGCCCCCTGCACAGCCGAAGCCGTGCTTGCTCTGCTGGATCATTACGGCGTTGAGCTGGATGGGGCCAAGGTCGCGGTTGTCGGTCGGTCGCTGGTTATCGGGCGTCCTGTTGCCGCCATGCTTACGGCTCGCAATGCCACGGTGACGACGTGCCATACGCATACGCGCGACTTGGCTGCCGAGTGTCGTGCGGCTGATATTGTGGTCGCAGCCGTTGGACGCGCGCGCACGATTGGCGCGGATGCGGTCCGCGAGGACCAGGCGATTATCGATGTTGGCATTAATTGGGACGAAGCCGCTGGCAAGCTGGTCGGCGACGTCGATTTTGATGCCGCGGAGCCGGTTGTTGGCGCAATCACCCCCGTGCCGGGTGGCGTGGGCGCCGTGACGACAGCAATTCTCGCCAAGCACGTGATCGAGGCGGCTGAGCGCGCGGTAAAATAGGCGTTTGGAGGCTGTTTAGGGGGTTGGTTAGATACCCCGTGGTCAAAAAATGCCAAATATGAGTACTGTTGCCAAGTTAGTCACATATGTTTGAGATCATTTTGGCTCTTTAGCGATAAGTAATATCGTTAAAGAGCCAATTTTATTGGACGTATGGGGAATTACTAGACTCAGTTTTTGGACAGGTGAGGATTCCCGGCGCCCGGAACAGTGCAATTTGCTGCCACTAAATTTGTGACAGTACTCATATTTGGCATTTTTTGACCACGGGGGCTGCCGAGGCCGTGGTTTCGCCCTTTTTGCGTCGAAGCGATACACTGTTGCCGTTTGATTTCTTCGCTCAAGGAGGATGCGCATGCCGTGCACAACGATTTTGGTTGGTAAGAACGCGAGCTACGACGGGTCGACGCTTGTCGCGCGTAACGAGGACTCGTCCAACGGGGTGTTTGAGCCCAAGCGCATGCGCGTAGTGCATCCCGACGAGCAGCCGCGCGTCTACACGAGCGTCCTGAGTCACCTGACCGTTGAACTGCCCGATAACCCCATGCGCTACACGAGCGTCCCCGATGTTGTCCCGGGCCACGGCATTTGGGCCGAGGCGGGCTTCAACGAGCTCAATGTTGGCATGTCCGCAACCGAGACGCTCACCACCAACGAGCGCGTTCGCGGCGCCGATCCGCTCGTGGACTACGTGCCCGCCAAGGGCAACGAGGGTGAGGACGGCTATGTGCCGGCGCAGCCCGGTGGCCTGGGCGAGGAGGACATGGTGACCCTGGTGCTGCCGTATGCCAAGTCCGCCCGCGACGGCGTGCGTATCTTGGGCGACCTGCTCGAGCGCTACGGCACTTACGAGAACAACGGCATCGCCTTTAGCGACGTGGACGAGATCTGGTGGCTCGAGACCATCGGCGGTCACCACTGGATCGCCAAGCGCGTGCCTGACGACGCCTATGTGACCATGCCCAACCAGCTGGGCATCGACAGCTTTGACCTGGATGACGCCGAGGGCGCCCAGGCCGACCATATGTGCTCCGCCGACCTGCGCGTCTGGATGGCCGAGTGGCATCTGGACCTGACGCTGGGCGTCGAGAGCGACGGCCCGGCTGCCGTCTTTAACCCGCGCGAGGCCTTTGGCTCGCACAGCGACAGCGACCATGTCTACAACACGCCGCGCGCCTGGTACATGCAGCGCTGCCTCAACCCCAGCGACGTGTGGGATGGCCCCGACGCCGACTACACGCCCGAGAGCGACGATATCCCCTGGAGCCGCGTGCCCGAGCGCAAGGTGACCATCGAGGACATCAAGTACGTGCTCTCGAGCCACTACCAGGGCACGGAGTACGACTGCTACGGCAGCAAGGGCACGCCCGCTACGCGTGGTGCCTATCGCCCCATCGGCATCAACCGCAACAGCCAGCTCGCCGTGTTGCAGCTGCGTCCCTATGCGCAGCCGGCCTATCGCGCCGTGCAGTGGATGGCGTTTGGTTCCAACTCGTTTAACGCGCTGGTTCCGCTGTACGCCAACGTCGAGACCATGCCCGAGTACTATGCCGACACGCAGGCTCGCGTGACGTCCGAAAACTTCTACTGGGCCAACCGCCTGATCGGCGCGCTGGCTGACGTCCGCTTCCATGAGTGCGGTCGCGCGGTCGAGGATTATCAGGAGAAGGTCGGTGGCATGGGCCACAAGCAGATCCATGACATCGACGCTGCCGTAGCTGCTCTGCCCGAGGCCGAGGTGTCTGCCGAGCTTGCACGCGCCAACGAGGAGTTTGCCGAGCGTGTTCGCGTAGAGACCGATGCTCTACTGGGCAAGGTGCTCTACACCACGAGCTGCGCCATGAAGAACTCTTTTGCGATGAACGACAACGTGAGGTAAGGGTTTCCCGTCGATCGAATAGCGCTAAAACGCTTTGTCGCTTTCGCTCAATCTTGGGTACAAGAACGCCAATGCAGTTGTTTGTGATTGGAGACAACCATGGTTATGAAACTCGATCAGCTTGTTAACGGCGCCATTAACGTGGGCTTTGGCGCTGCCGCCGTTGCTGTCGAAGGCGGCAAGAAGGTCCTCGACGACCTTAACACCAAGGGCGAGCAGGTCCGCAAGGACACCGCCACCCCCGATATCGCCCGCAGCGTGTCCGACATGTTCGAGCAGGCCGGCGGTACCATCTCCGATCTGACCGAGCGCTTGGGCATGCAGGGCGAGACCGCGGCCCAGCGCGTGCTCGACGAGCTCATCCTTGCCCGCGTCCGCGTTATGACCGCCCCCGAGCGCACGGCCTTCCTGGCCCATGTGCGCGACATCGTCGATTCGGTCGAGGACAACGTGACCTCGGTGCCCGTCGAGTCCGTTGAGCCCGACGATACGAAGGATACCGAAGAGGCCGAGTAGCAGCGCAGATGGCAGATTCCACCACCGATTACAACAATCTAGATCCCTTGGGTGACGAGGCGGCGGTTGTCGATGAGGTCGATGCCGCCGTCTCGGGCGCTCGCAAGAAGCCGCGCGCTGTCGATATGGTGCCCGAGGAGCCCGACGCGATGGCGCCGGACGAGGAATACCAGCTCACGCCGGCGGGTCGTCGCGAACGCATCGGGCAGATTGTTCGCCTGGTCAAAAAGTACCGCGTGTGGGATAACCTCACGCCGGTTCGTTTGCGCCGCCTGCTCGAGGAACTCGGCCCCATGTTCGTCAAGATGGGGCAGATTCTGGCCAACCGGTCCGAGATTCTGCCGCAACGCTTTTGCGACGAGCTGCGTCGTCTGCGCTCCGACGTGGAGCCGGTGTCGTACGAGGTGGTGCTTCGCTGCCTGGAGGAAGAATACGGCCTGCGCCTGGGGGAGATGTTCGATGCGATCGACCCCAATCCGCTTGGTAGCGCATCGCTCGCGCAGGTGCACCGCGCTCGTCTGGTGACGGGCGAGGACGTAGCCGTCAAGGTGCAGCGCCCCGGTGCGCAGCAGGTTATGGCGCAGGACATCGATATCATCCGCTCGGTGGTGCGCATCGTTTCCAAGTTCGTCAACACCGATCAATTCGTTGACCTGCACGGCGTAGTCGAGGAGTTGTGGACCTCGTTTCGCGAGGAGACCAACTTTTTGGCCGAGGCCAAAAACCTCAACGACTTCTACGAGTTCCATAAGAGCGTTCATGGCGTGACGTGCCCTAAATCCTATCTGGACCTGTGCACCGAGCACGTGGTGGTTATGGACTACGTCGACGGCATTTCGATCGCCGATCCTGAACGCTTGGTGGCCGAGGGCTATGACTTGGAAAAGATCGGTGCCGCGATTGTCGAGGACTACTCGACGCAGGTGCTCGACGACGGCTTTTTCCATGCCGACCCGCATGCGGGAAATATCATCCTCAAGGACGGCGTCGTTTACTTTATCGACTTGGGTATGGTCGGACGCATGTCGAGCCACGACCGCGGTATCGTCAAGGACATGATTTTCGCCGTGGCCGAGGGCGACGTGCCCAAGCTCAAGGATTCGCTCATGCGCTTTGCCGTGACGCGCGGCGATTCGGCCGAGCTTGACCATTCGGCCTTTTTGTCCGACTTGGACTTTATCGTGGCTGACTTTGCGGGACTTGACCTGAAGGATCTGGATATCGGCGAGTTTTTGACCTCGCTGTTAAACCTCGCGCGTAAGAATGATGTTGAGCTGCCGAGCGTGGTGACGATGTTCGCGCGCGGCATGGTGACGCTCGAGGGTTTGTTGACCGAGTACATGCCCAACGTCAACATGATTCAGATCATCCAAACGCACATTAAAAACGAGAAAAGCACCTATGCGCGCGTGCGCGACATGGGGCGCGATCTTGCCGCGAGCAGCTATCGCGCGGCGAAGGGTTCACTCGAGGCGGCTGAGTACCTGGGCTTGGCTTCGCGTATGCTCACGCGCGGTCAGCTTAAGGTGAACACGCAGATCATGAGCAGCGATAAGGCGCTGCGACAGCTGGGCGGAATTATCGACCGTATGTCGATGGCAATTGTGATTGCCGGTCTGTTTATCGGTTCGTCGGTGGTGTACTACGCGCGCATCGAGCCGGTTGTGTTTGGTATCCCGGTCATTGGCTTTATGGGCTACGTGAGCGCGCTGGTGCTGGCGCTTATGCTGGGCCGCAATATCTGGCTCAACAGCCACGGCGGCAAGCACTAGAGGCTGCGACCGTCACCGCATTTTCCTTTTGCAAACAATAGCTTTTACCTTGGGCTTCGCCTGCGTGCGAGGCCCTTTTGCGTGATAGCATATTGACGGTTTTAATCGATGGCCTAGATGGTGGTGCGGAGACGCACGAATGCGCGGTTTTCCTGCGCGTTTGGGAGAATCGGGGTGCAAGTCCCCGGCTGTACCAGTAACCGTAATTCCTCTTGGCTCGGGATGTTCGCGTCGCAGATCGGACGGCGCGCCTGAGCCGTTAAGGTTAAGTCGGATCGCCTCCCATCTTGCATGCGGCTGCGGCGTATGCCGCCGGTGTGCATAGGGCTCTGGAGGGAAGGAGGACCCCGATGGGGGAACTCGAGCGCAACATGCGCGATGACGTGGGGCAGCTTCAAGGCAACGCTCCAAGTACAGACAGTAGGAGACAAATGGATATGTTCGAGGACGAGCGCGAGCGCGCCTCGTTACATCGCCGTGGCGCGATTGCACGCGGTGTAGCCAAGCGCGGCCTGGTGGCATTCCTGGTCTTCGCGATGGCCCTCAGCACCACGCCGGCTCAGCTGTGGGCCGAGGGCGCCGAGGGCATTGCCGACGCTGTGGCTCAGGCTACGACGCCGGGCGAGGACGCAGCGCTTGCGGGCGGTACCGCTGAGCAGAGCGGCGCCGAGGTTTCGGATTCCGGGAGCGCGCCTGCAGCTAGTGCCGCCACTACAGAGGCGGCAACTGGCGACGAAGGCTCGGCGACGGGGGAGAGCCCTGCCACGAGCGAGCAGTCTTCGACGGCATCCGCTGGCCAAGCAGGATCTGCCGCCGCGACTGCCGTCCAGACAGAGAACCCGACAGAAACCGGCGATGTCGCCAAGAAGCAAGTCGAGGTCTCGTTCTCGATTATCGGCACCGATGCCGACGGCAAGGCTCAGACCTGGGTGGCACCTACGCGGCTCAAGCTCGATGAGGGCGCGACGGCTGCGGATGCCTTCATTAAGCTGCAGGAGAAGACGGGCTTCAAGGCGAAGTACGATCCGAACACGGCATACGGTTTCTACCTCAAAAGCATCACATCCCCGAGCGATGGCCGCACGCTTGCCTACGATCCGACGACTCATGCCTACTGGCAGCTGTTCGTCGACGGCGCGTCTTCCTCGGTTGGCGCGAGCGGCGTCAAGCTCACCCAGGGGCAGAAGATTGAGTTTGCCTTTACGGGTGGTAGCGCGTCCCCTGTCGTTAAGGACCAGCTTGCTGCGAATGTGACCGTCATTGGTCGCGATGCCCAGGGCAAGACTCAGACTTGGGTCGATAACGCGCAGTATGTGGTGACGTCCGGCTCGAACGCACTTGACCTTACGAAGGTCGCGCTCGAGGCGAATGGCATCGACGCCGTTGCTGCGGGCTCCTTCATTCTGAGCCTTAAGTACAACGGTGTTGAGCTGGGTACGCCGTTCGATTATTCGACCTATTGGCAGCTGTTCATCAACGGCAAGTCGAGCGACTACACGGCAGACAATGTCACCATTCATGCCGGCGATACCGTCACGTGGTTCTACGGTGGCTGGGGCGACCAGTTGCCGTCCGATTCCGTCCATGCTTCCGTTCAGGTCCTCGGTAAGGACAAGGACGGCAAGCAGCAGGTTTGGGCTTCGACGGGCCAGACGAGTCTCAAGTCGGGCTCTACTGCCAAGGATCTCCTTGAGCAGACCGGCCTTACTCTCGATGCTGGCGAATCGTCTTGGGGCTGGTTCCTCAACGGCATTACTTCGCCGTTCGATGGTAAGTCCTATGGCTGGGATGCTGCGACTAATAGCTATTGGCGCTTCTACGTAAATGGCAAGTTCGCCGACGTTGGCGCCGGTGTCTACGAGCTCCAAGAGGGCGATGCCGTCACCTTTATGTATGGTGCTGACGCCGATGCCCTTCCTGGCCAGGTTCTTGGGTCTGTCGATGTTATCGGTCCCGATGTCAACGGCAACAATACTCGTTGGGGCTCGGCAAGCAATGTTTCTCTGCCCGAAGGCTCTACTGCCCAGAACCTTATTGAGACGGTCCTGAAGGCCAAGGGCGTTACGTACAACGGCTCCCAGAGTGGTGAGTACTGGTTCCTCAATTCCATCAACTCGCCGTTCGATCACAAGCCGTATGCCTGGGATGCTGCGACCAATAAATATTGGCACCTGTATATCAACGGAGAGCCCTCCTTACTCTGCGCCAATCAGATTACGCTCAAGAGCGGCGATAAGGTTACGCTTGCCTATACCACCGACGATTCGGCCATGCCCGATCCCGACAAGATTGTCGTGGACCCGAGCGCGACGACCCCTGATTGGGATGCCGAGTGGGCCGGCTACGGCAACAGTGGCAACGGTTCGACCGTAACGGATGCCAAGACGCCTGCGCAGGCCGCCGGTCTTAAGTGGGCCTTCGATTGGAAGGCCGAGTCTGGTCAGCAGTATGCCAACTGCAGCGAGCCTGTCATCGCTAACGGCTTTGTGTATATCGCGACCGAGAACGAGCTCATTAAGATCGATTCGTCCACGGGCAAAAAGGTTGCCTCTGCGCCGCTTGCCTCCAAGGTGAGCTATACTTCTCGTCCGATCTATACCAATGGCCTTATCATCGTTCCGCTCAACGGCGGTGCGGTCCAGGCGATTACTGCAGACAAGCTGATCTGCAAGTGGCTGACGCCTGGTTTGACGGACTTGACGCAGAGCTCCTGCACCGTCGTTTCGGACGGCGAGTACGTCTATGTAGGCTCGGTCGATATTTCGTATGACGAGAATTACAACGCGACCTACGGCAACGGCTCCTTTGCACGCATTAAGATTGCCACGGGCGAAGTTTCTTGGCAGAACATCGACCCTGCCGAGGGCTATTACTGGACTGGTGCGGCTTTGACGGATAAGTATGCCATCGTTCCTACGAGCGCGGGCACGCTTAAGTGCATTGATAAGACGACGGGCGATGTCGTTTCGACCATGAAGCTCGGCGCTGTCGCAAATGCCGATTGCATTGCCGATCCGTCTAATGGTTCGACCTTCTATCAGATGACACACGACGGAAAGCTTCATGTGATTTCGCTTTCGGCGAAGGGCGTACTGAGCGAGCAGAAGACGGTTGATCTGGGCCTTACGAATAATCTGAGCGCCCCCGCGGTGTCTGGTGACAATCTGATTGTCGGCGGACAGACGGCTACTGGCTCTGCTCTGGTTCTCTATAACCTGAAGACGGGTAAGACCACGATGATCGCTGCTGCCGACGGCAAGGCGCTGCCGGCTGGCCTCAACGGTATTGCTGCTACTCCGCTGGTGAGCGTTCAGGGCGGCAAGACCCATGTGTACTTCACCGTTAACAGCGCGGATAGCAAGGATTACGTCAACTACTCTGCTGGTGGTGGCGTGTATCGCTATACGCTCGGCGATGCAGAGGCGACGCAGATTTATGATGCGGCTGGCCATTACCAGTACTGTGACTCTCCGGTCATCGCCGATGCATCTGGCAACCTGTACTACATCAATGATTCGGGCACGCTGTTCAAGCTCGGGGCCGTTGAGTCTTGGACGGTTGCCTTTAATTCCAACGGCGGGTCTGCTTGCGACACTAAGTTTGTTGCTACGGCCGACGGCAAGCTGGTCAAGCCGGCCGATCCGACGCGCGATGGCTACACTTTCGGCGGTTGGTTCACCGATGAGGCTTGCACGCAGGCGTATGACTTCAGTACGCCGGTGACGGCCGATCTGACGCTGTATGCCAAGTGGACCAAGAATGCTGTTAACCCTGGCGGCAATGGCGGTTCTGGCTCCAATGGCGGCAATGGTGGCGCTGGCAACGGTTCCGGTGCTGGCGCTGGCACGGGCACGGGTTCCGGCTCCGGCACGAAGGGCCAGCAGACTGGCGGCGCTGTCGCTCCGGGTCATAAGCCGATGACCAAGACGACGGTGTCGACCAAGACCGAGACCAAGGACAACAAGTCCAACAAGAAGGACTCCGATAAGTCCGATAAGAAGGACGAGAAGAAGTCTGGCAAGAAGTCTGACAAGAAGGACAGCAAGTCCGACAAGAAGTCCGATTCCAAGTCCGATACGGGTGCTGCTTCCACGACCACTGCTAAGAAGCCCTCTAGTGCTTCCGAGCAGGAGGCTGGCGCCAACCCGCTCGCCATTGTTGGCGTTGCCGCCGGCGTCATCGGTCTCGCCATCGTCGGCGTGTTCGTGTTCACCAAACGTCGGTAGGTGAGGGCTGTGTCCAATAAATCCAAGGACGCTGACCCCAAGCAACCAAATTCCTCGTTCATTCAGTTCGACGATGCAAAGCAACAGGGCGCCGCTTCGGCGGCGTCCGCCCCTCGACGGAAGGCGCTTACTGGCGTCCTGACCGCCGCGTGCGTTGCGCTAATTGTCATATCGCTGGGCTTCGTCCATCCTTCCGAGAGCGGCGCCTGGTCCATTGACTGGATCGTTCAGACCGTGACGGGGGAGAGCGTCGTCGCGAAGGACGCCAAGGGGTCTGACTCGACCGTCGCTTCGGGTAAAGCTGGCTCCAAGGATTCCAAATCTTCGGATGGGTCGAACGACGAGTCTAAGGGTTCGGATAAATCTGACTCTAAGAAGGAGTCCGAGTCTTCGGACAAGGAATCAAACAAGGGCTCGGATAGCAAAAAGTCCGAAGACAAGGATGGCAAGAAGTCTGGAGAGAAGAACAGCAATAAAAAGACCGACGGCAATCAGTCGACTTCTCAGAACTCGACTTCTTCTGGCGGGGCCGGCTCTACGCCTGGCGCCTCCTCCTCATCCAGCGGGGCATCTTCTGCCCCCGATAACGGCAGCGCCTCTACTGGCGACCAGGGCAGCTCGCAGCAGCCTAGCTACGTAACGGTGACGGTTTCGGTCACATCGAGCGCCGTGGGCAATCCTGTGTCCTCTGGTGGCACCTTTACCTTTAACGAAGGCGCTACCGTCTACGATGCCCTGTGCGCGCTGGGCCTTTCTGTCAACGCACATGGCTCGTCGTACGGCACGTATGTCTCCGCGATTGGTGGTTTGGCCGAGAAACAGCACGGCGGCACGAGCGGCTGGATGTACTCCGTCAACGGCACAACGCCCATGACGGCCTGCAGCAACTACGTTCTCTCAAACGGTGACAACGTAGTCTGGTATTACGTTACAGGCTAGAGGCCTCGACATAGCGCGCCAGACGGGCGGTTCGGACAAACATCCGGGCTGCCCGTTTTTCATGCGTAGAGGACTGGGTCGCCGGGTCTCTCGGCAAACAAAAAACCGGTTGGAACGGGAATTCCAACCGGTTATACATTCAAGCAAATAGTGAATCGACTACGACCGTGCACCCTCGAGGAAGAAGCGGCGGCTGAAGTAGTTGTACCAGGTGACGAGGAACGTTGCGATGGCCTTCATGGCCTGGTAGCCGATGCTCAAAAACGTGACGCCCACAAACATGTACAGGTCGTTGAGGCCCAGACCGATTACCGACAGGATGGTGAAGATCGTGAACTCGCGCTTGCGGCTCATGCCCTCGCGATGGTCGAACACGTACTTCATGCTGAGCCAGTAGTTAACCACGACGGACGTGGTAAACGAGACCGTCGTGCTCATCAAAAAGTCGAGGTGGAACAGCTCGACGAGCGCAATAAGCATGCCCCAGTCGATGCCAAAGGAGATAAGACCCACGACGGCGAACTTGAGGAACTGCTTGGTATGAGGTTGTGCCAGCGCCTTGCGCACGTAATCACATCCAATGCGTTGATGAATCGAGCAACGAGTTACTTTAGAGCTTTTGCATGGGAAACGTAAGGTCTTTGAAAAGAACTATACGAACTCGCCAAATATTCAAGAGGTAATCCGCAAACGTTGAAAATTTGCCCGTAAACGAACGATGCCCACGGGCGATACTGTGCTGAGCGCGCATTGTCCGTGGGCATCGTAAGGCTGTAAGGTTGCGAGTTACTTGGTCTCGTCGCCCTCCAGGAAGATCTTTCGGGTCACAAAGTTGTAGACCATGACAAGCGCGGTGGCGCAGATCTTGGCGATATTGGCCTCGAGCCCCAGACCGGTGTTGAGCGCCAGCACGATACCGTCGTTGAGTGCCAGGCCGATCACGGACAGCATGACAAAGATAATGAACTCGCGGCGGCGGCTCATGCCTTCCTTGTGCGCAAACACGTACTTCATGCTGGCGACGTAATTAAAGATGAGCGAGACGATAAAGCCGCTCGTGTTGGCGATTAGGATGTTGAGGCCCAGACCGTAGTGGAGCAGATTCATAATGCCAAAGTCGATAACCGTGGCAATGACACCGACGACGCCAAATTTCATGATCTGCGCAAGGAGCTTTTGCATGGTACCTGCCTTAAGCTGGCGCCGAAGCGCCGCGGGGATGACAAACTCAGCAAGTTTAGCCAATCCCCGCGGGTGGTGCTAGGCGCGCTCCTCGATAGCACCGTTTCTATATGCATCGAGCAGCTGGCGCAGGTCCTGGATCTGGCTGCGGATCTTGGCGCCAGTATCGGTGTCGCTCACCATGCGGCGACGGTCTGCTTGGTCAAAACGGTTGGTCTCGCTTTCGATGTCCACGTTGCGCGTGAGTGCCTCGGCAACCGTCGTAAAGGCCCGGTGCGACTTGAGGCGGCAGCCGCGCGAGCTCGAGATGAGCGTATAGCCGGCGATACCCGTCTTGGGATGGTAAGCGCGGCAGAAGCCGCCATCGATGACCAGCAGCTTGCCCTCGGCGCGGATGGGCTGCTCGCCCTTGGTGGTTTTAACGGGCGTGTGGCCGTTGATGATGTGGCCGGTCGGTGAACATGCCATGGGCGCGACGCCAAACTCGCGCATGATGTCATCGCAGACCGAGGGCGACTTGGTAAGCGTAAAGTACGGATCCATCGGCTCGACCCAGGTGCTCTTATCGGCGATATAGGCGCGCTCAAAGGTACGCACCAGGCGTCCACTGGCGGGCGAGTTAAAGCCAATCCACAGGTACCACATCCAGTCGAGGGCGTCGCGGTCGCCCACGCGCCAGGCGCGGCGGGCGATGTGGTCGCAAAAATCGAGATAATCGCGGCCAGCGTGCCAGGTGCCCAAGCAGTTCATGCTGCTAAAGGTGCCGTCTTCGTTGAGCGGCACGCAGCCATGGAACAGCAGGTTGCCGTTGGCGACCTTGTACATCGAGCCGTGGGAATAGAGGAAATCGATATGGCGATGCAGGTGATCGGCGGTGACAAACTCGGACACGAGCTTGTCGATGATGTGCTGCTCCTCGGGCGTGAGCGTATAGGGGTCCGCCGGGTCGACGGTGGGGAAGTCGTTGGTCGTGAGCGGCCACACGCTGCCGTCGGCGAGCGTGACCGTGCCGGTGTCGTGATTAATCATGTCGAGTAACAGGCGATCGGTCATATCGAACTCGGGATGGCGCTGGATAATCTGGCCCTCGAGCTTAAAGAGCAGCACGTTGATAGCCTTGATCAGCGGGGTGATGGACTCACCGGCGGTGTAGGTGGCATCGGCAAAGGCGACAAGCTCACGCAGCGAGATGCCGTAATCGTTCTCGAGGATCTCGTAGTTGTCATAGCGTAGGTTGTTGCGCAGCACCGTGGCGATGCAGGCGGGCTCACCGGCCGCAGCGCCCATCCACAGCAGGTCGTGGTTGCCCCACTGGATGTCCAGCGAATGATAGGTGAGCAAGCGGTCCATAATCTTGGCCGCGCCGCCGCCGCGGTCGAAGATATCGCCCACCAGGTGCAGGTGGTCGACGGCCAGGCGCTTGATGAGTGAGGCGAGCGACTCGATAAAGTCGTCGGCGCTGGCGGTCTCCAGGATGGACTCCACGATGCGCTCGTGATAGCGCACGCGATAGTTGTTCTCGTCCGGGTGCGTGTGCAACAACTCGTCGATGATGTAGGCGTAATCGCGCGGGATGGCCTTACGCACCTTGGAGCGCGTGTAGCGGCTCGAAAGCGAGCGTGCGACCATGATGAGCTGGTCAAGCATCGTCTTGTACCAGGTTGGCGAGTCCTCGCGCTGGCTGCGGACCAGCTCGATCTTCTCGCGCGGGTAGTAGATGAGCGTGCACAGCTCGCCCTTTTCGTCAAAGGAGAGCGTGTCGCCAAAAATCTCGTCGACATGCTCGCGCACGACGCCCGAGCAGTTGTTGAGGATGTGCATAAAGGCTTCGTACTCGCCATGCACGTCGCTCATAAAATGCTCGGTGCCCTTGGGTAGGTTGAGGATGGCCGAGAGGTTGATAATTTCGGTAAACGCGGATTGTTCGGTGGGGAACTGTCTCGACAGCAGGCGCAGATACTTAAAGTCTTGCGGGTTGCGATCGAATGCGACCATGAAACACCTTCCGATGGAGCTGGTAAAACTGATAAACAGCGTCAAACGTTTATCAGTATGCGCCGCTTTTGTTTCGATTTTGCGCCAGCGGCTGAATTGTCGGCTGAACGGTTTGGTAAATCGATTTAGTTGAGGTAGATATGGCGGTTGAGTGGAGACGACAGAAGGTGTTTTCTCAGATATTTATGCGTGGGGCCGGTGGGGACGATGGTGGTAAAGATGTTCGCTATTTTTGGTTCGATTTGGTAAATAGTGGACATATGTACCGTATGTAGGCTCACTGTGCGATAATTTGCGCAGCAATGAGTAAGGAGCCTCATATGAGTGATTTTGTCCTGACCTGTGAATCCGCCGCCGACCGAACTCGTGAGTTCTTTGCGTCGCGCAATATCCCTGTCGTGTGTTTTCATTACGAGATCGACGATGTTGTCTATACGGACGATCTGTATCAGTCGATTACGCCGGACGAGTTTTTTGCCCAGATTGCCGCGGGCGCCATGCCCAAGACGTCTCAGGTGAGCGTGGGTGAGTACGAGGAGTTTTGGGAGCCGTTTGTTGCCGAGGGTAAAGACGTGCTGCACCTGACGTTGTCGTCGGGCATTTCGGGCACGTATGAATCGGCCTGCGTTGCGGCGCAGATGCTCGCGGATCGCTATCCCCGGGGCGGCAAGGTGCGCGTCGTCGATTCGCTGGCGGCGTCTTCGGGCTTTGGCCTGTTGCTGGAATATGCCGCCGACGTGCGCGATAGCGGGGCTTCACTCGACGAGACGGCTGCCTGGATCGAGGAGCACAAACTCAACCTGCACCACTGGTTCTTCTCGACCGATCTGTCGAGCTACCTGCGCGGCGGTCGCATTTCGGCCGCGAGCGCGATCATCGGCACGGCGCTTAAGATTTGCCCGCTTATGACGGTCGATTGCGAAGGTAAGCTGTCGCCACGTGAGAAGATTCGCACTAAGAAGCGCGCGATTTCCGAGATGGCTAAGACCATGTTGGCACACGTGCAGGACGGTGCGGATTATTCGGGTAAGTGCATCATGTCGCACTCGGCGTGCCGCGAGGATGCCGAGGCAGTTGCGGCGCTGATTGAGGAACAGGTTCCGCAGCTTAAAGGCAAGATTGAGATCAATGACATCGGTACTCTGATTGGCTCGCATACCGGACCTGGTACGGTGGCGCTCTTCTTTATGGGCGACAAGCGCGTGGATTAATTTGCCCCATCACATCGCTGCATGATTGTTCAAACGAAAACGGCCCGCCTCACGTTTGTGGGGCGGGCCTTGCTGTTGCGGTTAGCGTTTCTTGCCGCGGAAGAAGAAGCCGTGGAGCGATGGCTTGAGGCCGCGGTTGGCGCGTCGCTCCTCAATGTGATCGTGAATCGAGGCGACGCGCTCGATGACCTCGTCGGGAATCGGTACGTCGGGATTCATGTTCTCGACCTGGCTGACCTCGGCGGCTGCGACCTGATCGATGATGGGCACATCTTCGCGCGAAATAACGGGCGTGGCGTCTTCCTTCATCTTGCGATAGCGCTGCATCATGTCGGTCTGCAGCTGCTGGGCCGAAGGCGGCGTCCAGATGATGGCGTTGGCGCCGGCCGCGATGGTCTCGCGGATGCTCTCGGGCGTCTTGCCGCCCGGCGCGATGAGCGGCAAGTTGGGGTAGTGCTCGCGTAGCTCGCGCAGGACCTGCGGCGTGTTCTTGCCGGCCGCGATGTTGAGGATCTTGGCTCCGGCGCGAACCTTGGCGTGGGCATCGTCATCGCAGCGCACGACTGTGGCGATGACGGGGATGTCGGCCAGGTTGGTAATGTGCTCGACCATCTCGGCGGTAGCGGGGGAGTTGACCACGCAGCCCGCCGCGCCCTGCATCTCGGAGACGGCCGCCATCTGCACGGAGCGCTTGCCGGTGGTGGTGCCGCCACCAACGCCAACAAAGACCGGGCACTCGGCGACGGTCAGCAGCGCCTGCGTAATGGCCGGCTGCGGCGTGAAGGGGTAAACGGCAAAGACGGCATCGGCGTTGGAGTTGCGGATGACCGCGACGTCGGTGGTGTAGATGAGCGATTTGATGCGACGGCCAAAGAGCGTAAAGCCGCTGGCCTCCTCAATCTCATCGGGCATGCGGAGGGCCGCCTTGCGCAGGCGCCCGTCGATGGGCAGCGGCTCCATGGGCAAAAGGCCGTTGGGAGTTACGGCCACCTGGGGTTCGGTAAATTCGTCTGCAAGCTCTACCTCGGAGAAGTCGACCGAGGCGACGATGTCCTCGTGAACCTCGGCGGGAACATCGATGGGAGCCTGGTCGTTAGTCGCGGCAGGCGTGTCGAAGGAGCTGGTGCCGACAAAGGCGTCGACGCGCTCGTTTAGGTCGTTGAGAGAATCCATGGCGGTCCGTTTCTATGTTCTGCGGTCGGCAGTGTACGACCGGCGTTGCGAGTGCTAAATCGTTTGACGAGTTGATTTTTCCCCACTGTGCCATCCGTTAGACTGAAGGGCCGGTGAACGTGAAGGAGCTGTGGTGGCGGGAATCGAGGTGCTATCTTGAATGTCCCGTATGCAAAAAGAGAGGTGACGCGGTATGGAATTTTCGGCAATGTTGGGCTCGATTGGCCTATGCGTGGGCGCAATCGTTGCCGCCGCGGTCATCTACTTTGTGGTCACGGCCATTAAGGGCAAAAAGGCCGAGCGCAAAGAACGCGAGGCACTTAAACAGCACCGTGACCAGCAGGACAAGTGCGCACGGCGATAGCTTGTTGAGTTTTGAATCCGTGCGCTAGCTGCGTTTTCGGACCAGGGCGATATAGAAGCCTTCAAAGTCGCGACTGGGCGGAATGGTGAGCGTGCCGGGCATGCCGTTGGTGATGGCCGATACCTGACCCGCGGCAATGGCTTCGGTAAGGGCGTTGCACTCGATATGCGGCTTGTCGCCGGCATCCTGGGCGCGGCGTGCTTCGCTTTCGCTCGGCGTGCCGTTGAGGGGGATGAGCTCGCAGTCCATGTGCTTGTCGAGGGCCTCTTGCAGGGCATCCTCGTTTTCCTGCGGCAAAATCGAACACGTCGAATAGACCAGCGTGCCGCCCGGTTTGAGGGCCCCCATGGCGCGGTCCAGAAGCGCGCGCTGCGAGCGGGCGCACTTGACGAGCAGCTGCTCGGTGAGGCCGCGCAAGCTCTTTTCGTTGCCGCTGATGACGGTGCCCGTGCCGGTGCAGGGGGCGTCGAGCAGGATACGGTCAAAGCGGAAGAACTCGTCAAGCTCGCGTGCGTCAATGCGCATGACGGGCACGTTTTTTGCGCCCTGGCGACCCAAGTTGGCCTCGAGCTTTTCGGCGCGGGGAATGCTCATCTCGCAGGCGGTAAGGTGTGCCTGTCCCTGGGTGAGGGCGGCGATCTGCGTCGTCTTGCCGCCGGGGGCCGCACACATATCCAGGATGTCCTCGCCGGCACGCGCGCCCAGCACCAAAGGAGGCATCATGGACGACAGGCTCTGCAGGTAGATCTTGCCGTCGCGGTAGATGTCGAGGTCCCACAGGTCGGAAACCTGGGCGTCGGGCAGGATGAAAGCGTCCGGGTACCAGGCAACGGTTTGGTGGGCGATCCCGGCGGCGTCGAGTGCCGCGGCGATGTCCTCGGCGGTCGCCTTGAGCGTGTTGGCGCGCAGCGTGACCGGGCGCGTGGCTGCGGCGCCAAAGCCCTCGATCATGAGTTCGGCATCGGCAGGCGTATAGGCGCCGGCAACCGTGTCGACCATAAAGCGCGGCAGGTCGGCGGCGGAGTGTTGGGCGGCAAGCCGGTCGGAAAGCTCGGTAGCGGCAAACTGCCTGAGCTTGAGCTCGGGCTTAACCTGCTTTTTTTGCTTACGACGACGCGGCTTGGACATCCGTCTTTCCTTCCCATTCCATTAAAAGTAGTCAATTTGGGACGGGGCTATTTTAGCTGCCCGTCCGTTTCGGCAGGCGTTGCAGTTAAATTTGGGACGGGGTAGCTAAAATAGCCCCGTCCCAAATTGACTACTCTGCCTTGGCGGTTGCCTAGTACTGGCTCTCGTGCTTGCTAAAGAAGTCGAAGCGCGGGGGCAGCGGCTTCACGCGGTGCTCGCCGGGCTTCTCGCCCAGGCTCTCCACAAACTCATCCGTGGAGGCAAAGATGTTATCCCAGCTAAAGAAGGCGACCGGGTCGACGTCGAAGTACTCACAGATGAGCTCGCAGCCGGCCGGGACGATGCCGTGCATGAGCACGGTCGCCACGCGCAGCTCGGTAAAGGCGTCGACGAGCGCCTGCGTCATCGCGGTATTGGCTGGCTCGCCCTCGAGCTTATTGGCGGCCTTGGAGGCATCGCTCCAGCGCTTGTTGGCGGCGCGCAGGTAGTCGTCGCACACGGCGAGTGCGCGGTGCGTCTCGAACTTGTACATGGCCTGCTCAAAGGCGAGGGCTGCCTGCTGGGCGGCTTCGACCACGGTGTCAGAAGCGGCACCGGCGGGGATGCAACCGTTGCGATAGGGGCTCTCGTCGCCCTCCTTGACGGCGACGCCGTAGAAGCAGCTGCGGGCCAGGCGGTTGAACACGCCGGTCAGCAGCGCGCTCTCCTTAAGGGCCGGGTCGATAACGCGCTTGTCGTCGCAGGCGCGCACCTCGTTGCCGTCCTTGTCCTTGCCGGTCACGCGCGTGTCGTATGCCTTGGGGCTAAAGCTCACTGGCTTTTCGGACAGGCCGAGCGACAGCCAGTGAGCGCGCATCTGCTCGCAGGTGTAGTGGTTGAGCAGGTCGTCTGCCGGTGGGGGAGGCGTCTGCGAGGACGAGCTGGCCTTTTTGCCCATGTAGAGCAGATGGTAGCAGGCGCTGACGGTGCTCTGCGTGAGGTCCCAGCCCAGGGCCTCCCACATGGCGGTCTGCGCGATGCAATAAAAATAGATGTTGTCCTGACCGATGAACTGGTAAATCTGAGCGTCGTCAGAGCACCACCAGTCGCGCCAGTCGAGCGAGCTGTGCTGGTAGGTGGGTGCGGGCACCTGCGTGGAGTCGGCGGCGGGCTCGCCCATGAGGGCGGCATCCTGGGCGGCGACACCCTCGGTCACGCCGGCGGCCTTGGCATCGCGCGCGAGCACGGTACGCGTATAGCTGATGGGCGCCCACAGGCTCTCGGGCCAGCACCAGCAGGTGACGTCGGAGACGCCATCGACCTCGGGCACCGGAACGCCCCAGTCGATGTTGCCGGTGATACGGAAGGGCACGAGCGCCTTGCCGCTGCGGAAGCGCACGCCACCGTTGGCGAGCACTGCGTGGGCATCGTCGCGCTCCTTCCAGCTGGGGAAGGTGACGGTAAAGCTGCTCTTGTTGCCCTCGGGCTCCAGCACGGTGTGCTCAGGAAGCTGATCCTCGACGGCATCGAAGGCCTCGCGGAACTTGTTCTGGATGTAGAGCTGGGCCGGCAGCAGCCACTCCTCCATAGTCTTGGAGACCACGGAGCGAACCTGCGGGTTCTGGGCGAGCTTAGCGGTATAGGTCTTCATAAAGTCGAGGTAGGCCGGCAGGTCAAAGTAGAGATTGTCGACCGGGCGCAGCTCGGGCACCTCGCCGGTGAGCTGGCTCTTGGGCGCGATGAGCTCCTCGGGCTCAAACTGGTGACCCAGGTCGCACTCGTCGGCATAGGCCTTCTCGGACTTGCAGCCCTGGATGGGGCAGCGGCCGATCACCTGGCGGCCGTTGAGGAACGTACCGGCCTTGGCGTCGTAGAACTGCAACGTGGAGCGCTTTGAGATGGTGCCCTGCTCGTGCAGGCGCTTGATAATCTCGGCGGTCACCTCGTTGTGAATCTGCGCAGCCGGCTCAAGGCCCGAGCCGCCGTAGATGTCGCAGCTGATGTTGTAGTTGTTGAGGGTCGTGGCCTGGCGGGAGTGATTGGACTCGACATACTCGCTAATGGACTTGTCGTAGCCCTCGTTCTCCTTGAGCTTGCGGTAGCTCTCCATGATGGGCGAGCCATAGCAGTCGGTGCCCGAGGTGAAGATGACGTTCTCGCGGCCCAGGCGGTCGCGCAGGAAGCGGGCGAAGAAGTCGGCAGGGACAAAGACGCCGCCAACGTGGCCAAAGTGAAGGCCCTTGTTGCCGTAGGGCTCGCCGGCGGTAACGATGGCGCGGCGAGGCCAGCTGGGACGGTCGTTCATGGAGTATTTGGATGCCATGGGACTCCTTCGCATATGGTGAGGGCGCGGCCGGGCGCGGGGCTCGGCGGCGCGGTGGTCAATTCGTGCATATCGTTCGACATTATCGCACATGCGGGCGGGTGCGTGGCAGGGGCGCTATCCTAAGATGCTATGAATGAGATTTCCAACATACATGCGTTTGAGGACGAGGATTTTCTGCACGCTTGCTTCGTGTGGGGGATGGTCGTAGTCGGCGTGTTTGCCGTGTGCCTGGTGCCGGTGTTTATGCTGCTGGGCGGGCCTGCAGACTTGGATGCGGCTGACGCGGGCGGCTGGATGGCTGTCGTGGGCTGGATAGTCGGCTTGGCTGCGGTTTCTGCGGCGTCATTTGCCGTGCACGAGCTGGTGCATGCAGCGTTCTTTAAGTTGTTTGCGCCCGCGGGTGCGCACGTGACTTTTGGAGCGAACCGTGAGACGTGCATGATTTATGCCTGCGCCGAGGGGATTGCGTATTCGCGCCGGCGGTATATGGCGATTTGCCTGGCGCCGACGGTTGTTGTGACGACAGCGTTTGCCCTGGGGTTTGCGTTTTCGGGCTATCCGCTGCTGTGCTATCTGGCTGCCGGCTTGCATTTGTCGGGCTGTGTAGGCGACTGGTATTACGTGCGGACCATTTTGCGCGACCGCCGCATTGTCGCCTGCGAGGATACGTCCTTTGGCGTGCGCTTTTTCGCAAGGTAGTCTTTTGGGATGATTTTTCTGGGACGGGGATTAAAAAATCATTGTGGGAGAGGAGATGTCCATGAAGCCGTTGTTGTTGCACGCTTGCTGTGCGCCGTGCTCGCTTGAGCCGGTTCGCCTGCTGCGCGAGGAGGGGTTTGAACCCACAATTTGCTGGACCAATCCCAATATTCAGCCGCGCGATGAATGGCGGCGGCGTTTGGACGAGCTGCGCCGGTGGTGTGCCGATGGCGACATCGAGCTTATCGAGGCGGGGGAGGACCGCGAGCGCTGGGAGGCCGGCGTGGCCCCGCTGGGCGCCGATCGGCCCCGTCGCTGTCGAGCCTGCTATGCCCTGCGTCTGGCCGAGGCATGCCGTGTGGCCCAGGAGCGTGGGTTTGAGTTTGTGGGCACGACGCTCGCCGTCTCGCCGTATCAGCTGTTCGAAACCTGCAATGATGTGTTGGAGCGCTTGGCGGCGGCACATGGGCTCGTCCCGGTCATTCGCGATTTTCGTCCGTATTACCCCGAGGCGACACGCCGTTCGCGCGAGCTGGGCATGTATCGGCAGAATTATTGCGGCTGCCGATTCTCGGCCGTCGAGGCGGCCATGGACCGCGCCCGTATCCGCGACGAGCGCAAAGCGTCCAAAAAGTAGTTCTTTTAGGCTGGCAGCCTGCTAGGATGTAGAGCGGACTTTAGCTATATAAGGAGTATCCGACGTGTCTATGCGTACCGATGATTTTGACTACAACCTTCCTGAGGAACTGATCGCCCAGGCTCCTGCCGAGCCGCGTGACTCCTGCCGTCTGCTGGTGGTGGATCGCAAGGGCTCCCAGACGGGAACGCCGCTGGAGCACGGCGGTACCGTTGAGCACCGCATCTTCCGCGACATCATCGACTATATCGAGCCAGGCGATGTGCTCGTCATCAACAAGACGCGCGTGATGCCGGCCCGCCTGATCGGTCGCAAGGCCGGCTCGGGTGGCGTGGTCGAAACGCTGCTGCTCAAGCGCCGCGAGGATGTGGATCCGCTGGGTCACGTTTGGGAGTGCCTGGTCAAGCCGGGCAAGCGTCTGAAGCCCGGTGCCCAGATTGAGTATCGCGCCGGTGGCGCCCATGCGCCCGAGGGGGCTCCCGTGGTACTGACAGCCGAGGTCGTCGACTTTGTCACCGATAGCCGCGGCGGCCGCCTGGTGCGTTTTGAGCCGGCCGGGTGCAATGCCGCCGGCGACCCGCGCACGCTCGACGAGGCCATCCATGCTGCCGGCCACGTGCCGCTGCCGCCCTACATTACCGATTACGAGGGAGATCCCGAGAAGTACCAGACCGTTTACGCCATGAAGGAGGAGCACTCGGCTGCCGCTCCCACGGCGGGCCTACACTTTACCCCCGAGCTCATGGCCGCTATCGAGGCCAAGGGTGCGAAGTTTGCCGCCGTTGAGCTCGAGGTGGGCATCGACACCTTCCGCTTGGTTGAGGAGGACGACCCTACGCAGCACGTCATGCACACCGAGCGCTACCACGTGTCGCAGGAAGTTGTCGACGCCGTGCATAAGGCGAAGGCCGAGGGACACCGCGTAATCGCCGTCGGCACCACCGCAGTGCGTTCGCTCGAGAGTGCGTTCGATGCGGAGGCGCCGGTGTCCGATCCGGCTGTGACGGCGCGCTATTTTGAGGGCCGCGAGGACGGCGCTGACACGCTCGGCCGCGGTGACATCGTGGTGCGCGAGAACGCGACAACGCAGCTCTACCTCATGCCCGGCTCGACCTATCACGTGGTTGACGCACTGATCACGAACTTCCACGTGCCGCGCTCTACGCTCATGATGCTCGTGAGCGCGCTTGCCTCCCGCGACCAGATCATGGATGCCTACGCCGCTGCCATCGAGGAGCGTTACCGCTTCTTCAGCTTTGGCGACGCCATGCTCATTTGTTAGTTACGCGGTTCTACGAACCGCGTAACCAGTTGACGCTGCAAACCCGCCAGAGCGGCAATCTGCCTTTTAACTTCGGCGGCATGACCAGAAGGTCAATGCCGCCTTGTTTCAAGGCACCTTGCTCGCTCTGGCGGGTTTTCGCTCATATGACCCAATCCGCTGTCAATGGCCACAATGGCCCCGCCGACCGCTTGCAATCGGTCGGCGGGGCCTGCCGTTGAACCCGTCCCGGTCCGCCCCCGGCATGTCGTCGACGCCTTCGGCTCAGTCTCATATCCGCGGATACCGTTCTGTCGGCCCGCACTCCATTCCTTCGGCGGGGTTCCCCAAGTCTGTCGAGGCGCATGCGGAGGGCTCCGCGCGCACAGCGAAATAGGGGGTATCCCCGAAGGCCGCCCGGCTCGCCGGGACGGGGGCTATGTCTATTCCGCGCCCTCCCGGCACATCATGCCGAGGGCCCAGAGCCACCTCACGAGCTCGGCCGCGGTGGCCGCGTTGGCCTTCGCCGCGGGCATGCCGCGGGCGAGCATCTCCTCGCGGCGCCGGAGCAGGCGCTCGGACCCCTTCCTCCCGTGCATCCTTATCTCGGGGGGCACGCCCGTGTCCCTCGGCATGAGCTTCGGCTGGTGCCGCGCCGCGGCGTAGCACCATGAGCCCTCGACGGCCAGCTTCCTCACGAGCGCGTTGCCCGCGCCGCTGATGCCTCCGAGCCGCACGGAGCCGCCGCTCGACCTCTGGCTCGGCGCGAGGCCGAAGTAGGCCGTGACCTGCCTTCCGGAGCGGAACCTCGTGAAGTCGCCGACCTCGGCCGAGAAGGCCGCGGCCAGTGCGAAGGCGCAGCCCTTGATCGACTGGAGGGCGGCCACCTCCGCGGCGATCGGGCTGGCATCCACGGCCGCCCTGTACTCGGAGAGCAGGTCCGACCGGGCCTCCGCCGCGGCCTCGACCTCGTTCCTCAGGGCGGCGAGCGTCCGAACCCCGCCATCGTCCTCCGGCCTGACCTTGTCGAGCCACCTCAGGAAGTCGTAGGTCCAGTACTTCCTCGGGTTGCCGGCGGGTGTGGTGCCGCCGTAGGCGTACCCGCGCTTTCCGAGGAAGGCGAGCAGCCGCTGCTTGGCGGTCGCCAGGCGCGCGGTCGCCCCGTCGTGGGCGCCGGCGAGGTCCCTGATGCCCTCGATCTCGGGGGAGGGGACCCATACGGGGGAGATGTCGTGGGCGAGTATCGCCTTGGCCATCCTGGCGGCGTCGTTCCTGTCGTTCTTCGAGGCCGAGTCGGCGGCCGACCTGGGGATCTTCGAGACCGCGGCGACGACGCGCTCGACGCCGAGGCCGGCGAGCTCCCGCTGCGGGGCGAAGCCGAGGTAGCCGCTCTCGTAGGCCGCGAGCGAAGGTCCCGGGAACCCATCCATCCACCCGGCGATCTCGCCCCAGGGGTTGCCGGGGAACCTCCTCGTCACGGCCTCGCCGGTGTCCGCGTCGAGGGCGCAGACGGTGGTCGACCTCAGGTGGACGTCCATCCCGAACGCGGTAGAATACTTTGGCATGGGAGCCTCCCAAACTCGTTGCGGCGCGGCTGCGCCTATGGCACTTCGACATCATTGTCGCAGCCCCGACCCGCGGTCACGAGCGGGGGCTCCTGCCTTTTCAGTGCCCTCGGATTGGGTCATAGTGTCTGTCGGTGCCAAAACATCGGCATTGCCGTTGTTGGCACTTGGGGACGTTCCTTTTGTGCCGGCACTTGGGGACACTCCTTATGTCAAGAGATTCGTGCAAGAGGGATAGGTTGCCTTGCATCGATCTAAATAAGTTGCGGTGAGATAGTTCTTGAATTGGCCTTTTTGATGGCTAAACAGGAACTGTCTCACCGCAACTGCGTTGAGCGTTTTTTGGCGGCTGGTTTACTTGCTTGCGAACAGCCAGATCAGGATGATCACGAGGACTACGGCGACAATGCAGACGATGGCGCCGGTGAATTTGATGCGTGAGTCGCGGGTGCGCTCGCGCACGTCGTCCTCGGCGGCTTCGAGTTGGGCCACTTCGCGCTCGGTTTCGGCGTGCTCGGCCTTATCGCGGGCCAGGGAGCCCGCGAGCGATTCGGTAATCTCGGGATGGTCATGCACCTCGGTTGCCTGCTCGATGATCGACTGTGCGTGCGCGACGTCCGCTTGGGCATTGGCAATAGCCTGCTCCTGCTCTCGACGCGCCTTGTCCTCGGCGGCGATCTTCTCGCGCAGTTCGCGCTGGCGCGTTGCGGCGGCGGTTTTTGCAGTCTGCAGCTCGTCGCGCGCGGCATCGGCCTCGGCCGTCACGGCCTGATGGGCTCGCTTGGCGTCGGCGATGGGGGCTTGTGCCTGCTCGACGGCGTGCTCGGCGGCTGCGAGCGAGTGCTCAAGATCGGCGGTGATGTGCGGGACATCTTCCTCGGCCTTGCGCAGGGCATCGGCCGTGTCGGAGATCTGCATCGAGAGCTCGCTGGTGCGCACGGTGTAATTAGCGGGGTTTGCCGAAGGATTGCGCTGCAGCTCGGCATACTCGTGGCGCAGCGTTTCGAGTTGAGCACGCGTGGCGTCGACGGTTTGCTGCGCTGCGGCAACGCCGGCGTCGCGCTCGGCCTGCACCTTGTCGCGGATGCGCTTGGAATCCTCGAGGCGTCGAACGAGGCGGTTACCGGTCTCGCGCGAGCTGGCTTCGCGCGCCTCCGCGGCATCGAGCGCGGCTTTGAGTCGCCGCTCAGTGGCATCGTCCTCTTCTTTTATCTGCTCGAGCTGCTCCTTGAGCTCTGTTGCCTTGGCAGCGTGGGTATCACGGTCGATTTCTGCCGCCGCGGCGGCCTTTTGTGCCGTTTCGATAGTCTGGCGCTGCTCGGCGACGATTTGGCCGTAGCGGCCTGCGATATCCTGGCGCGTCTCGAGCTCCTCGCCTTGATCGGCGATGCGCTGCTCAAGTTCGGCCAAGTGAGCGCGGGCGTCCGCGAGTGCCTTCTTTGCGGCATTCATCTCGCGCATGGCCGAGGCGCCCTGGGCAATAAAAGTACCCACAGCGCTGGCGGTGTTTGAGACGGCGCCTCCCAGATCGTGGCTGGCTGCGGGGGTGTGCGGGGCGGTCGGATGACCGGCGTTTGCCGTGCCCGCATCGGGCGCCTGAGGCGTGGCGATATTGCCGGTGCCGCCCTCGACTACGGAAAAGCCGGCAGCGTGCGGGTCAACTGCATCGGCACCAATGGTGGGGTGCTCAAGCTGCAGGAACGAGGGCAGGGTGCTGCCTTGGTCGGCAACGGGGGTCTCGCCGGGCACGAAGGTCGAGGCGGCCTCGGCGGCCTCCTCTTCCTCGGCGTCGATATCGGCGTCGGCCACAGCGTCTTTCATCGCTTTGACGGCATCCATCATGGAGTCCATGACGGCATCGAGCTCTTCTTCTGAAGACACCTCGATGGGGCCTTCTGCTTGCGGGGCGGGGTCCGTATCGGGTTCGGCGTCGCTTGGCTCCGACTGCTCGCCTTCGTCATGCTCGACAGTATCGTCTGTGCCTGCTGCCTTATCCGCACCGGCGTGCGCATCTTCGGCGGATGCATCGGCGGAAGCGTCGGCGCAGGTAGGAGTATCGCAGTCGTCGGCGACGTCTGCTGAATCATCAATATGCTGTTGAGTCTGGGGGTCCAGCTCGTCTGTCATAGGCATGTGCTCCTCATCGTTGTTTGTCACCCTATGATAAAGTCTCGCGCCGACATCCCGCGTGCCGCAGCAAAGTTTCAAAACGTGTTCGATGGCTCGCATGGATAACAAAAAATCGGCCTCTTTATTTGGTTTGCACTTGACATTCCCTTCGCCGAAAGACGTTGCGCCGTTCGCCTGCTGCGGTCTTTATTTTTCACTTGAACACGCTAAAGTTGCATTTCAGCTTTTGGCGCGTGAAGTTGGATACGCGCAGTCGGCGGGCGTGCCCGCCGCGATTCGAAAGGACTTTGTATGGGACTTTTCACTGGTAAGACCGTGATCGTTACCGGCGGCGGCAAGGCCACGCTCAAGGACGGTTCCGCTGGCTCCATCGGTTACGGCATCGATATCGCTTTTGCCAAGGAGGGCGCAAACCTCGTCATTACCGGCCGCAACGTTGCCAAGCTCGAGGCTGCCAAGGAGTCCCTCGAGGCTGAGTACGGCGTCAAGGTGCTGCCTGTTCAGGCCGATGTCTCGGCTGGTCAGGATAACGAGGCCGTCGTCCAGAACGTCATCGACAAGGCCATTGAGGAGTTCGGTCGCATCGACGCCGTCGTCAACAATGCTCAGGCCAGCGCCTCGGGCGTGACCATCGCCGACCACACCATGGATCAGTTTAACCTGGCCATTTATTCCGGTCTGTATGCCACCTATCTGTACATGCAGAAGTCCTATCCGCACCTGAAGGAGACTAAGGGCTCCGTGGTCAACTTTGCTTCGGGCGCCGGCCTGTTTGGCAACTACGGCCAGTGCAGCTACGCCGCCGCCAAGGAGGGCATCCGCGGCTTGACCCGTGTTGCCGCCAACGAGTGGGGCAAGGACGGCATCAACGTCAACATCGTGTGCCCGCTTGCTTGGACCGCTGCGCTCGAGAACTTCCAGGATGCTTATCCCGAGGCGTTTAAGGCCAACGTCCACATGCCGCCGGCGGGCCATTACGGCGACGTCGAGAAGGAAATCGGCCGCGTGGTCGTTCAGCTCTGCGGCCCCGACTTTAAGTACATGAACGGCGAGACTGTCACCCTCGAAGGTGGCATGGGCCAGCGGCCTTAGGGGTTACGGCGTTTTACCAAACGCCGTAACGGGCCGACGCTGCGCGGCCGCCAGGGCGACAACTTGTCATTCAAAGAGGGCGGCATGACCAGAAGGTCTATGCCGCCCTCTTTTCATGCCAATTTGTTCGCCCTGGCGACCGCTCGCTGGCATTGCCAGAGCATCGGCGTTGCCTTGGCTGTTGGAAATGATTCCAATGACTATGACCCCTTTGCACCAGTTTCTGTCGAGTCGGTGCGGTTTGCTGGTTGCTCGTATAATGGTCTGCGTATGAACCGCAACCAAGGAGTTCCAGTTTATGGACCAGAGCCTCTTTAAATTCGACCTGATCGCCGAGGACCCGACCACGCACGCGCGCGCCGGCGTGCTGCACACCCCGCACGGCGACATCGAGACGCCGATCTTTATGCCCGTGGGCACCAAGGCAAACGTCAAAGGCATCCCCACCGAGACCGTCAAGCAGCTCGGCGCCCAGATTGTGCTTGCCAATACCTATCACCTGTCCATGCGCCCTGGCGAGGACACCATCGCCGAGCTGGGCGGTCTGCATAAGTTTATGAACTGGCACGGCCCCATCCTCACCGACTCGGGCGGTTTCCAGGTCTTCAGCCACAACGACGCCGTCAAGCTCACCGACGAGGGCGTGCGCTTTATCGTCAACGACTACGACGGCCGCCACGTGTTCTGGACGCCCGAGGACAACATGGAAATCGCCATGAAGCTCGGGTCCGATATCTGCATGCAGCTGGACCAGTGCCCGGGCTATCCCGCCACGCGCGCCTACGTTGAGCGCGCCGTTGAGCTGTCGAGTATGTGGGCCGAGCGCTGCTATAAGGCGCATACCCGCGATGACCAGGCGCTCTTTGGCATCGTCCAAGGCGGCATGCACCTGGACCTGCGCCTGCGCTCGCTGCGCCATCTGGAGGAGTGCGGCGACTTCCCGGGTTACGGCATCGGCGGCTATTCGGTGGGCGAAGACCACGAGACCATGTTCGAGACGCTGGCACCGCTGGTTTCCGAGTACATGCCTAAGCACAAGCCGCGCTACCTCATGGGCGTCGGCAACCCTACCACGCTCGTGCGCGGCGTTGGCGTGGGTATCGACATGTTCGACTGCGTGCTGCCGACGCGCACCGGCCGCATGGGCACGGCGTTCTCCAGCGAGGGTCGCCTCAACTTCCGCAACGCTCGCTTTGCGCACGACGACGGCCCCATCGACCCCACCTGCACCTGCCCGGTGTGCACGGGCGGCTACAGCCGTGCGCTCATCCGTCACATGGTCACGCAGAAGGAGATGCTCGGCGGTATTCTGCTGTCGATGCACAACATCTACTACCTGCTCAACCTTATGCAGCGTGCCCGTCAGGCCATTATCGAGGGCCGCTACGGCGCGTTTGTGAGCGACTGGATGAACAGTCCTGCGGCGGTGGACTACTAAGAGCGGCGCGGGCGCTTGCAGAGCGCTAGCAACGGCAAGGGGCGAGCGCTGGCCGGTCATCACGTTCGCTAACACCGTCTGCGCGACCGATGACCGATAGCTTGCAAGCACTTGATGCATCGTGGGTACCATACCGAATGGTTGATGTTCGGGCGGGTGTTTGGCGCATGGCGTCGACCCCGCCCGTTTTTCTTTTTCTCGATAGGAGTACCCATGATTAAGAACGAGAATGTCGAGGGCGAGCCTGCCTACGACGAGACGTACCGCCGCGGCCCCGTGGTTATGCGCGGCCCCATGATTCCTAAGGACAACACCTACGCCAACCTGCTGGCGCCCGAGGAGTCGACCGACTGGCTGCATGCTGATCCGTGGCGCGTGCTGCGCATCCAGGCCGAGTTTGTCGATGGCTTTGGCGCACTTGCCGAGCTCGGGCCCGCTGTGACCATCTTCGGCAGCGCCCGCACGCCCAAGACCGATCCGCTCTATAAGGCGGCGCGCACGGTCGGCCGCAAAATCGCCCAGCGCGGCGTGGCGGTCATCACCGGCGGCGGCCCCGGCATCATGGAAGCGGCCAACAGGGGGGCGGCGAGTGTCAACGGCAAGTCAGTTGGCCTGGGCATTGAATTGCCGCACGAGCATGGGCTCAATAAATACGTGAACCTCGGCATGGACTTCCGTTACTTCTTTGTGCGCAAGACCATGTTCGTCAAATACAGCTCGGGCGCCATCGTGTTTCCCGGAGGTTTTGGTACGCTCGACGAAATGTTCGAGGTGCTCACGCTGGTGCAGACACACAAGGTCAAGCGCATGCCGCTCGTGCTGGTGGGCACCGAGTACTGGCAGGGCCTGTTCGACTGGCTCAACGGCCCGGTGATGGACGCCGGTATGATTAGCCCGCTCGATCCGGAGCTGGTGCACATCACCGACGACCTCAACGAAGCCGTCGACATTGCCCTAAGTGGGCTGATGTAGGGACAAGGCTTCTTCGCTTATAGATGAATAATGGCAGTCTGATGCTAGCTAACATCAGACTGCCATCTATATTGGGTATACTGATGCAAAAGACGAGAGCGAGGAGGTCGCGTATGTCTACTGCAACGGTTAAGCCCACGACGGTTCGCATCGAAGAAGGACTCAAGGAACAGGCGACTGAGTTTTTGGATTCGGTCGGCCTTAGTCTCAATTCCTACCTCAATCTTGCTGTTCGGCAGCTGGTAAATCAGCGAAAGATTCCTTTTGAGATCGTTGGTCGATCCGAAGTTCCCAACGAGGCGACGAGGCGCGCCATGGTGATTGCCGAGGCTCATGAGTTGGGGATTCTGCCAGACGACAGCCCGTCATTCAATAACGCTGATGAGCTTATATCGTTCCTCGATGGGGACTAGCGATGTTTGAGATTAAAGTCGAGGCTCAGTTTAAGGCGGATTACAAACGGACGATGCGCATCCATCCGCAGCTAAAAACCGAGTTTAAGGCGGCAGTCGCAGAGCTTGCAGCTCGCGGCTCGCTTCCCGCGGAATATGGCGCCCATGAGCTTTCAAACCCGGGCGGCAATTACAACGGCCACATCGATTTCCATCTATCCGATGGGTTGGTCGATGTGGTCGTTCTGTACTTGCCGCATAAGACTAATCCTGTGATCCGACTGGTCAGAATGGGCTCGCATGAGGAACTGTTCCGGGGCCCGCAGGGCTGATTGCCGATTTCTAAGTTGCGGTGGAATAGGGATTGATTTGCGGCTGATAAGCCAAAAACAGTCCCTATTCCACCGCAAGTGGTAAAGGTGCCCCTAGTGGATGGGCTGGTAGCGGGGACAGTAGCTAATGGCGATGGCGTCGACGCCTACATGGGTGGCGATGGTGCAGCCGATGGGGCCGGTGCCGGCGTCCACGTAGTTCTGGCCTGCGAGTGCTTGGTTGACGAGCTCCTGCTCCTCGGCGGCGCCGGTCGTGAGCACGCGCACGCTGGAGCCCGGATGTTCGGCCAAAAATGCAAGGCAATCGGCCATGGTGTTGGCAACGATGCGCTTGGCACCGCGGCCCTTTTTGACGGCCTTGATCTCGCCCGACTGCCACTCCGGCGAAACGGCCAGGCGAATATTGAGCATCTGCGTGAGCTGGCCGGCGAGCTTGGGCGCGCGGCCGTTCTTAACGAGGTTCTCGAGCGTGCGGGGAATCAGCAGCAGGTGCGCGTCGGGCAGGGTCGCGCGGATCTGCGCCTCGGTCTCGTCCAGGCTGCGGCCATCTTCGCGCATGGCGAGCGCGTACTCCACCAGCAGGCCCTCGGCACCCGAGCCGGTGCGCGAATCGATGCAGCGCACGTCGAGCTCGTGGGTCTCGGCGACCAGGCATGCATTGGAATAGCAGGCGGACCACTCGCTGCACAGCGAGATAAAGATCGCGCTGTCGTGGCCATCGGCGCGCACGCGGTCAAACAGCGCCTTGAACTCGCCGGCACTCGGCTGCGAGGTATGCGGCAGCTGCTCGGAGCCGGCCATGCGGGCGACGTACTCCTGGGCGGTGATCTGTACCTGGTCGAGCAGGTCCTCGCCTTCGATAATCACATGCAGCGGAATGACGTAAATGCCGAGCTCTTGGGCGCGGGCGGGGGAGATGTCCGACGTGGAGTCGGTTATGATGGCAAAAGACATAATTGCACCTTTCGTTGGGGCGCGGCAGCGCCGCCTTCTGAGAGCAAAGTGCGACAAGTATAGTGGAGTCGTTCCACATTTATAGGTTCAATTGTTGAATAGTCAACAGTTTGAAGTGTCGGTGTGGAAATCATCAACTGGGGAAGAGGGATGCCGATGGAGGCGCTGGAGATATGCAAGCGGCCGGTCGTGCTGTTTGATTTCGATGGCACGGTGGCAGATACGGGTCGAGCGGTGATGACCTCGACGCGCAAGACGTTGGCCGCGCGCGGGTTTTCGGAGGCGCAGATGGGTGACCTGCGTCGCATGATCGGGCCTCCGCTGTGGAAGAGCTTCCACGACTTTTACGGCTTTACGCGCGAGGAGTCGCTTGTGGTGGCCGACGAGTACCGTGCCTTTTTTGATGAGCTGGGACCGGAAGAGTATCCCGTGTTCGATGGAATCCCCGAGCTGCTCGATGGCCTTGTCGCGCAGGGGCATCGCTTGGCCGTGGCGACGTCACGCATGGAGGCAAAGTGCATTGACATGGTGGGCAAGCTGGGGCTTTCGCAGTTTGAGGCGGTGGTTGGCATGAATCCGCCGCAGGGACGCGAGACCAAGGCCGATTCGGTTCGTGATGCCCTGGCGGCGCTCGGCGCGACGGCCGACGATGCCGTGATGATCGGCGATCGCTTTAACGATGTGGAGGGCGCGCACGCGATGGGCGTGCCGTGCATCGGCATCTATTCGGGCGCGGCAGCGCCGGGGGAGCACGAGGCCGCGGGCGCCGATGCGGTGGTGCACTCGGTGGCCGAGCTTGCTAAACTTTTCGCTATCTAATAGACATAATGTGAGGGGCGGGCGTACCCGTCGCTCATTGGTAAGGAGGTCGTTCATGAATCAGGTGGAGCAGAGCGTTGCCGAGTATGTCGACGAGGTCTGGGAGGATGTCGTTGCCGATATCGAACAACTGGTGAGCTATCCGTCCGTGGCCGTTGCTGCCGATGCGGAGCCCGGTGCGCCGTTTGGCCGCCCGGTCCGTGACGCGCTCGATTGCGCGCTCGGCATTGCGCAAAAGCTCGGCTATCAGACGAGCGACGACGGGGGCTATGTGGGAATCGCCGATATCCCGGGTCGCGGCGACAAGCAGCTCGCGACTATCTGCCACGTGGACGTGGTTCCCGCTGGCCCCGGTTGGAACACCGACCCGTTTGCGATGGAGCGCCGCGAGGGCTGGCTGCTCGGTCGCGGCGTGATTGACGACAAGGGTCCGGCGGTGCTGTCGCTCTACGCCGGCGCTTATCTGCTCAAGCACGGCATTACCCCGCGCTATGCTTTCCGCGCGCTGCTGGGCTGCGATGAGGAAGTGGGCATGTCCGACGTTCACCATTATCTGGAGAACCACGCAGACCCCGACTTTTTGTTTACGCCCGATGCCGAGTTCCCGGTCTGCAATGCCGAGAAGGGCCAGTTTGGGGCGACGTTCGTGAGCTCCAAGATCGACGGCGGGCGCATCGTGTCGTGGAGCGGCGCCGAGGCGAGCAATGCCATTCCGTCGCAGTCCATCTGCGAGCTCGCGATTGCCGCCGATGAGCTGCCGGCGCCGGTTGAGAACGCCGATCGCCTTGAGATCACGACACTCGATAACGGGCATGCGCAGATTTTTGCCCACGGCATTGGCGGTCATGCCTCGATGCCTGAGGGCACTATCAACGCTGTCGGCCTGATCGTGGCGTATCTGCGCGAGGCCGAGGACGCGTTTGGTGCACGCGACGAGCGCCTGCTGACGCCTGCCGAGCACGAGTTCGTCAAGTTCTTGGCCTTTGTGCATGCGGATGCCTATGGCCGCGGCCTGGGTATCGATGCGACGAGTCCGGCGTTTGGCCCGCTTACCTGCAACGCTGGCGTCATCCGCGTGGCGGATGGCCATATTGAGCAGGTCATCGACGTGCGCTTCCCTGACAGCACGAGTGCTGATACCATCCGCGAGCAGCTCGACCCGCTCGTGGGCCGTTTTAGCGTGACGTGCCAGCTGGGTCGCGCGAAGGCGCCGTTCTCGGTGTCTGCCGACGATCCGGCCGTGAAGGCGCTTATCGATACCTATAACGAGTTCACCGGCAAGCATGCTGAGCCCTTTGCCATGGGCGGTGGCACGTACGCACGCAACTTTGCCCGCGCCGTCTCGTTTGGCCCCGAGGAGACTGGCCTGGGGCTGCCCGCATGGGGCGGTCAGATGCACGGCCCCAACGAGTGCGCCAACGAGGAGCAGCTCAAGCAGGCGCTCAAGATCTATATTGTTGCGATCCTCCGTTTGAATGAATTAGAGCTTTAAGGTCTCGCGGTTTCCCAATCTAAGTTGCGGTGGAATAGTTCCTAGAATGGGCCATTTGATGGTCAAGCAGGAACTATTTCACCGCAACTTTGTTTTTATTGGTGTAAAAGGCTGGCCATGTTTGGCGGCGGGTTTGTTATTCGTTTGTAAAGGCCGTGCTGCGCTTGCGGTAAGGGTCTATCAGATGCCCGTAAAAAACCGCAGTTGGCGCGGGCACTGCCCGATCGAGGCCGTATCTTTCCAAACAGCAAAGCGGGCAGGGTGCCCGCGAATCGCATGTATGAAAGGAAGATCATGCTCGATCAGGCTTATTCTCGTCGTCAGTTCCTCGGCCTCGCTGGTGGTCTTGCCAGCATCGTCGGTCTCGGTCTCGTTGGGTGCGGCGGCTCCGGCGCATCCGATGCCGCCGACAAGGGTAGCGCCGCTGCTGCCGAGTCCGTCTCCGGCGAGGTGACCTACGACGGTGCCTCTTCGTTCCAGGCTCTCGTCGAGGCCGCTGCCGAGAAGTTCATGGACGCCAACCCCGATGTCTCCGTCTCCGGCTCGGGTAACGGTTCGGGCAAGGGCCTGACCGCTGTCGCCGCCGGCACCGTCACCATCGGTAATTCCGATGTCTTCGCCGAGACCAAGCTCGAGGCCGACCAGGTCAAGAACCTCGTCGACCACGAGGTCGCCGTCGTGGGCATGGGTCCCGTCGTCTCCAAGAACGTCAAGGTCGACGACCTGTCCCTCGAGCAGCTCAAGGGCATCTTCTCCGGCCAGATCACCAACTGGAAGGAGGTCGGCGGCAACGACGCTGCCATCGTCGTGCTCAACCGCAAGGCCGGCTCCGGCACCCGCGCCACCTTCGAGGCCGCCGTCTTTGGCGACGAGACCGTCGACTTTAAGGGCGACGCCGAGCTCGACAAGTCCGGCGATGTCCAGACTCAGATGGGCAGTACCGACAACGCCATCTCCTACCTCGACTTCTCGCACTTCGATGACTCCAAGTTCAACGCCATCAAGGTCGAGGGCGTCGAGCCCAAGAGCAAGAACGTCACCGACGACTCCTTCAAGATCTGGGCGACCGAGCACATGTACTGCTCCAAGGACGCCGACGAGGCTACCAAGGCTTTCCTTGAGTTCATGCTCTCCGACGACGTCCAGGGCAAACTCGTCGAGGAGCAGGGCTTTATCCCCGTCTCTGCCATGAAGGTCGTCAAGGACGCCAGCGGCAAGGTCTCCGCTAAATAAGTAATCGCCCCCGGAAAGGTTTGCAATGGCAAAACAGCTGCCAAAGCGCGACCTTGAGAACGTGGGCCTGGGCGTCACGGGCGCGTGCGTAGCGCTCGTGACGCTTGTCGTTGCCGCGCTCATCTTTATGGTCGCCCAAAAGGGCCTCTCGGCTTTTGTCAAGGACGGCGTCTCGGTCGTCGAGTTTTTCACCGGCACCAAGTGGGACCTGGCCAACACGGCCGAAAACGGCCTGCCTTATACCGGTGCCCTGCCCCTGATCGTCACCTCGTTTGCGGTCATGGTGCTCTCCACGCTCATCGCGCTGCCCATCGCCATCGGCTCTGCCATCTTTGCGGTCGAGATCCAGCCTAAGTTTGGCTCCAAGGTCTTTCAGCCACTTATTGAGCTTTTGACCGGCATTCCCTCGGTCGTCTTTGGCCTGATCGGTTTTCACGTGGTCGTCGGCCTTATGAAGAGCGTTTTCCACGTGAGCACGGGTCTGGGTATCTTGCCCGGCGCCATCGTGCTGGCAGTCATGATTCTGCCGACGATGACCACGCTTTCGGTCGATGGCCTACGCGCCGTGCCCGACAGCTACCGTCAGGGCTCGCTCGCGCTGGGCTACACCCGCTGGCAGACCATCTGGCACGTGGTGCTCAAGTCTGCAATGCCGTCGCTCATGACCGCGGTCATCCTCGGCATGACGCGTGCCTTTGGCGAGACGCTCGCCGTGCGCATGGTTATCGGCGGCATCGAGGCCATGCCGACGTCGCTGCTGTCGCCGGCGTCCACCATCACCACCACGCTCACCACGTCCATGGCGGTCTATGCCGAGGGCTCGGCCCAGGACGATGTTCTGTGGGCGCTCGGCCTGCTGCTGATGGGCATGAGCCTCATCTTCATCCTGATCATTCACCTTATAGGCCGCAAGGGGGCGAAGGCTCGTGGCTAGCACGCGTATCCACATCGACGAGGCGAGGCTCGGGCGTGTCCAAAAGCAGGACCGCTTCGCCACGGGCGTGTTGACGGCGATCGTCGCCATCGTCATGCTCATCGTCGTCTCCATGGTGGCCTATATCCTGTTCGAGGGTATCTCGACGCTGCTTAAGCCGGGCTTCCTCACGCAGCCCGCGCGTGCCAACGGTACCCAGGGTGGCGTGCTCTACCAGCTGTTCGACTCGTTCTACCTGCTGCTGATCACTCTGGTCATCTCGGTGCCCATCAGTCTGGGCGGCGCGGTCTTCCTGGTCGAATACGCGCCGAACGGCCCTATCCGCGACATCGCCTCCACCGCCATCGAGACGCTGTCCTCGCTGCCTTCCATCGTCGTCGGCATGTTTGGCTTCCTGGTGTTCTCGGTGCAGCTGGGCTGGAAGTACTCCATCATCTCCGGCGCCGTCGCGCTCACCATGTTCAACATTCCCATCCTGGTGCGCGTGATTCAGCAGGCGCTCGAGGACGTGCCGCAGGCCCAGCGCGATGCGTGTCTGGCTATGGGCCTCACTCGCTGGGAGGCCACGCTGTACATCCTGATCCCCGAGGCCATGCCCGCCATCGTGACTGGCATCGTGCTTTCGGCCGGCCGCGTCTTTGGCGAGGCCGCGGCGCTGCTCTTTACCTCGGGCATGAGCTCGCCGGTTCGCCTGAACTTCTTGAGCTTTAACCTGTCGAGCCCCACCTGCGCCTGGAACGTGTTCCGCCCCGGTGAGTCGCTCGCCGTGCACATCTACAAGATCTATGGCGAGGGCAGCCCCGAGGCCCAGCAGATCGTTTGGGGCACCGCGGCGCTGCTGATGATTTGCGTGCTGCTGTTTAACGTAGTCGCCCGTATCGTGGGCAAACAACTGGCAAGGAAGATGACGGCCGAATGAGCGAGATAAATGCAACGCCCGCAACTGAGGCGGCATCGTCCGAGACCCAGGACTTTTTGTCGAGCGTGGGGGAGAGCGAGAAGCGCGTGCGCGTGAGCGGCAAGGCCGTGAGCGACGAGGTCGTGCTCTCCACCAAGGACGTCAACGTGTACTATGGCGACCACCATGCACTGCACAATACGTCGCTCGACTTCCACAAGGGCGAGATCACGGCGCTCATCGGGCCTTCGGGCTGCGGTAAGTCGACCTTCTTGCGTAGCCTCAACCTCATGAATCGCGAGATTCGCGGCTGCCGCGTGGAGGGCGAGATCAACTATCGCGGGCGCAACGTGAACACCAAGACCGAAAACACCTACGAGCTGCGCCGTTCCATTGGCATGGTGTTCCAGCAGCCCAACCCGTTCCGCAAGTCCATTCGCGACAACATCACGTTTGCGCCTAAGCGCCACGGCATCACCGACCGCGACGAGCTCGACCGCATGGTCGAGGAAAGCCTGCGCGGCGCGGCGCTTTGGGACGAGGTCAAGGACAAGCTCGACAAGAGCGCCTATGCGCTTTCGGGCGGCCAGCAGCAGCGTCTGTGCATTGCGCGCACGCTGGCGCTCAACCCCGACGTGATCCTGTTTGACGAGCCCTGCTCGGCGCTCGACCCCATCTCGACGCTGGCGATCGAAGACCTCATGTCGTCGATCGTTGCCGACCGCGCCATCGTCATCGTGACGCACAACATGGAGCAGGCGTCGCGTGTGTCCAACCGCACGGCGTTCTTCTACATGGGCGATATGGTCGAGTACGACGAGACCGACGAGATTTTCCAACGGCCCAAGGATAAGCGGCTGAATGATTACCTCACCGGCATGTTCTCCTAGTCCGGGACATGCTTGAGGCCCGCGGCGGCCACGGTTGCCGCGGGACTGATTGGAGAGGCGGGTCATCTCTTTTGGGAGATGGCCCGCCTTTTTGCTCTGCGACCGAAACGACCGCCACAAAGGGGACAGGCGCCTTCGTGGTGGTTTGGGGTGGGGCTCGCTGCTATCATGGACAACGTTGAATTTCTACGAAGGAGCAGGGCATATGGCGATTCTTTTGGGATGCGATTCCGTCAGCCTAGAGTTTCCCACCAAGCATATTTTCGATAGCGTTACGCTCGGCGTGGGCGAGGGCGACCGTATTGGTATTGTCGGTAAAAACGGCGACGGTAAGTCGACGCTGCTGAGCGTGCTCGCCGGCACGTTGGAGCCCGACGACGGCCGCGTGACGCACCGCCGCGACACGACGATTGGATTGCTCGGCCAAAAGGATAACCTGGTCGATACCGACACCGTGCATCATGCCGTCGTCGGTGACACACCCGAATACGAGTGGGCCTCGAGCCCGCGTACGCGCCAGATTCTGGCCGGCCTTATTAGCGATGTGCCCTGGGAGGGCACGGTGGGCGAGCTTTCGGGCGGCCAGCGCCGTCGCGTGGACCTCGCGCGCCTGCTAATCGGCGACTACGACGTGCTCATGCTCGACGAGCCCACCAACCACCTGGACATGCGTACCATCAACTGGCTCGCGCGTCACTTAAAGGCTCGCTGGCAGCGCGGTCAGGGCGCGATGCTCGTGGTCACGCACGATCGCTGGTTCTTGGACGAGGTCTGTACCAGTATGTGGGAGGTCCACGACGGCCAGGTCGATCCCTTCGAGGGCGGCTACTCGGCATACATCCTGCAGCGCGTGGAGCGCGACCGCATGGCCGCCGTCACCGAGGAGCGTCGTCGCAACATGGCGCGCAAGGAGCTCGCGTGGCTGAGCCGTGGCGCCCAGGCCCGTTCCACAAAGCCCAAGTTTCGCGTGGATGCCGCTCGCGAGCTGATCGCCGACGTGCCGCCCGTGCGCGACGAGCTGGAGCTCAAGCGCCTCGCCGTGAGCCGCCTGGGCAAGCAGGTCATCGACGTGATCGACGTGGACGCCGGCTATGCGGATACCGATAGCGCGCCCAAGCAGGTGCTCACCGATGTGACCTGGCTCATTGGTGCGGGCGACCGCTATGGTCTTTTGGGTGAGAACGGCGCCGGCAAGTCGACGCTGCTCGACGTGATTCAGGGCAAGATCGCGCCCCTGCGCGGCCGCGTGAAGATTGGCCAGACGGTGCGCTTTGGCGTGCTGTCGCAGCAGCTCGAGGAGCTCGAACCCTACATGGGCGACACGATCCGCGAGGTGCTCGGCAACTATAAGAAGTACTACGTCATCGACGGCAAGGAGACTTCGCCCGAGAAGCTCTGCGAGCGCCTGGGCTTTACGACGCAGCAGCTCTGGAGCCGCATCGGCGATCTTTCGGGCGGCCAGCGCCGTCGCCTGTCGCTGCTGCTGACAATCCTGGACGAACCCAACGTGCTCATCCTGGACGAGCCCGGCAACGACCTGGATACCGACATGCTGGCGATTGTCGAGGATCTGCTCGACGGCTGGCCCGGCACGCTGATCCTGGTGACGCACGACCGCTTCTTGATGGAGCGCGTGACCGACCAGCAGTGGGCGCTGCTCGACGGCCACCTGACGCATATGCCCGGTGGCGTGGACCAGTACCTTCGCCTGTGCAACGCTACCGCCGAGGGCGAGCCCGTGGGCGCGCCGAGCGCCAAGACCGGCACGTTTGACACCGGTGCCGCGGCAGCTGCGGCCGAAAAGCCCAAGTCGAGCGGTCAGCCCAACGGCCTGTCCAACGCCGAGCGCCAGAAGCTCCGCCGCGAGGTGAGTTCGCTCGAGCGCAAGATGGAGACGCAGCGCACCCGCGTTGAGGAGGCCGAGGCAGCAATGGCCCAAGTCGATCCCACCAACTACACGGCGCTCGGCGAGCAGCAGGCAAAGATCGACGAGGCTCACGCCGCCATGGACGAGCTGGAGATGGCGTGGCTCGAGGCGAGCGAAAAGCTCGAGGGCGAGGAGTAGACGAGGATGATCAAAGCCGCGTTTTTCGATATCGACGGTACGCTGTTGAGCTTTAAGACCCACCGGATTCCGGCGTCGGCGCAGCAGGTGCTCGACAGCTTTCGCGAGCAGGGGATTGCGTGCGTGATCGCCACGGGCCGTCCGACCTACCAGATGCCGGATTGGCTGCTCGATCTTGGTTGGGATGCGTACATTACGCTTTCGGGCCAGCACTGTTTTGATGCCGAGGGGGTTTACCGCAGCTGCCCGATCGATCCGGACGACGTCGCGGTGATTGTGGACCAGGTGGCGCAGGGACGCTACGACTCGCTGTGCATGCAGGGCGAGAATTCGTTTGTGAACCGCCTGTCCGAGCGCGTGGTGACGGCTGGCAGCAATGCGGGAATCGTCTACCACGAGGAGCCGTTTGAGCACGCCTTTGACGCGCCGGTCTACCAGTTTTGCGCCTTTGTGGACCCTGACGACGAGCATATCGTGACCGATGCCGTGTCGCATTCGCTCACCACGCGCTGGTGCGACCTGTTCTGTGACATTATTCCCACTAACGGCGGCAAGGACCTGGGCGTGGCGGCGACGCTGGAGCGGCTTGGTATCGACGCGAGCGAGGCGATTGCCTTTGGCGACGGCGAGAACGACCTGTCGATGTTTGCCGCCGTGGGCACAAGTGTGGCCATGGGCAACGCACAGGACGCGGTGAAGGCTGCGGCGACCTATGTGACGACTGCCGTGGACGACGACGGCATCTGCAACGCCGCGAAGCACTTTGGATTGATGTAACTGCGGGCCGGCACCCGGCGCCTGGGGACACTCCTTGCGGGGCGTCCCCATTTTGTTTTCGTCCCGCACGTTTTGTGAAACACGGCTAACTTTTAGACAAAGTAGTAAGACATGGGCAACTTTTGCGGTAAAGTTAGCCTTGGAAAGTATCCAAAGGCTAACTAGCAATCATCGCGAAAGGCGGCCCATGGCCCTACGTGAATCCGGAGAAGACTATCTCGAATCGATCTACGTTCTGTCGGAACGTCAGGGCATCGTGCGCTCGATCGACGTTGCGGAGTACCTCGGCGTAACCAAGGCGAGCGTTTCCAAGGCCATGGCGACGCTGGAAAGCAACGGCTATGTCGAAATGGGCAAGCGCGACGTTCATCTGACGGAGCGTGGTCTGGAGGTCGCTCGCCAAATGTGGGAGCGTCACTGCTTTTTCGTGGGGCTGCTAGAGGATGCGGGTGTTTCGGCTGAGGTCGCGTCGCAAGAGGGCTGCCACATGGAGCACTGCCTGAGCGAGGAAAGCTTCGAGAAACTGAGGGCGATGCTGAACCGGGGCGAGGCGACGGGCCAAGCGGCGGAATCCTAACGAACCCCCAGTAGCGCGGAGTTCGCGCAAAGCGCAAACCAGCGAGCGGGACCAAAGGCCCGACCAACAAAGTCCAACTCAGACAAGGAACCCCGCCAGCAAGCGATGCCCAAGAACCGCCAGCTGTGTCACCGCAGGCCGGGGCCGGGCTTGGTTTTGAAAACACTCCGCAGACCAGTACGGCGCCTTGTCCGCAGCTCCGCAGGAGCAGGACAAGGCGCCGTACATGGTCGAGGACGTTTTCAAAACCAAGCCCGGCCCCGGCCGGAGGGACCACAAACAAGCTACAGGTTCTTGACACCCATCGCGCGCATGGCGTTCAGAATGGCGATGATCGCCACGCCCACGTCGCCAAAGACAGCGAGCCACATGTTGGCAATGCCGAGCGCTGCCAGCACCAGGATCAGCAGCTTAATACCCAGCGCAAAGATGATGTTCTGCCAAACAATCGCCATGGTCTTGCGCGCCACACGGATGGCACGGGCGATGTTGGACGGCTTGTCATCCATCAGCACGACGTCCGCCGCCTCGATAGCAGCGTCGGAGCCCATGGCACCCATGGCAATGCCCACATCGGCGCGGGTGAGCACGGGCGCATCATTGATGCCGTCGCCGACAAAGGCGAGCTTGCCCTTGCCGCTTTCGGCCGCGAGCAGCGCTTCAACACGCTCGACCTTATCGCCCGGCAGCAGCTGCGCGCGGAACTCGTCGAGGCCGAGCTGCTTGGCCACCGCAGCAGCCACTTCCTTGCGGTCGCCCGTGAGCATAACGGTGCGCTTGACGCCGGCGGCGTGCAAGTCGCGGATCGTCTGCTCGGCATCGGCCTTAACAGTGTCTGCAATCACGATGTGGCCGGCGTACACGCCGTCAACGAGCACATGCAGAATCGTTCCGACGACCTCGCAATCGGGCGCTTCGACTCCGGCCGCGGCGAGCATCTTGGCGTTGCCGACGACGACGTGCTTGCCGTCGATGGTTGCCGTCACGCCGTGGCCCGCGTCGTTGGCGGAGTCGCTAACGCGCTTGGGGTCGACCTCGCCCTGGTAGGCGACACGCACAGACTGCGCGATGGGGTGATCGGAGAACGACTCCGCAAGGGCTGCGACCTCGAGCAACGACTGCTCGGTGTAGCCAGCCTCGGGGTGCACCGCGACCACCGAGAACGTGCCGTTGGTGAGGGTGCCGGTCTTGTCAAAGACGACGGTGTCCACATCGGCGAGCGTCTCGAGATAGTTAGAACCCTTGATGAGGACGCCCAGCTTGGATGCGCCGCCGATGCCGCCAAAGAAGCTGAGCGGCACGCTGATCACGAGCGCGCACGGGCAGCTGACGACCAGGAAGGTCAGGCCGCGCAGGATCCAGTCGGACCAGGCGCCGGTGACCAAGCCGCCGCCGAGCGCGAGTACCGCGGCAGCGCCGGTGACGGCGGGCGTGTAGACGCGGGCGAAGCGCGTGATGAAGTTCTCGGTGTGCGCCTTCTTTTCGCTGGCGTTTTCTACGAGCTCCAGGACGCGCGCGACGGTGGACTCGCCAAATGGCTTGGTGGTGCGCACGTGGATGAGACCCGTCATGTTGATGCAGCCGCTGATGATATCGTCTCCGGTTTTGGCCGGGCGGGGGATTGACTCGCCCGTGAGCGCGGCGGTATCGAGCTGTGTCTCGCCTTCGACGATGACGCCGTCGATAGGCACGCGCTCGCCGGGCTTGACGACGATGATGGTGCCCACGGCGATGTCATCGGGGAAGACCTGCTCGAGTGTGCCGTCGGGTTGCTCGACGTTGGCGTAGTCGGGCGCGATGTCCATCATGGCGCTGATCGACTTGCGGCTCTTGCCCACGGCGTATGCCTGGAACAGCTCGCCGACCTGGTAGAACAGCATGACGGCGGCGCCTTCGGCCATGTGCGGGTCGGTGTCGGGGAAGAGCACCATGGCAAACGCGCCGATGGTCGCGACGGCCATGAGGAAGCTCTCGTCGAACGCCTTGCCGCGGCGGATGTTGTTGTATGCCTTTTGGAGCACGTCGTAGCCGGCAATCAAAAACGGCACGAGGAACAGTGCGAAGCTGGCGTAGATGTCGCCCGGGGTGCCGAATGCGGCAGTGAGGGTGCCGAGCTCATCGAGGGCGTACACCACGGCAAAAATGCCCAGCGCTACCAGGATGCGGTTGCGCTTATGCTCGAGTGACTCTTTTTTCTTGCGCTTCTTCTTTTTCTTCTTGGGGTCGGCGGTGGCCATGACTCGTATCCTCCCATTTGAATGTATGAACACTCGCTCATATAATTTCGCGAGCAAAGGCCGCGGCAAGCGCGGCCTTGCAGGTTGGCGTAACCTGGGCTAGAGAATGATCTCGCAGTCCGGCTCGGCGTCGGCCGTAAACTCTACAACGCTATTGAGCACCTCGTCGAACTCGGCGTCATCGGCCTCGAGCGTCAACTTCTGGGTCATAAAGTTGACGGACACGGATTTGACGCCCTCGAGCTTGGCCAGCTCGTCCTGAAGCTCACGCGCGCAGTTAGCACAGTCGATCTCGTCGAGCTTGTACTGCTTTTTCATGGTGGGTTCCTTTCCCCGTATTTGCGGCTTGGGTGCAGGCCGCGCTGGTACCGTGGTTGGTCGCTATTCGCAGATGTGGCTCATTCCCTGGTTGAGCATGGTGTAGACGTGGTCGTCGGCGAGCGAGTATAGGATATTGCGCCCGTCGCGCCGGAATTTAACCAGGTGCGACTGCTTAAGCGTGCGCAGCTGGTGCGATACTGCCGACTGCGAGGTTTCGGTCGCTTCGGCGATGTCTGCCACGCAGAGCTCGCGGCCCATGAGGGCATAGAGGATCTTGATGCGCGTGGTGTCGCTGAAGACCTTGAACAGGTCGGCGAGGTCGTAGAGAAGCTCCTCGTCGGGAAGGTCCTCGGGCGAGCAGGTGGTGGGGATCGCGGGTTCGGTGGCCTCGATGTCGGGTTTCGTTTCATCAACGCGGATGCTCATTGCAATATCCTTTCATATGAACATGCGCTCATATAACTTGCTTCCAATTATATGAGTGTATGTTCATATGTCAATGACGTTCAGGTAATTCGTTGCACAAAATGATGGGGAATAGTGGACGAGATCCCGGACTGAGCGTTTTGATGGTCGATGCCAAGGTGGGTACCCTCGTGCCGTGCAAAAAATGGAGTATTCTGCAACTATAGGGGGTCCGTTAATCTATCCCAGGCCAAATAAAGCCACTCAAGAGTTATCCAAGGGCGGTAAACAGACAAGGTCTTCCCCAAGTGTTGCCTAACGTGCCTGTTCGATAGCGTCTTTGCTTCTCACTTGAATCAACTTGTGAGTGTTGGAGGACCGATCCTGCTGAATACTCGCATTTTTGCACGTCGCTAAGGTACCCACCTTGTTAGCCGGGCTAGTTTCCGGCCCCGAAGACCTTGCCCTCGGGCGCGAGGCTGCTTGTTTGGGCAAATGATGGGCTGTCGGATTCGACAGTCTGCATGTCATCGATTGCTGCAACTTCATTAATTGTCGGGTCATCCAGCGTGATGCCTTCGAGTGCTGCTTTTTCGAGGTCGATTCGTTGACGCTCTTCGGAATCTTGGCGAAGCTGCTTCTGAATTCGCTTTTTCTCTTCTATAAACCTTCTGAGCACAAACTGTCTCAGGTCCTCTTGCATGATTTGAAAGTCTTTTGGCAGACGCGAGGGGCGTACGCCCTCTTTCCGCTGGATTGCTTCCATGACCCTAACAAAAGAGCTGGCATGCATAAAGGAATAACGACTGACGGTGATGATTCCGTATCCCATGGACGCAAGCGCATTCTTGCGCTCCTCATCGATGGCGCGGTCTCCTTCCGCGTCATGATAAAAACCGTTGTATTCAATGTCTGTGCGAGATTTCTTTAGATACGCATCCATAAAGAACTTTTTGCGTCTCGTGAGATTCTTTGCGGCAGCGGTGACCTGCACCTCGTAATCGGTCTCAATTCCCCTAATACCAAGCCCTCCTTCGCTTTTGGGCAGCGTTAGCATCATGACAAAGGCCGTTTCCATAGGAGACCGGCATCCGTCGCGCACACATTGGATCGCCTTTCGGGCAAGAGCCAGACCGTCGCATCTGGTAATGGAATTAAAGAACTGCTTTAACCTCTCGGTCGAGGTGAGCGCGAAACGCTCGGTATAGGAGGTGGAAGAGTCGGTTCCAAGGGAATAAGCGCCGCATAGTTCAAAGTAGTACTCCACTAGTTCGCGAAAAGAAAGATAGGTGGCGACCTGAAGTGCGCAAAGCTCAACGCCAACAATGAAGATGCCATCTTTGAGCTCTATAAAGCGTGAGTTCGAGAATCGTTTTGAAGATACGTGGCATTGACAGTTCATTGCATAGCGCGCATTCCTGCGATCAAACACCATCACCTCGAGAGAACCATTTGCGTCGAGGGAAACATCATGTTTGGTGAGCCATTCTGCGGCTGCGTCAAGGAGCGTTCCGGTGGGACATGATCCGTAAATCGCGGCAGGGTTACAGGACTCGATGCCTTTCGCAGACACCGAATGCGCGGCCTGGTAGACCGCTTTTGCAGTGGTATGTGACAATACGATACTCATGCTATATATCGTGTCAGCTAATGCCGTGTTGATGGCGCTGAGTGGAAAAGTCGTTTTAGAGGTCTAACCAAATGCTGTCCAAAAGCTTGACGCAATTATGGGTTGGTATGCCCTAAATAAAAGTTTTCGCAGCTTAGCTATAGCATATAAATACTCAATTGCTGCTCATTTGATATCGATGCATTACCATCCGATAACGAATTACGTGTCGGGAATTGGTCGAAATCGTTCAAAATGAGGGTTCAGAATTTGTGATGGCAGATCTATCTGTGGAACGTAGGGCGGCCCCGCTGCGGGGTTTTCCGCTGCGAGGCCGCTCGTGAACGGTGCCATGCTTGTCGCAGGCGTTTCTACTTGGCAAACAGGTTCTTGAGGTTGAACTCGGCTTGGACGGTGCGGAGCATGAGGTCGGTGTCGTCGAGGCCCAGGTGCTGCTCGTTGGCGTCGGCGGCGAGGGTGCCGCGGCGGCGGGCCCAGTTCTCGAGCGCGGCGGGCGCGGATTCGCGGGGGAGCGAGCGGACGTCGGCATCCAAGCTGCGGCAGATCTGGCGCGAGTCGATGACGATGATCTTGCCGGCGCGGCGTGCCTCGGCGTAACCGTCCAGGTGGATCTTGAACCAACTGTCTTCGAACGCGGCGTTATGCGCCATGTACGGGTACTTCTTCATAAGCTTGAGCAGCTGCTTCTGCAGTTCCTTGTTCTCGCGGAACGGCTTTTTGCCGTCGATGTCGTCCCAGGTGATGTGGTGGATATTCGACAACGGCACATCCTCGCCGCGGTAGATGTCGGGCAGGCCGCAGTAGTGTGCCTCGGCGTCGTGCGGGACGGCGTCGCTGGTGAGCTCCATGATCTCCCAGCCTACGTTGATGATGTAGCCGCGCTCGGGTGCACGGCCGGTGGTCTCGATGTCGATACCGAGCACGGTGCCCTGGATGGGCTTGCGGGCGTAGGCCACGCCGAGCGCGTCGCGGTCGCCGCGGATCTCGCGCATGACCGACGCGGCGGTGCGCTTTTGCATCTTACCGATGGCCGCGCAGGTGTCGGCATCGGACAGGCCGCGCGAAAGCGTCGCGGGCGTCACGTTGCGCAGGCGTGCCTCGCCAATCTGGTCGCACAGGTCGCGGTTGCGGTCAGCCAGGTCGCGCACGGTGGCAAAGTCGAAGCTGGGGTCGCCCTCGGCGGTAAAGTACTCGGTCTCGAGCACCTTGAGGGCCTCCTCGCCCTTCTGGCGCTCGGACTCCATGGCGCCGTGATCGCCATAGATAAACATGGGAATAAACGGCTGGCGCTCGTATTCGAGTGCTTGTGAAACGTTCATATAACTGCTCCTTGGATGGGCCGCGTCGTGCGGCTCAGGGTCATTAAGATGTGGCGAGATGATAGTTTACCATGGGCAACTATTGGCATCGCGCCTAGGACAACTACAATACCCTAGTTGACCGCTAGGACTTTTACAATGCTGCCGAAAGACACGAAAGGTTCCATCCGTCATGGATTTGCTGATTGATATTCTGCTCGACGCCGGCAAGGACACGCTCTCGCTGGTGCCGTTCTTGTTGGTGACGTATCTTGCTCTCGAGACACTTGAGCACGTTGCGGGCGATCGCGTTAACGGCGCCATCAAGCGCGCCGGCGCCGCTGGTCCCGTGGTTGGCTCGTTGCTGGGCATGGTGCCGCAGTGCGGCTTTTCGGCAATGGCGGCCACGCTGTACGCCGGTCGTGTCGTGACCTTGGGTACGTTGGTGGCGGTGTTCCTTTCGACCTCCGATGAAATGCTGCCGCTGTTGCTCGCCGAGCAGGTGCCCGTGCAGACCATGGCGATGCTTTTGGTTTCGAAGGCACTGATCGCGCTGGTCACGGGCTTTATCGTGGACGCGGCTATCCGCGGCCTTCGTCGTAATGCCCGCGCGCATGCGGCGATTCGCCGTACCGTGCTGGGGACCGCTGCCAATCCGGCTCATGTGAACTGCGCGCACGACGACCATACCGGGGGCGACATCATTGATGAAGTGGCCGAGGCGGGCGTGAGCGCCGACCACATCCACGAGTTATGCGAGCGCGACCATTGCGGTTGCGATGATGATGAAGATGAACACGAGCGCGACCACGGACACAGCCATGACCACGGTCACACGGGCGAGCATGAGCACCACCACGGCCATGGGCACGACCACGGTCACTCCCACGAAGGTGCGCCCGTCCTGTCGATCATCCGCAGCGCGATCTCGCACACCGTGCAGGTCTCGGTATTCATTTTCCTGGTGACGCTGGTCCTGGTCGCCGTGCTCGAGACGTTCGGCGAGTCCGCGATCGAGCAGTTCCTGCGCGGCAACGAGACACTCGCTGTCCTGGGTTCGGCGCTTGTCGGGCTGATTCCCAATTGCTCGGCCAGCGTGGTCATTACGCAACTATATCTGGAAGGTGCGCTGCAATTGGCGCCGATGCTCGCTGGCACGCTTATCTCCGCTGGCGTGGGCTACCTGGTGCTGTTCCGCACCAACCGCAGCGCCCGCGAAAACGCTGTGTTTCTGATCATGATGTATGTCATCGGCGCGGGCTGGGGCCTTATCCTTTCCGCCTTTGGGTTCTAAGTGGATGTTTGGGGCATGCCGTAAAACTAGGACATGCCATAAATTCCACCGCCATGACCTGGGCGTTGGATGCGCGTCAATCGGCAAAACAAAAAGGTAGATTTTTAGGCATGTCCCAAAAATCTACCTTGGTTAGCGCAGCAGCTCGGTGAGGTTGCGCTTAAAGCGAGCCCGGTCTTCGCTGGTAAATGCCGCCGGTCCGCGAGTGCGTCCGCCGGCGCGGCGCACCTTCTTTTCCTCGTGGCGAATAAACAGCTGCATGTCGATGGTTGCTTTGTCGTAGACGCGCCCGCGTACACCGATGGCGGCGGCATCGCGCCCGAGCACCATGCTCGCCAAGCCAATGTCCTGCGTCACGACCACGTCGCCCGCCTGCAGGCGTTCGACAATGGCAAAGTCGGCGCTGTCGGCGCCCACACTCACATCGAGTGTCGTGACCCAAAATCCGCGTCGCGCGTGCTCGGCATCGCGCGGGTCGTCGCGATGTATGTGCCGTTCCAGGTTTTGCGTGCTGTTGCCGGCGATAACAACGGCGACGCCCGTCCGCCGCGCGCAGTCAATCGACTCACGCGTGACCGGGCAGGCGTCTGCATCAATAAAGAGCGTTCGTGGCATCTAGTGCACCAGTTTGCCAAATTGAATAGCACGAACAATCAGCGTTACGCCAAACACCAGCAGCGCGGCGCCGCTAAAGATGACGAGCATCTTGGCCGACCACAGCGGATAGATAAACACGAACATGCCAGCGATGATTGAGAGTGCGCCGCTCAGGATGGCGAGGGCGCGGTTGGACGAAAGCTCGGACTCCAGAATGGACATGACACCTTCGACAATCCAGCCAAAGCCGGCCACGATAACCACCATCGTGGTGAGCGTCGCGGTCGAGAAGGCCTGGTTGCGCAGGATTATGACGCCGCCCAAGATAATGAGCAGGTTGGAGATGATGCTCGTCACGCGCCAGCCGGTGGGCAGCAGCGGCTCAAAAATGGCAGTGAACAGCCTGATGGCAGCGGTGATTACAAAGTAAAAACCCAGGACAGTCGTCAAAAAGACGAGGGACTTGGCGGGTGCAAAAAGCAGCGCGATACCAGCAATGAGCGCCATGACGCCCGTGATGGCGTAAATCCAGCGTACGGCCTTGACGGCTTTGCCCGCCATGCTTTTCTCGTCAAATCCAAACTGGCTCGATTTTTGGTCATCGTTCTTAAAGATGCCCATAATGTCTCCTTTCCGTGCGGCGTAAGCCTTGATCGTTACAACCAGTATCGCCTAAAGGCGCTGGCGTATGGGTCGGGGAGGGCGAAACGTAACCCAAAGGCCCTGAATTGTTTCCGTTGTTCCCCACGTCGCGATTTTCTATTCAACAGGTGTAGAACATTGCAGCCCTGTTCGTTATTGCCTACGTTTTAGGATAGATTTTCCTAAGGACAATTGGTTTGTATTGGGGGTCCCTATGAACGAAGCAGTTCCCGAGGCACCGTCGAGTGTCGAATCGATGGCAGAGCAGGGTTGCGAAAAGCTCGGCTTGGACGCGTTTGATGCGTTGGTTCGCCGCGCCCGCACGTGCCGCCGTTTTGACGAGTCCATGCGCGTGCCGCGCGAGTTTTTGCTCGAGCTGGCGGAGCTGGCGCACCTGACCCCGTGTGGTGCCAATGCTCAGCGTCTTCGTCTTCATGTGGTGAGCGGTGCCGAGGATTGCGCGCGTGTATTTGACGAGCTCGCATGGGCCGGCGCACTTAAGGATTGGCCGGGTCCTGCCGAGGGCGAGCGCCCGACCGGCTACATCGCGATTCTGGCCGAGCGCGCCGTTCCGGGCAAGCCCGCCGCTCCCATTACCGATGTCGACACAGGCATTGCCGCGCAGACGATGATGCTCGCCGCCCGCAGTGCCACGCCCGAGGTGGCAGCCTGCATGTTCAAGGCCTTTACGCCCCATGCGATCGATGCCATGGGGCTCGATAACGACAAGTATGAGCTCAAGCTGATCATGGCCTTTGGCGTTCCGGCTGAGATACAGGTGATCGATGCGATCGATTCCAACCCCGATGGCTCCATCAATTATTGGCGCGACGAGGCACAGGTGCACCACGTACCCAAGCGTTCGCTCGCCGACGTGCTGGTGTAGTTGAGCGTCACCGCGGTGTGATCCGGCGGTAAACCACCACAAAGGTGCCTGTCCCCTTTGCGGTGGTGCGAGAGGAGGGCGTGTGGCAGATTTGTATTTGGTGCGGCATGGGCAGACTGAGCTCAATGTGCAGAATATTTTGCAAGGTGGGCACGATTCGCCGCTTACGGCGCGCGGGCGCGAGCAGGCGCTGGCGACGCGCGCGGCGTTTGAGGCGCGTGGCGTGACCTTTGACCGTGTGTATTCCTCCCCGTTGGGCCGGGCGCGGCGTACGGCTGAGCTAATTGCTGGTGAGGGCCGCTCGATAGAGCTGGTCGATGACCTACGCGAGTGGCATTTGGGCTCGCTGGAGGGTACATCAAATCGCGATATGCCGCCGCAGCCCTGGGGCGATTATCCGGTGGCCTTTGGCGGCGAGTCGGAAGTGCAGCTTCAGTCGCGCATGGTCGCGGCGCTGTCCCGCATCATGGCCAGGCCGCAGCACGACTGCGTGCTGGCGGTTTCCCACGGCTCAGCCTGCCAGGAGTTTCTTGAGTATGTGACTGGCAGGGGAGAGCTACCCGACAACGGGGCCGTGCTTCATTTTGGCTATTGCGACGGGGCGTTTTCGCTCTTGGGTTGGTAACGAACGAAAGGACCCCTATGAATAAAGACCTGTATCTGGTTCGTCATGGGCAGACAATATTCAACCTTAAGCGCATCATTCAGGGTTGGAGTGACTCGCCGCTCACGCAGTTGGGTTGCGACCAGGCGGCGCGCGCCGGCATGTTTTTACGTGCGCGCGGCATTGAGCCCGATCATGCCTACACCTCCACGCTTCATCGCACCGAGCAGACTATCGCCAACTTGTGGCCGGGCTTGGCGTACGAGCGCCTGGACGGCCTGCGTGAGTGGTTCTTTGGCGACTTTGAGGCCGAGCGCGTGATGCTCATGCCCGAGCGCCCGTGGCGCGACTTCTATCGCCAGTTTGGCGGCGAGGGCCAGATGCAGGTGCGCGAGCGCATGGTGGCGACGCTGACCGAGCTTATGCAGCGTCCGGACCATACGTGCGTGCTCGCGGTAAGCCATGGCTCGGCCATCAAGGAGTTTTTGGATCACGTGAGGGGAGCGGCGGCCGACGAGCACGAGCGCGTGCCGGGCAACTGCTCGGTGCTGCACTTTGCGTTTGACGACGAATCCGACACGTTTGAGCTGGTCGAAGTCTTTACGCAGGAGGATTACGCGCGCGAGCTGGGGCTTGAACCGCTTGTGGCTACTGCAGGTCCGCAGCGCGGATAACGCGAGCGCGGCGGCACGGGTCGCCGGCATAACTTCTCGACGCAAAAGGGGCGGAGATGCATGTACCTGCTGCATCTCCGCTCCCTGTTTGTTGAGCTGCCGATTTTTGTGCTGGGCGGTCTGGTCTTGCTAGAACCGCGCGACTTGGTGCGTGAGCAGACCCGTCGGAACCTGCTGCGCGCCGCCGCTGACCTGCGCGGCGGGGAAGAGCACAGCTACGGCAAAGTTGAACGGCTCTTTGCCCGTGTAGGTGCCGGCGGCACGGGCATCGTCGGCCAGGAGCTGTGATGCCCCGGTCAGAGCGGCGGCGTAGGCGGGGTCGTCGGCCAGTGCCGGCTCCGGTGCTTGGTCGAGCATAGCGCGGATGGCCCCGACGGCGTCCTCGCGCTTGACCTCCCACGCGCGGTGCGTAATGCCCGCGGGGTCGGTGACGGCGTAGAGCGACGCGCCCTCTTTGGCGGCGCCCAGGATGATATCCATGACGGGCGAGGCCTCGTAGACGAGCGATACGGGGCGCGGCTGCACCTTGAGCTCGGCGATCGCGCGCGCGGCGGCGGCCACGTCGGCGCTGGCATCGCCCTTGCCGCCCGCAAGTACACTCGTCGGGCAGATCGCCACGACACCCGTCACGCGTCCCGGCTCGCCCGAGCATTCGTACACGTAATACGCCGCACCCGGGTCCTTGAGCATCAGGCCATCGGCAAGGGCTCCGCGCAGAGCATCGTTGCCGCTCAGGATGCTGCCCATTGCAGGCAGCGCCTCGAGCACGCGGTCCTGAGCCGGGCGGATGCAGGGAAACGGAAGTGCTTTCATGGGCGGTCCTAACGCACGAGTCGGTTTGTTCGCGGCTTATTATGCCCCAACTTGCCCATTCGCGTCCCAGAGCACGTTATCGGCGAGCGCGATGAGCACGTTCTGGCAGCGAACGATATCGGCGTGGGGCACATATTCGTTGGGCTTGTGCGCGAGCGTGAGCGACCCGGGACCGTAGCTCATGCAATTGCGGTTACCTGTCTTGCCGGCAATGACGGCGGTGTCGGTGTAGCCGGTAAAGAAGCCGACGGTCGTGTCCGCGTCCGTCACGTCATCGGCGGCACGCTTGAGCGCTGCTAGAAGGGGAGAGTTCGGGTCGCGCTCGATGGCGGGGCGGTCGCCCGTCACGGTGTAGCTGCCATGGCAACCGGGAACGGCGGCTTCGGCGACGGCGATGGCCTGCTCTACCATGCGCGTCGCGGCGGCCGTATCGGTCGGCGGGGTCAGACGCATGTCGACCCAGACTTTGGCGCGGTCGGGTACGACGTAGGGGCGATATCCGCCCTCGATTTGGCCAAACGTGATGGTCGAAGGCCCCAGCTCATCGTGCGCGGGCAGCGCCATAAACGCGCGACGGAGCGAACACACGACCTCGGCCATGGCGGCGACGGCATCCGCGCCCTTCCAGGGCTGGCTCGCATGCGCCGTCACGCCAGTCATTTCAATTTCGAACCACGTACGCCCCTTGTGCGCCACCTGGATCTGTCCGTCGGTGGGCTCGGTGTCCAGCACCCATTCACGCGAGCCGACCCAGCCAGCATCGATCGCGGCCTCTGAGCCACGCATAAAATCTTCCTCGTCGACCGAGCAGATGAGCGAAAAGCCGCGGCGGGGCAGCGCGCCATCCGCCACCACGTGCTCGAGCGTATGGACCAGTGCGGCAATGGCGCAGGCCAGGCCACCCTTCATGTCGCAGGCGCCACGGCCATAGAGTTTGTCGTTACGCACAACCGTCCCGAGCGGCGGAATGTCCGCGTCCCAGCCATCGCCCAGTGTAACGGTATCCATATGGCAGATATAGACGAGTCGCGGTTCGTCGCTTTGGCCCGGCACGGTGACCATAAGGTTGCGGCGCCCGGGGAGTACTTCGAGCTCTGCAATCTGCACGGCATCGAGTACCGGATGGCTCAGCTGCGCCAACCGTTCCTCAACCAACGCTTTGATATAGCGTTCAATCTCGCCCTCATACGCACCTGGGTCGGAACTGTCGATCCGCACGAGCCCTTGCGTAAGCCGCCAAGCAAAATCAGTATCAACCATAGGCACCTCACAGATAGTTAGGTCAACATACAGATTGTATGCCAAGAAGCGGCTCGGTGCATTTAATGGAGGGCTCACAAAAACGGGGACGCCTCTCGTGCGAAAGGCGTCCCCGCGGGCATTCAATGTCAGCGACGGGCAGGCCACATGGGGAACTGCCCGTCAGATCAGCCGGCGCTATTTGATCACGCGCACGCGATACATCGACGGAATCTGCTTGAGCGCCTCGATGGTGCTGCTGTCCAGGTGCTCGTCGGTGTCGAACATGGTGTAGGCGTTCTCGCCGGCAGACTCGTTGGTCATACGCTGCACGTTGGCATTGTCCTTGGCCAGGATCGCTGTGATCTGGCCGATCATGTTGGGCACGTTGGCGTGCAGGCAGGCGATGCGGCTTGCGGCGCGCGCCTTGCCCATGCTGCAAGCGGGGTAGTTGACGCTGTGCGCGATGTTGCCGTTCTCCAGGTAATCCTTGAGCTCGCTGATGGCCATGTCGGCGCAGTTGGCCTCGGCCTCGCCGGTGCCGGCACCCGAGTGCGTGGTGATAAACGTGTTGGGCATCTTGACGGTCTTGGGCGTGGCAAAGTCGCAGCTAAACCAGCTCAGCTTGCCCTCGCGCAGGGCGGCGTCGACGGCGTCCTCATCGATGATAGTCTCGCGCGCGTAGTTGATCAGCACGGCGCTGGGGGCTAGCAGGTCGATCTGCTCGGTGCTGATCATGCCGATGGTGTCGGCCTTGCTGGGCACGTGCACGGTGAGGTAGTCGCAGCCGCGGCACAGGTCCTCGAGCGTGCCCACGCGCTGCACCTCGCGGCTCAGCACCCACGCGTGCTCGACGGAAATGAACGGATCGTAGCCGTAGACATCCATGCCCAGATCGACGCAGGCGTTGGCGACCTTGGAGCCCACGTTGCCCAGGCCGATGACGCCGATGCGCTTGCCCTTGAGCTCGCGGCCCACAAAGGCCTTCTTGGCCTTCTCGGCATCGACCTGAATTTCGGGATCGTCGGCGTTGTCGCGCACCCAGTTCATCGATTGCACCACGCCGCGGCTCGAGAGCACCAGCATGCCCAGGACGAGCTCCTTGACGGCGTTGCTGTTGGCGCCGGGGGAGTTAAAGACTACGACGCCCTTCTTGGCGTACTCCTCGACGGGGATATTGTTGACGCCGGCGCCGCAGCGGGCGATGGCGCGGATGCCCTCGGGCAGCTCGTAGCCGTGCAGGTCGGTGGAGCGCATCAGGATGGCATCGGCCTCCTCGGCGGTGCCCACAAACTCGTAGCCCTCGCCAAACTCGACTTTGCCGTCTTTGGTGATGTCGTCGATGGTCTTGATCTTACGCATGGAAAAACTCCTTAGCAGGTTTTGATGTAAACAGGGTGGTCTGAGGTGGCTGGTCGGCCCGCGTGTTGCAGGCTAGTTAGATCGCGGACTCAAACTCTGCTGCGCTTCGAAGTCCTTCATGTACGTGGCCAGCGCCTGTACGTCCTCCATGGTCACGGCGTTGTATACGCTGGCGCGCATGCCGCCGACGAGGCGATGGCCCTTGACGTTTTGGATCTGGTGCTCGGCCGCGCCCGCGACAAAGGCGGCGTCGAGCTCGGCGTCGCCGGTGCGGAACGTGACGTTGGCGATGGATCGGCTGTCTGCCTGCGTGGTGCCGTGGAACAGTTCGCTGTTTTCGAGCAGGTCGTAGAGCAGGTTGGCCTTGGCCCAGTTGCGCTCGGCCATGGCGGCAAGTCCACCGGTCTGCTCAACCCAGCGGAACACCTTGCCGCACACGTAGATGCCAAAGGTGTTGGGCGTGTTGAGCATGGAGCCCTTGGCGGCCTGGGTCTTAAGGTCCATGTACTGCGGCGTCTGCGCAAAGGCGGGGCCATCGGCGATAAGGTCGTCGCGCACGATAACCACGGTCACGCCTGCGGCACCGGCGTTTTTCTGCGCGCCGGCATAGATGAGCCCGTAGCGCTCGACGTCGAGCGGCTGCGACAGGAAGCAGCTCGAGACGTCGGCGACCAGCGGCACGTCACCGCAATCGGGCAGCTCGTGGAACATGGTGCCAAAGATGGTGTTGTTCTGGCAGATGTAGACGTAGTCGAGCCCGTCGCCCGCGGCCTCGGCGGCAATGCGCGCGTTGATGTCGGCCATGTTGGGAATGCGGTCGAAGTTGGCGTCCTCGGAGCTCGCGAGCAGCACGGCCTCGCCGTACTTGGCGGCCTCCTTGTATGCCTTGTTGGCAAAGTTGCCGGTCACGACGTAGCCGGCGCGGCCGCGGCGCATGAGGTTCATCGGGATGCCCGCGAACTGCAGCGTGGCGCCGCCCTGCAAAAACAGGACGCGGTAGTTGTCGGGGATGTTCAACAGGCGGCGCAGGGTTGCCTCGGCGTCGTCGATGATCTGCTGGTACATACTAGATCGATGGCTCATCTCGAGCACGGACATGCCGCAACCGCGGTAGTCCATCATCTCGTCGGCGATCTCGGCGAGCACGCTGGTGGGCAGTGCGGCCGGGCCTGCTGAGAAGTTGTGCACACGTGCCATCTTCTAGGTCCCCCTCATAGTCGTTTGAACGTTCGGGATACTTTAGCACAGTGCAGCATCGGGCGCGACCGCATCACAGCAAAACCCGAGTGCGCCGCTATGATTTACAGGGTTGTTACATGGGGGGAGGGTTTATCTGGAGGCTCGCATCCGATCTGCCTCTGCCTTTGCCTGTTTCCAAGGGCGCACGCGGCCGTTGGTGAGGTCATCGTAACCATGAGCGATGGTACGTTGAATGTGATCTTCGCGTTCCTGAATGGTAGTTAGCGCGCGCGTCTGATCAGAAATAGGCTTTACGACAGGCATATGAAACTCCTTACATAGAATCATATGTATAACTCTATGTTGAGTGTAGCGGAGGGTGGCGTTGGGCGTGTGCGTGCCTGCATTCGTAAGCGCGGTTGTCTGGCAAGTGTGATTTGGGGCGACCTCGTTAAAGTTTCTAAGCTGCGAAAATGACCGTTAACCGGATTAAATTTTGTTGCTCAACATTTGACACTCTGGGCGTGGTAACTTTTTTACCAACAGGTATGATTATTGTCATGTGCGCCGCGCCTGCCTGCCGGGTTGCGGCGCACTTGTGACAGCCTTTGACACCCTTGGAGCGTGTACTGTGGATATAACCACAAAAAGCGTTCGGGGGGGGGGTGCTCACCCGCGAGCAATTCCTCCCGCATGAGATGCGCATCGTCGCTGCCCTTCGTATGCAGGGCGCAAGCGACGAGCAGGTCATTGTACGCGTAAAGAGCGAGAACCTCTTTCAATATCCCACGGAGCGCATGGTCGCCAATCGCGCAACCGTGTGCCTTCGCCGCCTTGACGCCATGGTGCCCACGGACGCCGTATGCGCCGCGCGCGGCATCGACCCCAAAACCGCCGTCGAGGCTGCGTCATCCCTAACCAGGCTCATGGCATCCGGCACTCCCACGCAGGCGGACCAGGCCATCTTCTACAGCATGATCTGCCGCTACGATATCGTGCGCGAGCTCGTGCTCGTCGAGGTAGGGGAGCGCCTACAAAACTTCGATTATGCCTTTACGGCGGTTGACCTCAACGCCTTTATGACACGCTTTACCACGGAGTATCCGGACGCGGCCCGCTGGACTGAGGCCACGGTCAAGCGCATTAAGGGCTCGCTCCGCCAGACGCTCCGCCATGCTGGCCTTATCGGCGAGGGCCTGGGCCCGGAGTCCGAGCGCCTGTCACCACTCTTCCTCGATTCCGATGTCGAGCGAGCCTTGGTTCAGCTGGGCGAGCAGTCGCTTATCGCGGCCCTTACCGGCAGGGCGGTGATGTAGCGTGGCTCCCGTCAAAAGCGCCGTCGACCCTGTTATCACCCCGGCGACCGATCTCACCACCAATATCGGCATCCATTCCCGCAAGAGCGTCGTGGCGGCGCATGCCCGCTCCGAGTACGCCCGTCAGGAATTTGAGCGCCGCGCGCAGCTTCTGCGCGAGTGCCTGTGCAGCGAGGACTTTTTGGACAACAAGGGCATAGGTAATGAGATCGGCTTCCACACCTTTTGCTATGACCCCGCGCTGGAGTTTGAAGCGCGTGCATTATTTGACGCCCTTTCACGCGATGCCGAGGCCGACAAGCTTCCGTGCACGCTCAAGGTCGTGAACCTCTACGACGCCGTGCTGGCAATTCTCGAAAAGCGCCGTGTCCTTAAGGCCATCCCACGCCAAGAGGAGCGCCGCGGTACCCAGCGCGTGCTCGAGGACGTGGCCAAGTTCGCCTCGCCCGAGAAAGTCGCCGCGTACATCCTTGAGCAGACCGAGCCGCACGCGCCTGGAGACGTCGTTCTCCTCACCGGCGCGGGCGAGGTCTTCCCATTCTTTCGCATGCACACGCTTCTCCACTGCATGCTTGCGGATTTTGATGAGGTGCCTGTGGTTGCCACCTATCCGGGCAGTTTCAACGGCTCTTCTTTCCAGCTCTTTAACCGCCTGCCAGCCGATAACTACTACCGCGCCATCGATATCTCGTAAGCAGGGCTCCCCGCAGGCAAGTCCCTGCCGCCGGTAACAACCCTTTGCCATAACGTTCCCAAACCCAAAGGAGCACCCATGGACAACACGGTCATTCGCGACCTCTTTGCTAAAGACATCAACCGCTCCATCAACGGCGTGGTCAAGGTCCAGGATTCAAAAGATGGGTCCATCCGCCAGGAGCTTGACGAGTACGTGGTGACGCGCGAGTTGCAGAGGCACTTTGCCACGTTCTTCAAGGCCTACGGCGATGCCATCGATGTGCCCACCGACAAGATCGGCGTGTGGATCAGTGGTTTCTTCGGTTCCGGTAAATCGCACTTCCTCAAGATGCTGAGCTACCTGCTCGAGAATCGCCAGATCGGCGGCAAGAGGGCCATCCGCTACTTTGACGGCAAGATCGTCGACCCCATGGTCGAGGCTGCCATGGAGCGCGCCTGCTCGGTGTCCACGCAGGCCATCCTCTTTAACATCGATAGCAAGGCGGGCCAGTGGAAGCAGGGCGATACGGCTCCCACGGCGCTGCTTCGCGGCTTTGAGCGCATGTTCTACGAGGCGCGCGGCTTCTACGGCGAGGACCTAAAGCTTGCAAAGCTCGAGGAACACATCGATTCCCTGGGCAAGACCCAGGAGTTCCGCGAGGCCTTTGAGCGCGTCAACGGCGAGTCCTGGCTCCAGACCCGCGACACCTACAGCTACTTTGAGGACGACGTCGTCGAGGTGCTGCAGAGCGTGCTCGGCATGAGCGAAAAGGCCGCATGGATCTGGCTTGAGGGTTCTGAGGACGAGGTTTTGGCCCCCGATGTCTTTGCCAAAAAGGTCAAGGACTACGTAGACGCTCAGGCAGCGGCCCACGGCGGCAACTACCGTTTGCTCTTTATGGTCGACGAGGTGGGTCAGTTTATTACAAACGACCGGGATCCAAGCCTTATGTTGAGTCTTCAGACCATCGTCGAGGAGCTGGGTGCCGCCTGCGGTGGCCGCGTGTGGGTGATGGTCACGAGCCAGGAGGCCATCGACAACCTGAGCCTGCCCGTGGGCAACGACTTTTCAAAGATCCAAGGCCGCTTCAATACCCGCCTTTCGCTCTCCAGCTCCAGCGTGGACGAGGTTATCCAGCGCCGTGTGCTCGAGAAGACCGCGCCGGCGGCCGATATGCTTGCGCAGGTCTACGAGCAAGACGCCGCCGTCCTCAAAAACAACTTTACCTTTGAGGGTGGCTCGCGCTCCGACCTTGCCGGCTTCGCCAACTCCAAGGATTTTGTGGCCAGCTACCCGTTTGTGGGCTACCAGTTTAAGCTTCTGCCCGACGTGATGACCGAGGTACGCAAGCACGGTGTTAAGGCCAAGCACATGTCCACGGGCGAGCGCTCCATGCTGAGCGCGTTTCAGGAGAGCGCTCAGGCCATCCAGCATGACCAGACTGGTGCACTCGTGCCGTTCTGGTGCTTCTTCGACACAATCTCCAAGGATTTGGAGCACGGCATCATTCAGGTCGTCGTCTGTGCGGAGCGCGCGGCTGAAAACGCAGAGGGTCTTGAGAGCTACGATGTCCGGGTGCTTAAGCTCCTGTACTTGATCCGCTACATCGGCTACGTCAAGGCCACGGTCGAGAACATCTCCATTCTTATGATCGATAGCCTGGACGTGGACAAGCGCGCCCTTAAGGACCGCGTCAAGGAATCTCTCGCCCGCTTGGAGCGCGAGAGCTACGTGGCACGCCAGGGCGATACCTATAGCTTCCTCACCGATGAGGAGCAGGAGATAGCGCAGGATATCGCACGCACCCCGATCGACAACGCGAAGGTGATTGAGTACATCAAGAAGCGCCTGTTCGAAAGCATCTACACTGCGCGCAAACTCAACCGCGGGGCCAACGACTTTCCGTTTGACCGCTATGTGGACGGCTCAATCCACGGTACCAGCATGGGCGGCATGGAACTTTCCGTGGTGACCATGGCCAGCGATCTGGGCCGTTCGGACGATGCCGAGCTGGCATTGAAATCCGTGGATAAGGCCATCGTGGCCTTGAGCGACGAGGTGGATTATTGGGCCCCACTCGTCAACGCCGCTAAGATTCGCATGTACGCCCAGACGCGCAATCTGCAGGAGCTACCGCCGAGTACCCGCCAGATTGTCGAGGCCAAAATGCGCGAGAAGGACTTTAACGAGAAAGAGGCTGACGCCCTTTTGGCTGAGGCGGTGCTCCATGCACGATGCGCCGTCAACGGGCGCATGATTGAGATCCGTGCTGCCAAACCCGCTCAGGTCTTTGAGCAGGTGCTGGCGCAGCTGTGCGATGTGGTCTTTGAAAAGGCCGACTATATCGGCGCGCCGGTCACGAGCGATTCCGATATTCGCTCTACTCTGGTGGGCAACGTTCAAGTGGGGCTCGCTGGCATGGATGCAGGTAACACGCGTGCGCTCAAAGAGGTCGAGGACTACCTCAAAGTGCAGCACCAGCGCCACCTGGATACCGCCATGGGCGATATCCAGCGCCAGTACCAGCAAAGGCCCTTTGGCTGGCGCGAGGTCGACATCGCAAATGTGGTGGCGCAGCTTGTGGTGGAGCAGCGCGCGCAGGTGCTGTTTGGCGGTCAGACGGTTCAAGCTAACGACAGCCGCATGGTGGCGCTCCTGCGCAAGGATGCCGATAAGGCCCAGGTGCGCTTGCGCATGCGCATGAGCGACCGGTTGCTACGCGCCACGGGCGAACTCATGTGTGACCTGTTTGATCTCAAGACCGTGCCCTCCAACGAGGATAAGCTCGTGGCCGAGCTCAAAGAGCGCCTTGAGGGCTTGCGCGAGGCGTGCCTCGCCATGGCACGCGACTACTACACGGGCATCAAACCGGCCTACCCGTATCCCGGTGAGGACGAGTGCGAGAAGATGCGCTCGGAGGCGGCCGACGTCCTTAAGGACCAGAACGAGGCCGAGGCGTTCTTGACCACGTTCACCAAGCATGAGGACCGCTTGCTTAATGCCAAGGAAGACTTTGACAAGGTGGTTGAGTTCTTCGAGTCCAACCAACGAACAGCGTTTGACCACGCCAAGGATTTCTTGAGCCGCACCGAGGGTATCGAGTATGCCTCCGATGACATTCCTAGCGCGGTTGAGAACGTGGCAAAGGTTCGCGAGATCCTCAAAGATCCCAAGCCCTACGGCCGCATTAAAGATCTGCAGCCGCTTATGAATCCCGTCGAGGACGACATGAAAAAGCTGCTGGGTATCCGTCGCAATGAGTTTTTGTGCCGCATCGAGAATGATCTGCAAGACCTGCAGGCGCAGGCTGAGAGTCAAAAGGGCTTTGTCAATCAAGCCAAGGATGCCATAGCGGATGCCGGCGCCAAATACGAGTCGTTCAAAAACCGTGCCCACAGTGCTCAAAGCCTCAACGAGCTGAGCGTTGCTGCGACTAACTGGGGCGACTGGCTCAGCGCGGCAGCCAACGAGATGTACGACGCCGTAGATGAGGCCCGCATGCGTATGGACAACGAGCGCCGCAGCATCGAGGTCACGAGTACGGGTGAGGTGGTCAAGAAGATCTCCAACAAGGGTGCCGCATCGTCTGCGCCCGTGCCCGCGTCCAAGCCCCAGCGCAAGATCAAGACCGTGCGCCGCGCCGATCTGGCCAAGCCGAGTCGTCTCTTGTCCGCAGAGGACGTGGAGCGCTACGTGGACGACCTGCGCTCTCGCCTTATGCAGGAGCTCGCTGCAAACGACGAGATCCGTATCAACTAACCCGCGGAGCCACCGGTACCAAAGCGCGCACCGGTGGCTTATGGCGTTTAGAAAGGCTCATCAACCATGAACGATTCTGCTCTTAAGAGCTTCTGCACCTGGGTCCGTACAGAGCTCATCAAAGGCGTGGAGGCACAGATGGTGCGCTACGGCATCACCGAACCTGCACCCGCGCCCGTTGGGTCCGAGACCGTCAACGGCCTGCCCCTAAGTCCGGCTGAGATTGAGCAACGCGACGAACTGCTGCGCATGCAGGCGGAGGTGGGTCACGAAGCGCTGCGCGACCGTGCGGCCTACACCTGGTTCAACCGCATCGTGGCCATTCGCTTCATGGATGCACGCGGATGGCTTCCCAGCCGTATGCGCATGCTAAGTCGTGCGGACGGCAGCCATGGCAGCGAGGCCGTGGAGAACGCACTGGACGTGGAAATAACGACGGCCGATACCGATCGCATAGCCGAGCTCAAGATGGCGGGCTTGGATGAACCGTTGTGGCGCTACCTGTTTGTTGCTCAGTGCGAGGAGCTTGCCGATTGCCTGGCGGGCGTCTTTGAACGCGTGGGCGGAGCCATGGAGCTGCTGTTGCCCCAGGGCCTCATGATGGCTGACAGTGTGGTGGGCAAACTCAATGCCGTCCTCGCTGACGAGGACTGGCGCGAGGGCGTGACCGTTCTGGGCTGGATGTATCAGTACTACAATGCCGACGTTAAAGACGAGTTCTTCAAGTCCAAGCGCAAGGCAGCGGCGGCGGACATCGCGCCCGCCACGCAGCTCTTCACCCCCGAGTGGATCGTGCGCTATATGGTCGAGAACTCGCTCGGCCGTCTGTGGATGCTCAACAATCCGGGGAGTTCGCTACGCGAGCGCATGGAGTATTACATCGAGCCCGATGCTGAGCACGAGGACTTCATCCGCATTTCGAGTCCCGAGGAGATAACCCTCTGCGACCCCGCATGCGGCTCGGGCCATATCTTGGTCTATGCGTTTGAGCTGCTCTTCCATATGTACGAGGAGCGCGGCTATCGTGAACGCGAGATTCCCGAGCTCATTCTTACTAAAAACCTTGCAGGTATGGAAATCGATTCCCGCGCGGCACAGATCGCGGAGCTGGCGCTTGCCATGTGCGCCCGCGAGCACGACCGTCGCTTCTTTAGGCGTGGCGTTCGCGCCGACGTTACCGTGCTCTCGAGCATCCCGCTAGGGGAGGACGAGCTGCCGGGTAACAAGAAGCTCGCCGAGGAGCTGAGTCATTTGGGCGAGATCGGTTCGCTGCTCAATCCCTCAGAGGACGAGATCGACGAGCTCAAGGCTGCCGCCGCGAGTTGTTCCGATGACCTTTTTGCCGCTACGGCCAAAACTAAGCTCGAAAGCGCTGCCGCCATCTGCGAGAAGCTGTCCCGTCGTTTTACCTGCACCGTTGCGAATCCTCCGTATATGGGCAGCAGCAGCTTTAACCCCTTCATGAGCAAGTGGGTCAAGAAGAACTACCCCGACGTGAAGAGCGACCTCTTCTCCAGCTTTGTCGTTCGCATGTTCAGTCTCGCCAAGGACCACGGCGAGTGCGGAGTCATGTCGCCTTTCGTCTGGATGTTCATCGGAAGCTATGAGAAGCTCCGCAACGAGATTATCGACAACAGAACGCTTACCTCCCTCATTCAACTTGAGTACTCGGGCTTCGCTGGCGCGACTGTGCCCATCTGCACCTACACGTTTCACAACTCACTCATCAAAGGCTACAAGGGAGGCTACGTGCGCCTTTCTGACTTCGTTGGCGCCGCTGTCCAGGCTCCCAAGGCCCTCGAGGCAATCCAAAACCCCGACTGCGGCTGGTTCTACCGCCGCAACGCCGAGACCTTCAGGCAGATCCCCGGCACCCCCATAGCCTACTGGGCCAGTGATGCCCTTGTTGAATCGTTCACAAAAGGAAGGAGGCTCGATGCTGTTGCTACTCCGCGACAGGGCTTGGCGACGAGCGATAATGGCCGCTTTTTGAGGAAATGGTGGGAAGTAGCGCCTTCCAACACATCGCGAGATTGTAGCGGCAGGCCTGAGGCAAAGCAGAGTGGCTCCCGTTGGTTCCCGATTATTCGGGGCGGCTCCTATCGAAAGTGGTGGGGTGACTACGACGAGGTGGTTAACTGGTTTGATGACGGTCGGGAGATGAAGGAAGCAATTCTGTCCAAGTATACTTATCTCTCTACACCTGATTTTGTGATCAAGAACCAGAACGACTATTTCAAGCCCGCAGTTTCCTGGTCTAAAATTTCTTCCAGCCTCGCCTCCTTTAGGTTTGCGCCTCGAGGGATGCTTTTTGAGGTAGCTGGAGCATGTCTTTTTGCGGAGCCGAACGAGCTCCGATACATCCAGGCTTTCTGCAACTGTTCCATTGCCGAAATTGATTTGGCGTTTATGTCGCCGACTCTAAACTTTGAGGTAGGCCAAATCGGTCAGTTGCCAATCATCCAAGATGAGGCTGCCGAGCCGACTGTCTGTTCACTCGTTGAAGAATCTCGCTCAATTTCAAAGGCGGACTACGATTCGTTTGAAACCTCTTGGGATTTTAAACGTAATCCTCTTGTCTAGGTGATCGCCATGGCTGAAAAGAAGAGGCGCAAGCCTGTCGATAAGACAAAAATTGAATATGTCGAACCTAAGCCAAGCTGGATAAAGGCTGTTAAGGTTAATGACCATAACGATGTCATGGGTTCTATTATTCAGTTTTTTCTGGTTGAATCTCCTTGTAAAGGTGTGAGTAGCAGAGGGATATCGCTTCTCGATTATGGATGGGCCGATAGTGTTCCTCCTAAATCCGGGTACCTTCACCGAAGATTATTGGAAGTGGCCAATCTCTGCGATGGGTCGACGCTATTTACGGCCACACGAAAAGAAGAGATGAAAAATAGGTTTGTTGATGCTGATATGCCTGGCAATTTTGCTTCAACTTGTACCTCAAATCGCGTTGTGGCGCTCATCAACAGCAATTTTGTGCTTGATTTATTTCGGATTATTAGAAATTCGTTGGCACATTGTCGCTTTCAATTGGTCGAAAAGAACGGTGTGGATTTCATTGCTTTTGAAAACGGTATGCCAGGAAAAGATCTCATTGGAGCGGATTCATTTGAGGTGAGTTCTCGTTTATTTCTTAAATGCAGCACTCTCATTGATTGGATTGCTGTGGTTAAGTCCGAGGCTATATATGAGGCGGAAGAAATTGCCCGCAAGAAAGAGACCTCAGAACGGGAGTGGGAAAACAAGCGTCAATTGGTTTTGTCTCGAATCTCGAGTGGGTCCTACTCAAATAAAGATGATCTCGGGAAGGACTGTGAGCTATCTAAGCGTAATTTAGATAAATTGCTTGGCGAGCTGAAGGCCCAAGGGCTTATTGCTTATTCACGTTCTAATCGAAAATGGGAACTTACTGGTGACGCAAATCCGTGAGTAAGAGATGCTTCATCTTTGATTGCAAAGAACGGCGTGTCGAATGAGCTTCTAACGTTTTTTATTGCAAAGAGACTCGCTGTCTCTCGAAAGTGACCTTTTAAATGAAATTAGTCGGCGTTTTTAAATGAGAGGGCGGTCAAATATGGCCACTTTACTTCAAGAAAAATACGAGGCTCGCAAGGCCGAGGTCAACGCTCGCTTTGAGCAGCTTCGCGCCAACGAGGAGGAACTCAACCGGATCTTTGCCAAGATCTACAACATGGAGGGCGAGGTGCCCATCGAGGTCGAGGACAAGTACGTCTCGGTGGCGCGCATCTTCGATACGGCAGAAGAGATTCCGGAGAGCTACAAGGGCAACAAGTACGTGCGCACCAAGCGCGACGAGATTACCTCGCTCATAAGCTATGCCGTGGGCTGCATGTTTGGCCGCTATTCGCTCGATGTCGATGGCCTGGTGCTGGCAGACCAAGGCGCCACTGTTACCGACTATCTGGCCAAGATGCCCGACCCCGCGCATGTGACCTTTATGCCCGATGCCGATAACGTGCTGCCCATCACCGACGACGAGTACTTTGACGACGACATCGTGCGCTACTTTATCGACTTTGTGCGCACGGTGTATGGCGAGGAGACCCTCGAGCAGAACCTCGCGTTTATTGCCGAGGCCCTTGGCGGCAGGGGAGCCTCGCGCGAGGTGATTCGCGGCTACTTTTTGAAGGACTTCTTTAAGGACCACTGCCAGACGTATAAGAAGCGCCCCATCTACTGGCTGTTCGACAGCGGTAAGAAGAACGGTTTCAAGTGTCTTGTTTACATGCATCGCTACCAGCCTGACCTATTGGCTCGCATCCGCACCGACTATGTGCATGAGCAGCAGGAGCGCTACCGTGCCCAGATCGGCTATGCCAACGATGCCCTTGCTGGTGCCGAGCGCGGCGAGCGCGTGCGCTTGGACAAGCGCGTCAAAAAGCTCAACGACCAGCTCAAAGAGACCATTGGCTACGAGGAGAAGCTGCACCACTTGGCAGACCAGATGATTAAGATCGACCTGGATGACGGCGTCAAGGTCAACTACGCCAAGTTTCAGGATGTGCTAGCAAAGATTAAGTAACTGCAGATACGGTAAGGATATTCATGCCCAAGATCGATGTAGAAGAACAGCTCAAGTTGCGGTTTTTGCAACCGTTGCTCGCATGCATGCCCCGCCGTGTGGTGGTTTGGCACGATGCGGACGGCGAGTTTGCTCCTGAGTTTGAACGTTTGGCCGCCGAGGGCTTCGACGGTGCGGGGACTGATGACAGCGTTATGCCCGCTCACGGTGACTTTGAGCGCCCAGTGCGGTTTGTTGAAGCCTGCGAGGGCCGCATGTTTGCCGTCAAGAAGCTCGTCAACCGCGATGACCTTGTGAGCGATATCTTGCTGTATCGCCGTTGCCCGCGCGGCAGGCTTGAGGGTGATTGGCTTGCCGATGTTGAGCTGTATGCCGATCAGTTCCAGGCTGACTATCTTTCGCTTTTGGCCGATCAGCTAGGCATCGAGAATATCGACGCCGTGCGCGAGAGCCTGCGCGAGCACAAGACGTTCTTTGATGCCAAGACCCGCTGCGCTAAGTTTGCCGCGTGTGTTCCGCATGCCTCGAGCGCATCCGATATCGAACTCGGCATCCTTACGGTGATTTTTGGCGGTAAAGAGCTTGGTGACGCGCGTCCCGCGTTTGTGCTGCGTGGCTGTATGACCATGCTGCTGCACGAGGGTCCCGAGGCGCTGGCCGAGTTGGTGGACAAGTACTGCGTGCATGATGTACTCTCTGCCTTCATCGTGCGTTGCTATGGGTTTGATGGGCCGCTTTACGAGCGTGACTCATTGCTTATGCTTGCATCCCATGTGCTCCTTACGGCGGCATCCACCGCGCTTCCCGAGGGAGCGCTCAAGGGGCTTGAGAGCCATGTGGCTCCCGCCTACGGGCCCTATTGCCTTGAGGCGGTGCGTACGTGGGACCAGACCGCCGATACCCAGGCATCGAGCGAGGACCTATTTGAGATTTGCCGTTTGGTTGAGGACGCCCGCGGACTCTTTGCACGGTTCGAGACCTTGCCGATCGATGTGCTGACCTCGCTTGATGTGTTTCCGTGCGTCAATGAGGCTGTGCTCTCGCAGCTGTTCTGCTCGTTTGCGCAAGGTGCAGACCGTGTTGAGGATGCGCGTGCCTTTGTGGCGCGTCGCTGCGACCTAAGCTGGTACCGTCGTGTCGAGAGCTACTTTGACCTGCTTGTCGCTGTGGCCGATATGTGCGCGTTTAGGCAGACGCACGCGGGCGGGTTCCATCTGGCGCAGTCCCAGCAGGTGTGGGATGCCTATTCGTCCGATTGGTATGCCATGGACGCTGCCTATCGCCATATGTGCACCGCGTATCTGCGGGCACGCTCCGTCGAGTGCGATGCGCTCGAGGAACCTGCCCGCGCCGTGGCGGACTGGGCGGAGAATCTCTACAGCAACTGGTTCTTGGCGGATGCCAATGCCTGCTGGGCGGCTGCTGCGCAAGGGGAGTGGGCCGATTGCGGCTACATCGATGGTCCCGCACGGCAGGATGAGTTTTACTGGCATGTGCTGCCCGCCTTTGTGGGTTCTGCCAAAACAACGGTCGTTATCGTGAGCGATGCGCTGCGCTATGAGGTTGCCCGCGACGTTGCGGCGCTGCTCGAGCGCGAACGCGGCGGCAACGTCAAGGTTTCTAGCATGCAGGCGGTCTTTCCCTCCATTACCGAGGTGGGCATGCCTGCGCTGCTGCCGCACCAGGTGCTTGAGCTTGCAGAGGATGGCGCGTTTGTGTTGGCTGACGGCATGCCCACTGCGACGACTCCGCAGCGCGAGGCCGTACTTACCCACGTTGAGCCCACGGCCCGCGCTTTGCGCTCGAGCGCATACCTCAACATGGCGGGAACCGAGCGCAAAGCGCTGCTCAAAGACTCCAGGCTCGTTTATCTCTACCACAACAAGATCGACGCCACGGGCGAGAAGGCAGCTACGCAGGATGACGTTTTCGATGCCTGCGCGGACACCGTGGAGGAACTTGCCGCGTTGGCGCGCCGCGTGTGCACCGACGCCCCGGGCGCGCGTGTTGTTATAACGGCGGATCACGGCTTCATCTACACGCGTCGTGAGCTCAACGAGTGCCAGATGCTCGGCAAGCCAGACCTACCCTTCCTTGACGCTCCTGTCATGCACGGCAAGCGTCATCTGGTGGTGCCCAACGAGGCCGTGGCCAAGCTTTCGGAAGAGGCATGCGAGGTGTTTGTTAATGTTGGCATGGGACGTTTAGGTGCCGGTTTTGAGGGATTTGCCCCGCGCGAGAACGTGCACTTCAAGCGTCCCGGCGGCACTAACAACTACGTCCACGGCGGCATGAGCCTGCAGGAGCTTTGCGTGCCCGTTATCGGATTTTGGCGTGCGCGCTCGGGTTCCAAGGACTTTGTCGATACGCGCGTGGCGACGCTGCGCGTGCTAAGCGAGGGACGCCGAGTGACCAACTCGCTCTTCTCGGTCAACTTGATCCAGGAAGAACCCGCCCAAGGCAAGGTCTTGCCGTGCGAGTATGAGCTGGTGTTTACCGACGCAAGCGGCAACGAGGTGAGCGATACGGTCAAGGCGCATGCCAACAAGACTTCCGTTAATTCGCAAGAGCGCGTAGTGCATGCCAAGTTTGCGCTGCGTGCGGCGGATGGATTCTCGGCAAAGGGTCCGTACTATCTGGTCTGCCGCGAGCGCGAGACGGGCAAGATCGTTTGGCGCGAGACGTACACCATCGCTGTTTCGTTTGCCCCTGTTGCTGACTTTGGTTTTTAGGAGTGTGCCCTATGTTTGATAACCATGACGACGATCTGTGGGAAGTTCCCTCGATTGATGTGGATGTGCCGGTACGGGCTGCGGTGTCTGCAGAGGAGGCCGTGACTGCCATGTCCGCTCTGGAGCCGGTGGAGACTACTGCGCCTGTTGAGGTTGCGGTGCCCGTCGAGGACGAATCCTCGACCGATGGCTATGCCCAAGCCGTGGCTGAGGCTCCCGAGGACGACGGTTACGACATGGATGGACTGGACGGCAAGCTTCTCGAGCACTTTGGCGGCAAGATCGTGCGCAAGGACCTCACGGCCCTTATGAAGCGTGGCGCCAACGTGCCCACTTTTGTGTTGGAGTACCTGTTGGGCATGTACTGCTCAACCGACGACGAGGATGCTGTGGCGGAGGGTCTGGAGCGCATCCGCAAGATCCTCACCGATAACTACGTGCGTCCCGACGAGTCCGAGCGCATTAAGTCCAAGATCCGCGAACTGGGCCGCTTTACCATTATCGACAAGGTGACGGCTAAACTCGACGAGTACAAAGATATCTACGTGGCGTCGTTTGCCAACCTGACCATCGAGCCGTTTGTGATGCCGGCCGAGTACGTGCGCGACTATTCCAAGATTCTGCAGGGCGGCATTTGGTGCATTATGAGCATCGAGTATCGTCATCCCGTGGATGAGGAAGACGAGTTTGGCATGGAGGTCTTTGGCGACGATGCGCCGCGCCGCTCCAAGGCCAAGCGCAAAAAGCGCGGACCCGAGGACTCTCCGTTTAGCGTGGCGTCGCTCACGCCCATCCAGATGCCCAATCTGGACCTGGATGCCATGATCGACGAGCGCCAGTACTTTACGCGCGACGAGTGGCTCAATATGCTGCTGCGCTCGGCTGGCTACGAACCCAGCGAGCTTTCCGAGAAAGAGCGCCTGCACTTTATCGAGCGCATGGTGCCGCTCATCGAGCGCAACTACAACCTGTGCGAGCTGGGTCCCCGCGGCACCGGCAAGAGCCATATCTACAAAGAAGTCTCGCCCTACGCTATTTTGCTTTCGGGTGGCCAGACCACCACGGCCAACCTGTTCGGCCGCATGAACTCCATGCGCGCCGATCGCGTGGGCTTGGTGGGCCACTGGGATTGCGTGACGTTCGACGAGGTCGCCGGCATGCGGTTTAAGGACACCAACGCCGTGCAGATCATGAAGGACTACATGGCGAGTGGCAGTTACGCACGCGGCCGCGACCAGATCAACGCCGATGCCTCCATGGTCTTCGAGGGCAACATCAACGACACCGTGCAAAACGTCCTTAAGACCACGCACCTGTTTGATCCGTTCCCGCCGGAGTTTAACAACGATTCGGCTTTCTTCGACCGCATCCACTATTACTTGCCGGGCTGGGAGATTCCCAAGATGCGCTCGAGCCTGCTGACCGGGCATTATGGCCTGATCACCGACTGCCTGTCGGAGTTTTGCAAGGAGATGCGCCGCAAGGACTTTACGCACCATATCGACCGTTACTTCCGCTTTAACAGCGACTTTAACAAGCGTGACGAGATCGCCGTGCGCAAGACCTTTAGCGGCCTGGCCAAGCTGCTGTTCCCCGACGAGGCCATGGACAAGGACGACGTGCGCTGGCTGCTGGACTACGCCATCGAGGGCCGTCGCCGCGTAAAGGAGCAGCTCAAGATTATGGCGGGCGTCGAGTTTATCGACGTCAACCTGGGCTATATGGATGCCGACAACCCACAGGACGTGCACGTGGTGCGCGTGCCCGAGCAGAGCGAGGACACGCTGATTCCCGACGGGCCGCTGCTGTCCGGCCACGTGTTTGGCGTGGGTAGGTCGCAGGGCGGCGAGGTCGCCGTGTACAAGCTGGAGAACAAGGCCGTTGCCGGCGAGTGCAAGTTTAAGCACGAGGGCGTGGCCTTTAACAAGCCGGTGCGCGATACGCTGGAGGCCGCGTTCGACAACTTTGTGAACCTGGCGAACCGCGTGGCGCCGGGCATGCACATTGGCTCCAAGGATTACCTGCTGTTCTATAACGACCTGCAGAGCAAGGGCTTGTCCGAGGAAGTTTCGCTCGCCGAGTTTGTGGGCCTCTGCTCCGCGGCGTGCAACCGCCCGGTGATGCCCGCGCTGGCGATTCCGGGCATCTTGCGCATGTCGGGCTCTATGGACGAGATCCGCGGGCTCGAGGACATTATGCGCGTGGCCAAAAACGCCGGCGCCAAGCGCGTGATTTTGCCGCTGAGCGCCATCGCGGGCTTGCAGAGTGTGTCGTCCGAGATTATCTCGGGGTTGAGCCCGGTGTTCTACATGGATGGCGACCCGGTCGACGCCGCGAAGAAGGCTCTGGATTTGTAGGGGTGCGGGCGTGCGGGGCGTCCGGTGTTCGGGCACCCCGCGAGCATGTTGGTGCGTAGTGCGTGAGGAGGCCTGCCGTGGCAGACGAGCGTTCTGTTGGTGAGCTGCTCGACGAGCTGTTTGGCTTTGAGTCGGTGGCCAAGCGTCAGACGGCGCTTGAGCAGTACGATCGCGGTGAGTTGGTGCGCAAGGCGCGCTCCCGCGAGCTGCTGGGCGTGCTTAGGGGCGTCGAGGCTGCCGAGCACGCTGCGCGCGACTCTGCCGTGCGGGCTGTTGACGGGTATGTTCGCCGTGTTGAGGGCGCTGCGCTTGCACGTGCTCGCAAGCAGGCGGGCATTGTTGGTCCGCTGCGGATGGAGCGTCGCTATGCTGCCTTTTTGCGTATGGAGAACAAGGCCGAGCTGCTGGCCCGTTTGGAGCAGACGCTTGCGTTTATCGAGGTAAAGCTGCATGCGAATACGGCGGAGAAGGTGTGCGCGGCGTACGATGCTGCGGGGGCTATGGTGCTGCAGGACGTGGCGCGCCTGAGTGACGTGCGCGTTGCGGATGCCGTGCCCCTGGATGCCGACCTGCTGTGTACGCAGCTGGAGCAGTTGCGTTGTGCCGCCGATGCGACGGACCTTGCGGGTATGATCACAGCGACGTTTGAGTCTGAGCTGAGTGCGACTGGCCCGCAGCGTGCTGACGGGTTTACGGGCGATTTGACTGGCGATGTAGCTGGTGACGTGGCGTTGGAGCGTGAGCTTACTAACGTGCGCGGCGCTGCGCAGCGAGCGCGCTTGGCGGCGCAGGCGTATCGGGCCGAGCGCGCCGCCCGCGTTGCGGGGAGCACGGTAGAGTCTTCGGGGCTGCCAAAGCCCGCGTGCGTTGCGTGCGAGATGGCGTGTGATACCGGAGAACTTTCCGAGTTGCTCGCTCAGGTTAAGAAGTCGTTTGAGACCTACCGTCGCGTTGTTGCCGACGGTGGGTTGTTCTGTGCGTTTGGCACGGGCTCCCCGCACGGCATTTGTTGTGGCACGAGCTATTTGGACTACGATTCTCGGCTTGATGAGGACGTGCTGGTGGGCGAGTACGATGGTGCAACCAGGCATACTGTTCGGCGTGAGGTTGCGATTCCCGAGCTGGTGGATGAGGCTTCGGCCGAGGGCGGCGACTCGCTCGAGGTTGCCGTGGCACGCATGCGTGAGTTTAACGGGCGTCGCTACGATGGTGTGCTGGATGAGGACCCCGCGCGCCATGTGAATGCATTTTGGTATGGACTCAAAAAGCTCAGCCAGTATTGCGAGGCAGCCGTGCGTGTGGACGAGCGTGCCTGGGATTGCTTTATCGATAAGGTTCAGTATGCCTACGACGAGCCAGTGGGGCGTTTGGCTGCGCAGATGGACGACAAGCAGGTTGCGGCTTTTGTTGCTGCTGTGGATGAGCTTTGCGCTACTGAATAGGGTCCTGGTCTGGTAAGAGGTTTCACCATGAAGATCGACGTTGATGTAGACCAGCTGCGCGAGGGCCTGCTCGACCGCGCGGGGAGTGCAGCCGGCGTGGGCTTTCCGGCCGCCATGCTCGACGTAGTGGATATCGAGGACGAGTCGCCCCAAGAGCTCCTAGCCCGAGCCGAACGCGAAGGCCTCGACCTCCGCGACTTTGCCGTCGATGACGACTGCGGAGCGTCTGACGACTGGTGACCCCGGGTCAGTTCATCCTTTTCTTCCTGAGATATAAGAGAAATCCCTTTTTGAACGTCCTTCGGGTTCCAAAAAATAGCCGATCAGTCTTTGTATCTTCCTTGCTATCAAACTTGATAGCCGTTAGCTCGATCGTACAGATGTAGTCAGCAACTTGGAATAGCCGGTAGGCTCGTGGTGTGGCCTCTCGGTATACGATGACATCCCTTGCTAGAACGTACTCAAGCGCAGAATGAATGACCTCCGTTACAATCGGTTGGCCGTTGTCGTAGTAAATCTTAACGGTGTCGTATCGCTGGAAGAATTCCAGATGGTCGAAAAGTTCAACTGTGAGGTCTCGCCTCATTCTCTCCGCGAGACCGTTTTGATTGCCGGCGAATTCGCTCATTCGGTATTGCAGGCAGAGATAGCGTATGGGGAGATGCTGAATGAACGCGCGAAATGCGCTCAACATGTGCCTTCGCTGCTCCTTGGGAAGATCTTTGTAGTCGCCGTTTCCATTCAGTAGGGGTCCTGCATGAAAAGGCGTATTGGGAAGCGAGGACTGCGACAGGGCGCGCTCGTAGCGGTCAATGCGTTCAACGATTGCATCGTTTTGATCGTGAAAAACGAGGGTGACGAGGTAGTAGTTGGAGACGCCTCCGAGGTCGCCAGATTCGTCAACAAAGACGGAGAGTTCGCTCATGATGGGCCTCCATTTTTGCAAAAAAATGCCGGGGGTAAGACCCCGGCTCTTGGAGGCCCCTCTTTTGGAGGGAACCGTATTCTTTATACCATGAGATAAGGGGTGCTTTCAAGTAATATTATAATAAGCAAACATATGTTCGTCAAACTACCTGCGAAAAGTCCTTAGCCGTCCAGAGGTGGGTAGAGCGGCTCGTAAATTGCTGACGCAATGGGCCGGCGTTTTCCCGAGAAGTATTTAGTCTTGACTCGCATAAAAAATGCCGGGGGACATCCCCCGGCTCTTGGAGGTCCCTTTATTCGAGGGTACCGATTTCTTTATAGCATGAGATCGGACGGCTTTCAAATGGCGCCATGTGGATGGGATGGGATGGCGCGCCTGATAAAGCCCTCAATGAATGGCATCTAACTAGCGTTCGTGATATAAAGAAATCGGTCATCTCAAAAGAGAGGGCTTCCAAGTGCCGGGGACGTTTTCCCCGGCTTTTTTCATTTCGGTGTCAATTCAAATGTTTTTCAACCCATCCCCTCAATAATTTGCGGTGAAATAGGGACTGAAATGGCTGTTCAGAAGCCTATTCAATCCCTATTTCACCGCAACTTATGGGTGGGGATGGCTACGATGCCAGTGTGGCAATGACGGCTTCGTCGCCGGCGTATATGAGGGTGTTGCCGTCGGGGATGATCGTCTGGCCGTCGCGTTTGAGCATCACGACGATAAAGGGATGCTTGCCTTGCGGCACATCGCGAAGACGCTGGCCGGCCAAGCGACCGTGGGGGGTCACGGTGACCTCGCGCAGCGTAACCTCGGCACGCTCTTCAAACGTCGGCGCGGCCATCACCAACAGATCGCCTTCCTGGATCACGGTGTCGCCATTGGGCAGTACCGGGTGCGCCCCGTCGCGCAGCACCAGGACCACGAGCATGTCTGTGGCGCTGCCAATGTCGGCGAGCGAGCGACCGGCAAACGGATGTCCAGCGCCTACCTTGAGCTTGACGAACGACATGCCGTCCTCGTCGCGGTAGTCGTTAAAAGTGCGGCGCACATCGCCTTCCGCATCGATCATATCGAGCTTCTTGGCCACCGCCGGCAGCAGCGAGCCCTGCACCACGATGCTCGACACGGCGATCACAAATACCAGGTCAAACAGGTCGTGTCCGCCGGGAACGCCGGCCACCACGGCAAAGAGGCTAAAGACGACCGAAGCTGCTCCGCGCAGGCCCGCCCAGCTTACGAGCGCGACCTGGCGGGGGTTCGTCTTAAAGGGCGCCAGGAGCACGCCGACGGCGATGGGACGGCTCACGAAGAGCATAAACGCCATGAGCGCCAGGCCCGGCAGCAGCATCTGCGGCAGGCGCGCGGGCGTCACGAGCAGGCCGAGCAAGAAGAAGATCGTCATCTCTGCCATCTCGGTGAGGGTGTCAAAGAAGTGCGCCATCTCGACTTTGCCGGTGATGTCACTGGCGCCCAGCACAATGCCGGCCAGGTATACAGCCAAAAAGCCGTTGCCGCCCAGATAGCTTGGTAGCGCGTAGGCGACGATCGCCACTGCGAACAAAAAGATGGTCTGCGCGCCTTCGGCCGTTGCGTGCGCGCGTTCAATCAGGCGGCCCGCCGCCCAGCCGATGGCAAGGCCCAGGCCCACGCCCAGGATAATCTGCTTGGCCAGCAGTGCGGGAATGTTGATGTCGCCGCCGGCCGCGAGTGTGGCGAGCACGGCGGTGAGCATGTAGGCGACGGGGTCGTTGGAGCCCGATTCGACCTCGAGCAGCGAGTCGGTGCCGCCCTTCAGCGAAAGGCTGTGCTCGCGCAGCATGCTAAAGACGCTGGCCGCATCGGTGGATGCTACGACCGAGCCCAGCAGTAGACCGCCGATCCAGTCGAAGCCCAGCACAAAGTGGGCGAACACGCCGGTGATGCCGGCAGTGATGGCGACGCCGAGCGTGCTCAGCAACACCGCGGGCACGGAGACGGGTTTGGCACGGTCGATATTGGTGTTAAAGCCGCCGTAGAACATGATGAACAACAGCGCCGTGCTGCAGACGGTTTCGGTGAGCGCATAGTCGCTAAAGTCGATATGCGCCGGGCCGTTGACGCCCAACAGCATGCCGAGCGCGATAAAGATGAGCAGGGTGGGGAAGGGGAGCTTTTTGCCGACGGGTTTGATGGTCAGGCACAAAATAATGACGAGGCCGATAAAGAGAAGAATCTGGTTCATAGGGAGTGTCCGCTCCTGGGTGGTTGGCGTGGCACGGTCAGTTGTCTGCGGTTATTTGTACCCAAAGATGGTGGGTTTATGGGGTTGGATTGCGGGCGTGCGCGATATCGTCACAGGAGACCGTTGGAATGACTGTCGTTTGTAAACCCTTCCCAGCTTTATTACGACGGAGTACAATGGGTAACGTTTAAGTTCAACTTGAAGTTTTAGTTGCGGCGTTGGGCTTCGGTCGCAATGCAAGGAGAGGCGTTCCATGGCGATCTATGTGACATCTGATGCTCACGGGCACGTGCGTGCGCTTGACGAGGCCCTGTCCAAGATCTCGTTGACGTCCGACGACACGCTGTACGTGCTGGGCGACATGATCGATCGCGGGCCCGATCCGGTCGGCGTTATTAAGCTCGTGCGCTCGCTGCCCAACGCCCGCGTGCTCAAGGGCAATCACGAGCAGATCATGCTCGATGCCATCATTGGCCAGGATCCGCTCGATGCCGAGACCTGGGATATCAACGGTGGCTGGACGACGCGCGAGCAGCTCAACGACATGGAATATGAGGCATACGAGGAACTCGTGCGATGGATGGCCGCGCTGCCGCTCTACGCGGTGGTCGAGACTGCCGAGCGGCCGTACCTGCTGGTGCACGCCGGCATTCAGACCGAGGCGGCGCGTGCGTTTTTGCTTGAGCATGGTGTCGATTGTGCCGATGGCGTCGGAGCGGTGGGTGCCGATCGCGAGCTGCTGCAGCAGATGCTCGCGGTGCAGTCGTCCGATGACCTGCTATGGATTCGTCACGGCTATTGGGATGTGCCGACCGGGCTGCTTTCTACCGAGGGCAGGGGCCCGGTCGTGGTGAGCGGTCACACTCCCACGGTATCGCTTGGTCGCTATTGCGAGGTCGGTGGTCTGGCGGGGCTCGATGAGGAATCGGGACGCGGGCAGATCGTGCGCTTGGGCGGCGAGGACACTGCCGGTGTGCCCGATCGCATCGACATCGACTGCGCCGCCGCCACCGGCTCCGAGTTCGGCCGCGTGGGCATCCTGCGCCTGGACGACGGGGCGGAGTTCTACGCGAACATCAACCCGGGCGAATAATCGGTGCAAGTGGTAGCTAATTTGGGACGGGACTTTTTTGACTACTTTTGCCCTTCTGCCCGCTAATTGATTTCTCTGGGACGGGGATTAAATAATCATTTGGCTGCCCGCTGGCTAAGTGAGTAGACATTTTTGGAAATGCCGAGCACCCAACTTATTTTCCTCAATAAAACCGCAGGTCACAGACTTGTGCTCCGTCGGTGTGGTCGGGGATTCGGTAAAAGTCTACTCACTTAGTTTTGCGTGTCTGCAACGAGACCCCAGCCGGGGTGATTCCACCGCAAATTAGCTGCTCCCATCGCCGCAATTAGGCGTCGTATGGATTCCGGTCCCTCTCTATGCGTTGACGGATGTGGCGGTACTCGATAATCAGCAGCACCAGCAGTAGGGCCATGATGGCCAGGTAGCTCACCACGGCGCCCATCAGGCCCAGCAGGTTGATTAAGATCACCGGGAGCACCACGCTCACGGCAAAGCAGATCAGGTAGATCTTGGTGACGTCGCCGGCATGGCGCAGCACCGTGATGATGGCGTAGATAAAATCGATGGCCGCGGTGACGCCGCCGGCGACGACCATCAGCAGCGCCAGCGTACGGTAGCGCTCAAAGCTGAGACCGTACATTAAGCTCATGAGGGGAATACCGGGACCTGCCATAAATGCGGCGCACACGCCGGTGATGACCACGATCAGCGCCATAACGGCAACAATAATCAGGTCAAAGCGACGACGCTTGCGAGGATTAGCCCAAATGCTCGACAAGCGCAGGAGCTGCGGTTTATAGACAAATCCAATGCTCAACAGAATAGCCTGAGCTGGAAAAAACAGGGCATTAAAGTACAGCTGGTATTTGTAGGCCAGTGTTCCTTCCATCACAAACTTGGGCATGCTCTCGATAAGATTGAACAGGAATAGCGCGCCAAAGAGTGGGGCGCACTGGACAAACAGGTGGCCGACCTCGTGCAGGCTCACGCGGCGCGATTTTTCGGTCTCGAGCAGGGCGAGCGGCGCGGTGACCAGCACGAGCGAGGCAATCGCGGCAATGCCCATGGCCATGGCCGCGATGGGCATGCTGCGCGTGAGGAACAGTGCCACGCTAAAGACCGCGATGACGCCGACGGAGCGTAGCGTTTGGCTCATGCCGGCCAGGTAGAGCTTGTCGGCCTGCTGCAGGCGGCCTTCGTACACGTCGGCGACGCCGTCGATGACCTTATACAGGTAGACGCCCAGGCCGATCGTCGCCATTTGCGCGTCATAGCTGCGGGCGCTGCTGTACATGAGGCCGCAGCCTAGGGCGAGCGCTCCGCAGATCCAACGATTGAGCTGGTAGGAGGCGAAGGACGTCTTTTCGTCGATGTCCGAGACCTGGAAATTGCGCACGCCGTAGTTGCACGCGATCATAATGAGCGTGCCGGTGACGAAGGCGATGGAGAATTTGCCTGCTTCTTCGGCGCCCACGAGCTGCGTGGACACGATGGTGAGCAGCGGAAACGCCAAGCCCCACACGGCGGTGCCGAGGGTGTTCCAAAGATAGTCGCGACTGGTGGCGTGCTCCTCGTATTCCGCTTCCTGCATGGAGAAGCCGCCGCCGTAGACGGCGCCGAGCAGACGGTTCCACCAAGCGTTGACCATGCGGCGGACGGGGCCGGGCTCGCGCCCGCTCTCACGTCGACGGCGTGTGGCCCGGCTGCTGTCGGGACCGCCGGCGTTACGCTGGCTTAGCTCTTGGATTCGTGCGAGCTCCTCGGCGGTGTGCGATGCGGGGAACAGGCCGTTCTCGATGCGTCCGCCCTGCCCGTGTGCCCCGCCCGATACGGCGGGGTCGGCGACGCCGTTGCGGCGGGCGATGGCGCGGCGGATGCTATCGAGGGGCGTGATGCTCAAAGCGGGGTCCTTTCTATTGCTGCGTTCTAGTATAGACGCGGCGGTGTTCGCTCGTGTTTTTGAACGGAGTGTTCGATTATTTCGGCGGCGCCATTCAGTAGTCGGCACTTAGGGACGTTCCTTATGTGCCGGCACTTGGGAACGTCCCTAAGTGCCGGCATCCGGAGACACTCCTTGGATGTTGCCTGTTCAAGAGTGTCCCCAATGACTAGTCGTTTAAGAACGTCCCCAATGACTAGGTCGCTTGCCTGCGATTTTTGACCGTTGGGCGGGCTTGCCGCCCTTGCCGCAAAAACGTTTTTGCATATCGGGTACAAAGGACTTTACGTGAGTAAAGTGCGCGCCGCGTCCATGTGTCGCGTTTTTAAAGGAGGCCCCATGCCTGGTGTTACCCCTGCAGAAGTTTTGTCCAACTTTGGTATTACGCTCGTTGAAGATCCCGCCGAGAGTCAGCCCCGTCTGCTGGTCGATCTACCCGCCGCGGAGCTCGTCGAGTACGCTATCCGCCGCGAAGAAGGCCGCATGGCATCCAACGGCGCGCTGGTGATCGAGACGGGGGAGCGCACCGGCCGTTCTCCCAACGATCGCTTTATCGTTGACACCCCCGATGTTCACGACAAGATCGCCTGGGGCGCGGTCAACCGCCCGCTGTCCGTCGAGAGCTATGAGGTCATCAAGGCCGGTATCGTCGACTATCTCAACGAGCGCGACGTGTTCGTCACCCGCGGCATGGCAGGTGCCGACCGCAACCACACGCGTCGACTGCTCGTTGCCTGCGAGCGTGCCAGCCAGGCACTCTTTATCAAGCAGATGCTCGCCCGCCCGCTCGCCCGCGAAATCGCGCGCACCGGTGAGCCCGACTTCTGCGTGCTCGCAGCGCCCGGTTACCAGTGCGACCCCGCCATCAAGGGCCTCAATTCCAGCGCTGCCGTGGTCATCAACTTCCAGGAACGCGTGATTCTGGTCGCCGGCACCGGCTACTCCGGGGAGATTAAAAAGTCGATCTTTAGCGTCATGAACTATCTGCTGCCCGTCGAGGACGACGTGCTGCCCATGCACTGCTCGGCCAGCATGGACCCCGTCACGCACGAGACCGCCGTGTTCTTTGGCCTGTCCGGCACCGGCAAGACCACGCTTTCGGCCAATCCCACGCGCCTGCTGATCGGCGATGACGAGCACGGTTGGTCCGACATGGGTATCTTCAACATCGAGGGTGGCTGCTACGCAAAATGCGAGGGCCTGGACGCCTTCCACGAGCCCGAGATCTTCAACGCCGTCCGTTTTGGCGCCATTTGCGAAAACGTGGTGCTCGACGAGAACCGCAAGCCCAACTACGACGACATCTCGATCACGCACAACACGCGCGTGGCCTATCCCGTGGAGCACATTCCTAACGCGTGGACTAAGGGCATGGGCACCACTCCGAGTGTCGTGCTGTTCCTGACTTGCGACGCTTTTGGCGTGCTGCCGCCCATCTCGCGCCTGACGGCCGATGCCGCCATGTACCACTTTGTGACGGGCTTTACGGCTAAGATTCCCGGCACCGAGGTCGGCGTCACCGAGCCCACGCCCACGTTCTCTTCGCTGTTCGGCGAGCCGTTTATGCCACTCGACCCCATGGTTTACGCCAAGATGCTCGGCGAGCGCATTGCCGACGGCCGCACGCGTGTGTACCTGGTCAACACCGGCTGGATCGGCGGCGGCTACGGCGTAGGCCATCGCATCGAGCTGGCCTACACGCGCTCGCTGGTCGCGCGCGCCCTCGACGGTACCATCGAGGACAGCGAGTTCGTGCACGACGACATCTTTAACGTCGACATTCCCACCACGTGCCACGGTGTGCCCGACGGCATCTTGGTGCCGCGCCAGTGCTGGCAGAGCACCGCGCGCTACGACGAGGCCGCTCACAACCTGGCGGTGATGTTCGAGGAGAACTTCGAGAAGAAGTACTCGCACCTGCCCGAGTCCGTCAAAGCCGCCGGTCCGCACGCCCAGGTGTCCGCCGAGGCCCGTCATCGCGGCCGCGGCCTGCTGGGGCTCCGCCACTAGCGTCGCCTCAGACTCAAAACCATCATAAAGGGGGCACCTTTGTGGTGGTTTTGCTCGTGTGGATGACTCGGGTTACAATACGCCTGACATATCGTCCCCTTCTCCGGATGGGGACAGCGTAAGCGCTCTTGTGGCGGCACCGTAGGACTTTGAAGGTGGCCGTCGTAAGGGCGCTTTTTGTTTAGGCACCCACACTCGGGTGCACGCTATGAAGGGAGAGCATATGAAGAGCTTTGTTGCCGAGGATTCGTTTTGGGAGCTGTTTCCGCAGGCGGCTGTCGGCGTTGTGGTCGTAAAGGGCATGAAGCCCGCGGCACAGATTCCCCAAGAGGACGTGGATGCTATTGCCGCGTTGCTCGACCGCGCCAACATCGATGCGGAGCGTCATCTGACGAGCGACACCATCAGCGAGAACGCGCCGGTCAAGGCATGGCGCGAGGCGTATCGTCAGTTCAAGACCAAGAAGGGAGCGCGGTGCTCGATCGAGAACCTGCTTAAGCGCGTGCTCAAAGGCAAGCCGGTCGGCCACATCACGCCGGCGGTGGATATCTACAATACGATTTCGCTGACCTATGCGCTGCCCGTCGGCGGTGAGGATCTGCACGCTATTGAGGGCAATCTGCGCTTGACGGTGACCGACGGCGGCGACGCGTTCCTGCCGCTCGGCGAGGAGGCGGACGACCCGACACTTCCCGGTGAGCTTGCCTACATCGATGATGCGGGCGCCGTGTGCCGCTGCTGGAACTGGCGCGACGGCGTTCGAACGGCCCTTTCCGACGATTCAGCCGACGCGTTCCTGGCGATTGAGTGTGTTGAGCCCGAGCGAATGGGGGACTGCCAAGTCGCCATCGACCGTCTTGCCGATCTGCTCGAGCGGTATTTGGGTGCCACCGTTCTGGTTAAGACGCTCGTGACCCGCGACAACCCGCGCGTGGAACTGTAGCTCGGCCCAAACCACCACAAAGGTGCCTGTCCCCTTTGTGGTGGTTTTTATGTTGATGGGTTAACAAATAGGGCGTGCAGGGCTGGCGGCCGTTAAGTACGGCTAAGATGTTTACCCGTTAGCATTATGCAAGCGAAAGGCGGTCGTCACCATGCAGTGGAACGACGAGACACGTTTTGAGGACTTTGTCGGACTGATCAGCGGCCTCTACAAGGAGATTCAGCGCATCAAGACGTCCGAAGGTGCAAGGCTGGGCCTCAAAGGCTCCGACGTCATGTGCCTCTACTATCTTGAGCGCAGCAAGGACGGCCTGACTGGTGCCGACCTCGCCCGCATGGCTGGCGTGACCCGCGCTGCCGTCTCGCGCACGCTTGCGCATCTGGAGGAGGGCGGCTACGTCGAGGTCGATGATTCGGGCGATGCCGCCGTTAAGTATCGTGCTCCGGTGCGCCTGACTGCCCTGGGCGGCGAGAGCATGAGCGAGGCGGACCGCATCATTCGCGAGGTGCTCGATGCCACCGGTAAGGCTATGGGTGTGGAGCAGCGCGAGCAGATGTATGCGTCGCTGCGCACGATTCTCAACACCCTGCGCGAGATCTAAGGCCGCCAAGGCATTTGCTTCCAATTAACAACTTAACAACTGCATAGTCCCGTTTGAGCGCGTATGCCGTGCCGGGGCATTGCTGTCAAAATTCCCTGCGCGGGACTTGCGCAAGAAAGGATTCGCTATGTCCATTCGTATTATTACCGATTCCGCGAGCGATATGTCGCCGGCTGAGCATCCCGCTCTGCGTGTTCTGCCGCTGTCCGTCACCTTTGGCACCGATGTGTACATGGATGGCGTCGACATCGATCACCAGCGCTTTTACGAGATGCTCGTGGAGCGCGATGAGCTGCCCAAGACCGGCCAGGTCAACCCGTACGCGTTTTCGCAGGCGATTGTCGAGGCGCGTGAAGCCGGCGATGAGGCTGTGATTATTACCGTGGGCGCTAAGCTTTCGGGCACCAATCAGAGTGCCCGTACCGCACTTGCCGAGGCGCCGGGCGGCGACGTGTACGTGGTGGATAGCAATAACGTCACTCTGGGCGAGCGTATCCTGGTCGAGTATGCGCTGCGCTTGGTGGACGAGGGCCGCAGTGCGGCTCAGATCGCGGCGGCCGTCGAGGCCGTCCGTGACCGCGTGGTCGTTATCGGCCTGCTCGAGACGCTGGAGTACCTGGTGCGTGGCGGTCGTCTGTCTGCTGCGGCCGGCGCCGTGGGCACGCTGCTCAACGTAAAGCCTGTGGTGGCTGTCGAGGACGGTCTGATCGTGCAGCTGGGCAAGGCGCGCGGTTCCAAGAACGGCCGCAACCTGCTGAACCAAAAGGTCGAAAAGGCGGGCGGCATCGACTTTTCCATGCCGCTGGCGCTCGGCTATACGGGTCTTTCGGATGCGGTGCTCAAGAAGTATATCGAGGACAGCGCTGCACTGTGGGCTGGCCACACCGAGGGCGAGTTGCCCGTTCACACCATCGGCGCCACCATCGGTACCCACGTTGGCCCCGGCGCCGTAGCAGTAGCCTTCTTCCAGCCCGCCAACTAACCGACCTGCCATAAACCACCACAAAGGGGACAGGCACCTTTGTGGTGGTTTATGCTTTTCCGGGTGGAAGGGAGCGAGCAATGGCGTCTGAGGGCTTTTTTGAACGGGTGTACGAGGTGGTCGAGCAGATTCCCGAGGGGATGGTCGCCACGTATGGTCAGGTGGCGCTGCTTGCCGGTCGTCCACGAAGTGCGCGGTACGTGGGGTATGCCCTGCATAGTAATCCGCGCCCCGGCCAGATTCCCTGCCATCGTGTGGTGTTTGCCGACGGTCGCATTTGCGAAGGCTTTGCCTTTGGCGGCCCTGATGCTCAACGTGAGCTTTTGCTAGGGGAGGGTGTGGCGTTTAAGGACGACATGCACGTCGACTTGGCCGCCTGTCGCTGGCCTGCCGGGCTCTAGCGGTTCTGCCGTGGCGGATACCACCACAAAGGCGCCTGTCCCCTTTGTGGTGGTTTTACGCTGTAGGTTTACCAGAGCTAACTTATGGAGAAGGTGTGGCGGCGTACTTTGCCGTCAGAAAGTAAACCACGGTGAACTATATTGGTTTCAGCAACGGAGCAGGCAATAGGCGATGAAAAAGCCTGCCCTGTTGAGTTTGATTCGCATCCCTCCCCTCTGTGCGATTCAACGGTGTACTTCGGGAACAGGCCCGCTGGCAGCTAACTGCCGGCGGGCCTGTTCCTGTTTAATATGAGCAGGACATTGTCAAGAGGCAAAATCGGGCCTGGCCCCAACGATA